>NZ_JBJDNI010000020.1:0-98540 GCF_044900545.1 Scandinavium sp. NPDC088450 | reverse complement strand
TCGGCGCAAAAACTATGTGATATTTACAGTTCCATCGGGTGTGCGCTAAGCTCTTTTCGTCCCTCATTGGGACCCCCTTTTGATTTCTTGTTGAATGTTTGCAGTTGCCAGACCGCAACCTGTTTTAACAAATCAAAAGGGGTTTTTAGAACCGACTCAAAGCTGAAAGCTTTACTGAACCCCCAGCCTAGCTGGGGGTTTTCTGTGCACAATAAAAAAGCGGTGATGGCCACCGCTTTTTAAATCTTACTCTGCTTTCGGCTCGGCGGTTTTCAGTTCGCCCATCACTTTCAGCTTCTTGGAGATCTCGCGACGCTCTTTAGAGAGTTCAGCGTTTTTGATGATGTAGTCGTCAACGCGATCTTCATAGTCGGTTTTCATGCTGGCAATGATGCCCTGAATCGCTTCTACGCTCATGCCTGGCTTGATGTAGTCGCTGAGGTTGTCCAGCAGCAGAACGCGTTTCTGGTTGTCACGGACCTTTTTCTCAACGTCCTGAATTTCACGCTGCAGCTTGTTCTTACGACGGAACAGACGAACAAACTCCAGTACGTCCTGGAATGAAGGCTTAGTTGTTTCCATTTTGACACCCCTGATAATTGAGATTCGGATTCGTAAAACAGCCGCTACGGGTAAACATAACTGCTAGCGGCCGCGAATGACAATGGTTTTTGCTCTGGGTTCATCATAACCCTAAACGTTGCTGAATCGAAACAAGCACACCGTAAACCGTGACCGTGTGGGCGTTATTTGCGCAACGCACGGCAAATCAGATGCGACAACAGTTCCAGCTGTCTTGCCAGCTCCATACTTAACCATACATAGCCGTGCATCGGGGTTTCTGCCAGGTTCTCCCCTTTGTAATCGCTGACCAGTTGGCGTAACTCTGCAACAATCTCATTGAGCTTTTCGTTATTCGCCAGAATCGGCTGCGGATTGCCTTCATACAGCGCATGCGCAATCGTAAGCAGCGTCTGTTGTGTCATATGCTGCATATCGCGCAGGGTATGAGCATTCAGCATCACGTAATGGCTGGCACGGGAAGCCCAGTGTGCGTTGATTTGCAGTTCAAGCATGCAGACCAGGTTGCGGTTAACGGTCTGAATACCTTCAAAGATAGATTTCTGGATGTGGGTTTCTTTGCTTGCGGGGGTAATCAGCCCACGCATTTTCACCACATCATTGAGGATTTTTTGCAGATGGCGGTCCAGACGCGGGCGTTCAAGCAAGTTCTGCGAGAACCCGGTCTGATAAAGACGGTTGAACTCTGTCACGTAGCTCGCCATCTGAATACGCCAGTGGATGAACGCTCGCTGCGGCCAGATACCGGTAAACAGCATCGCCAGCAATGAGCCAATGATCACGTCGCCGCTTCGCCACAGCGCCATGTGCATATCGCCAGGCGGCGCGCCCACCACCACCGCAAGCGTGATGCCAATCAGCAATGCCTGGTAAGGTTTTTTACCGAGCGCCAGCCAGCCACAAAGGAACATGGCCGCCGCACACCAGAGCAGCATTAACGGCAGCGACATCAGCTCCAGCTTGAGTGCCACCAGCCCGAGAACAGAGCCGAGGACAGTTCCGCCGATACGCTCGAAGGCGCGAGGCACCACATTGCCCCAAAATGAAATGGGCCCCATGATCACCACTATAGTGATCAGAGGCCACGTGCCTTCCGGGATGTTCAGCAGGCGAACCAGAAGAAAGGTCAGAATAAATGCCAGCGAAATACGAATGCCGTGAATAACGCGATAATTCCGGTACAGACGAATTTCAAAAGGACTCAATGATTTATCGGCGCGCACACCCGCTCTCCGCCAGGGCTAAAAACACAATTGTATCTGCTTTTCTGCTTCAGGCATCACGGATGTGCAAAAAACCCTGAAAAAGCCAGGACTTTTACCTTAAACCCCACGGCGTTTAACAGGCACGTACATCTCGATATCCCAGTGCCCGTCTTTGTTACCATCATTCAGATAGAGTTCGAAGCAGGGTTTGTCCGCCAGCTCGTGATCTTTATCTTCAAGCACGCTATTGAAGAACTGATACCACGGCGTAGAGAAGTCGTGATCGATGACCCTGGCAGAGGCTTTCGCATAAAGACCGGCGGCAACTTCAGTTATGATCACCCCTTCACTGTTAGCCGGGATAGCAAAGCCCTCATCGACCGTGACCACCGTATCGCAACGCAATTTTTCCGCTGGCGTTTCGTCTGGGTTGTCGTAATACACCGCCACCCACTCTTTGGCCGGGATCTTTTGGCCGTCCACCCACATAGCCAATTGCTCAAAGCCTTGTTTGACGGTTTGTTCCCATGGCCCAACCATGTGAAAACCCGCCACGACACGTTTTTGTTGCTGGGTAATGCTGTAATCCATACGTCCTCCGCAAACAAGTTTACTGGATAAATATACATATAAAATCTAGCAAACAGCCCTGAAGGAGTATGTGCGATGTTTCACAGAATGGGAAAATCAGATGTCGTCAACACGGGTTGACGGCCAGGGGAGCTGCCGGGTGGCGCTGCGCTTACCCGGCCTACAAATCCGTCCTGTAGGCCCGTGCAAACGCAGTGCCGCCGGGCAAAAGTGTCGTCCGGCAGAGGACTAAATAGATCAGGCTTTATGGTGCAACCAGTCGCTAAAGCGTGAGAAGACTC
Organism: Scandinavium sp. NPDC088450; assembly: GCF_044900545.1. Classification (NCBI taxonomy): domain Bacteria; kingdom Pseudomonadati; phylum Pseudomonadota; class Gammaproteobacteria; order Enterobacterales; family Enterobacteriaceae; genus Scandinavium; species Scandinavium sp. NPDC088450. The sequence continues at coordinate 95,881 of NZ_JBJDNI010000020.1, read as the reverse complement.
CGCCCTTGCCTACGCTTTCCAGCGTCACTAGCGGCCACCGGGCCACAATCTTGTCACCGTCGAACAGTTCTATTTCCCCAACGCGTTGATGGGCTGCAATCGGTGCATCCAGTTCTTTCTTATCGAGCACGTATTTGGCTTTGATGTTCGGCACTTCTGCTTTTGGCAGCGCCAGCCAGAAATCCTGGTCGGTGCCAAGACTGATCTGTTCTTTGTCGCCGTACCAGATGCGTTCTGTGCCCACCTGTTTGCCCGTATGCAGAATTTGCACGGTGTCGAAATTCTGCTGGCCCCATTGCAGCAGCTTGCGAGCCTGATCTTCACGCCCTTTCGGGCTATCAGCCCCCATCACTACCGCAATCAGACGGCGTTTGCCATCAACGGCCGACGCAATCAGGTTAAAGCCTGCACCTGAGGTATGCCCGGTTTTCAGGCCATCCACGTTCATGGTTTTATCCCACAATAGCCCGTTACGGTTGTTCTGGGTAATACCATTCCAGGTCAGGCTTTTCTCGCTATACATGTGATAGAAATCTGGCTCGCCGTGAATAATCGCCCGGGAAAGCACGGCCAGGTCGTAGGCAGAACTGTGCTGGCCTGGCGCATCAAGCCCGTGCACAGTTTCAAAATGGGTGTCTTTCAGGCCCAGCTTTTTCACGTAATCGTTCATCATGGTGACGAACTGCGGCTGACCCCCTGCGACGTAGTCAGCCAACGCCACGCAGGCGTCGTTACCGGAATCCACAATCAGGCCACGGCTAAGGTCATGCACCGTTAAGCGGTCGCCTTCTTTGAGGAACATCAGCGAGGAACCGTTAAACACAGGGTTAACCTTCGCCCACGCATCGCGCCCCACGGTGACCATGTCATCTGGTGAAATACGGTGGCTGTCGATAGCGCGGTCGACCACATAGCCTGTCATCAGCTTGGTCAGACTGGCGGGGTTACGCTGCTGGTGTTCATTACCGGCGGTAAGAACCTGGCCCGTGGTGTAATCCATCAGCACCCAGGAACCGGCCTGAATGGCAGGTGGCTGAACCGGTGCGGGGATATAATCTGCGGCAACGGCGCAGGTGATGCTCGAAGCGAGCAAAGATACAGCGACAAACAAACGGCCTTTCAACAGCAAATCCTCTACTTTCTTTTATTCGCCGTTCTTTTTACGGGAGTTACGTTTAACTGACAGCGTTAAATTGCAAGAAAATATGACATTTCCTGCGAGATGCGCCGCGAGATTAACCCCGTGCCCTTCTGATGCCCGGGCAAATCGTTTACCATTACCGCCTTTCGCGCTCACGGATTACTGACAGCTCATGCAAGAAACGCCCTCGCAACCTGGATTTCTGTTCCACGATTATGAAACCTTCGGCACCAGCCCACAGCTGGACAGGCCTGCACAGTTTGCGGCTATCCGCACTGACAGCGATTTCAATATTATCGGCGAACCGGAAGTCTTTTATTGCAAGCCTGCCGACGATTATTTACCCCAGCCACAGGCGGTGATGATCACGGGCATTACGCCGCAGGAAGCGCTGGCGAAAGGCGAAAATGAAGCGGCTTTTGCCAAACGCATTCACGACCTGTTTACCGTGCCGAAAACCTGCGTGGTGGGCTACAACAACGTGCGTTTCGATGACGAAGTGACCCGCAACATTTTTTACCGAAACTTCTACGATCCTTATGCCTGGAGCTGGCAAAACCATAATTCGCGCTGGGATTTGCTTGATGTTATGCGCGCCTGTTATGCGCTTCGTCCGGAAGGGATCAACTGGCCGGAAAATGAAGAAGGCTTGCCGAGCTTCCGACTTGAGCATCTGACCAAAGCCAACGGCATTGAGCACAGCAACGCGCACGATGCGATGGCCGATGTTTACGCCACCATTGCGATGGCAAAACTGGTGAAGTCACGTCAACCGCGCTTGTTTGAGTATCTCTACACCTACCGCGGTAAAAACAAACTCGCGACGCTGATTGATGTGCCGCAGATGAAACCGCTGGTGCATATCTCCGGCATGTTTGGTGCCTGGCGCGGCAACACCAGTTGGGTTGCTCCATTGGCGTGGCATCCGGATAACAAAAACGCGGTGATCATGGTCGACCTGGCGGGTGATATTTCTCCGCTGCTGGAACTGGATGCCGATGAGCTTCGTGAGCGTCTGTATACGCCAAAAGCGGATTTGGGCGAGTTAGCTGCCGTCCCGGTCAAACTGGTTCATCTGAACAAATGCCCGATTCTGGCACAAGCCAATACGCTGCGCCCTGAAGATGCAGACAGACTGGGCATCAACCGCCAGCAGTGTCTGGATAATCTTAAAATCCTGCGTGACAACCCGCAGGTGCGCGACAAAGTGGTCGCCATCTTCGCTGAAGCAGAGCCGTTTGTTCCTTCACCGAATATTGATACTCAGCTTTATAACGGTTTCTTTAGCGATGCCGATCGCACAGCGATGAAAATCCTGCTGGAAACGGAACCGCGTAATTTGCCAGCGCTGGATTTGACCTTTGCGGACCCGCGAATTGAGAAGCTGTTATTTAACTACCGCGCGCGTAACTTCCCGGGAACACTGGATGAGGCCGAACAGGAACGCTGGTTACAGCATCGTCGCAACGTCTTTACGCCGGAGTTTTTGCAAGCTTATGCGCAAGAGCTGGAAGCGCTTTACGGGCAATATGAAGGTGACAGCGAGAAGCAGGCTTTGCTGAAAGCGCTGTATCAGTACGCGCAGGATATTGTCTGATACCAGATTGCAGACATAAAAAAACCGGAGACAGTGTCTCCGGTTTTTTATTGCGCCAGAATTACTGCGCGATATCTTCGTACTGCGGCACCGGGTTACGGAAGCTGCGGGTCACACAGGCCAGATAAATCAGGCCAACTGCGCCCCAAATCAGACCCAGAACCATCGAGCTCTGTTCCAGGTTAATCCACAGCGCGCCAACGGTCAGAGCACCACATACCGGCATAATCAGGTAGTTGAAGTGGTCTTTCAGCGTCTTGTTACGCTTCTCGCGGATCCAGAACTGGGAGATAACGGACAAGTTCACGAAGGTAAACGCCACCAGCGCACCGAAGTTAATCAGCGCTGTCGCGGTAACCAAATCGAACTTGATAGCCAGCAGCGCAATCGCACCCACCAGCAGCACGTTCCACGCCGGAGTACGCCATTTCGGATGAACATAACCGAAGAAGCTTTTCGGGAACACGCCGTCACGGCCCATAACGTACATCAGGCGAGAAACCCCCGCGTGCGCGGCCATACCGGATGCCAGAACGGTGACGCTGGAGAAAATCAGCACACACCACTGGAAGGTTTTACCGGCAACATACAGCATGATTTCAGGCTGAGACGCATCCGGATCCTTGAAGCGGGAGATGTCCGGGAAGTACAGCTGCAGGAAGTAAGAGGCAATAATAAATACCCCACCGCCAATCAGCGCAGTCAGAACGATAGCCCGTGGGATCACGCGCTCCGCATCTTTGGTTTCTTCAGACAGCGAAGAGATACCGTCGAAGCCGAGGAACGAGAAGCACAGAATCGTCGCGCCGGTGATCATTGGCGTGATGTGTGCACCGTCAGACCAGAATGGACGGCTGCTGGTAAGCGTTGCAGCGCCCTCACCGTTGTGAACACCCCAGATGATCATGCCGACAATCACGGCCACGATACCCATCTGCAGTACAACAATCAGGGTGTTGAAGTTTGCCACGGTCTTGATGCTGCGCAGGTTAGAGATGGTCATAAAGGCCACCAATCCGACAACAAAGATCCATGACGGCACCGAAGGTACCAGGGCTTCAAAATAGATTTTCGCCAGCAGGATGTTGATCATCGGCATAAACAGATAATCAAGCAGCGAAGACCAACCCACCATAAAGCCAACCGTCGGGCTAATGGATTTCTGGGCATAGGTATAGGCTGAACCTGCAGACGGATAGCGGCGAACCAGCTTACCGTAACTTAGCGCAGTAAACAGGATGGCTACCAGAGCGAATGCATAAGCTGTCGGGACGTGACCATTGGTCAGTCCAGATACGATACCAAATGTATCGAACAGCGTCATAGGCTGCATATAGGCAAGACCCATCATAACAACCGGAACCAACGTAAGAGACTTACGTAATTCCACGCGAGAGGTGTTTGGAGTAACGTTATGCGACATGGTTATTCCCCTTTACGGTGATAACCGTCGCGTAAGCAAAAAATTGCCCCATTTTTTGGATTTCCTCGGCGACAACAACTGTCGATTTTTAGTAAGTATCTATCCGGTACGAAGCCCGGCCTCTTGTTTGTATGAGTGTCTGAAAACAAAAAAATAACCGACGCCACTGTTAAATTGCGTCGGTTACTCTTTTTTTTCTGGCGCGTATTTTGCCCCCATCCCCACGGAAAAACAAGAGAATGAGAGCCGCGTAAGAGAAATCTTTTCGTTAACTGTCTGATATTCCATCACCGATGCGATTGTAAACCGCCGCGATAGCATTATTTGCTAAAACTGCTTCCCGCCACCAGTTGCTTGCAAGCCCCGCCGTCTGCTCGTTCCAGCCCATCCAGACGGTATCAAAAGGCACATGAGCCGAAATCTGTTTTTCAATTAATGCGCCACTCTCAAGAAAGCGCTGCGCCATATATCGCGGTAAATATCCGCAGCCAAGGCCACTGATTTGCAGTTCAAGCTTGGTTTTAAAATCAAAAACCGTAATCGCTTCCTGATCGTCCAGCAATTGTTGAAATGCCGGGCAGTCCGGTGTCATACCATCGCCCACCACAATTGCGCGATAGCGTTTAAGGGTTTTACGACTTATCGGCTCCGCTTCCTGCGCCAGAGGATGATGAGGTGCAATAACGAAGATTTGCTCCAGTTGGCCCAGCGGCGCAAAGCCAAAATCACTGAGCGGTGGCGGATCGTGCAGCGCGCCGATAATCATATCCGCGCGGCCCTGGATTAACGCCTCCCATGAACCGCCGAGCACGCCGTTAACGAATTTGAGCCGCGTGACGTTGTGCTTTTCATAGAATTGCTCAATCAACGGTGCCAGAAGCGAGAAAGGAAAAGTGTCATCCACACCGATCACCAGATCGTTTTCCCAGCCTTCGTGCAGTTTAATCGCCTGCTTCTCAAGCTCACGCACGGTGTGCAGCACTTCCCGGCCTTTTTCCAGCAGCAGTTGCCCGGTGCGGGTGAAGGTTGCCCGATGCCCGCTGCGGTCAAGCAGTTGAATATTGAGGTCGCTTTCCAGCTTATGGACGGTGTAACTGAGGGCAGATGGCGTCTTAAAGAGCTTTGCCGATGCCGCAGCAAAGCTCCCTTCTTTATCGAGCGCATCAAGAATGATGAGGACTTCCAGCAATGGTTTCATCGTCGCCCCCTTTCGGTACGCGATGTCACCGCCAGCAAGTTATTCCAGCGGCATCACCAGCGGATCAGGATATTGATACTCAAAGCCCAACTCAGCACAAATCCGGTTCCCGTCAATAATGTGCCCTTTCTCAGCGCTGTTGCTGAACACAGGCGGCTCAAGCCCCAGTTCGCGGGCCATTTGCGGGTAAAAGGTCGAGCGCGACGGATGTCCCGGCGCACAAAGATTATAGATATGACCGCCTTTCGGGGCCTGTAACAGCAGTGTAATCGCCGAAATCACGTCTTCGAGATGCACAAGATTGACGCCCTGCTGCCCATCCGGCGCAGATTTTCCGGCAAAGAAACGGCCAGGATGGCGGCCTGGCCCGACTAAACCGGCAAGACGCAGAATGTCGACAGAGGTGCCCGGCAAATTGTGCAGCCAGTCTTCCAGCTCTTTTAATACTCGTCCGCTGGAGGTAATCGGCTCGCGCTCTGCATTCTCCTTTATTGTGCCCTGCCCTTTGCCGTACACGGACGTTGAGCTGGTAAACACGATGCGGGGAATATGGTAAGCCAATGCGCTGTCGACAATTTCTTGCACGGCCTGAAGATAAAAGTCTTCTCCCGGCCCGCTGCGGCGTGCGGGAAGCGTTATCACCAACGCATCCACATTCATCAACGCATCAAGGTCATCGCTATCGCAGACCAGTTGCGGCTCCAGACGCAGCGGATAACCATCGATACCGCACATCCTCGCCGCCTCAACCCCGTCAGCCGTGGTTTTGCTGCCCGTCACCTGCCAGCCTCGTGCCGTTAACGACAACGCCAGCGGCATTCCCAGCCAACCTAAACCGACAATGGCGACCTTTTTCATCTGCATTCTCCTGGCTTTTTCGCTTTCCTGACTTAAGGCTACGCCAGCCCCGGCGAACTGACAATTTATCTGGTGAATATGAAATGAATTAAAGATAAAAAAAAGCCCTTGCAATCAGGCGCAGAACTGGTTTAGGTTAAACGACATCAAATGCATAAGCATTCAACGAGAAAATTATGAGCTGCGTTCAATTTAAACACCACCATCATCACCATCACCCTGACTAGTCTTTCAGGCGATGTGTGCTGGAAGACAGTTAGATCTTCCAGTGGTGCATGAACGCAAGAGAAAGCCCCCGGAAGATCGCACTTCCGGGGGCTTTTTTTTGGGCGTGAGCAATCTAAATTCAGACAGGACTACGAGGATATAACAATGTCAGACACCAGCCGTTTACGCATAGCTATTCAGAAATCGGGCCGTTTAAGCGATGATTCACGCGAATTACTCGCCCGCTGTGGCATAAAAATTAATCTGCACACCCAGCGCCTGATTGCGCTGGCGGAAAATATGCCGATCGACATTCTGCGCGTACGTGACGACGATATCCCGGGCCTGATCATGGATGGCGTGGTTGACCTCGGCATCATCGGCGAAAACGTGCTGGAAGAAGAGCTGCTGAGCCGCCGTGCTCAGGGCGAAGATCCACGTTACTTCACGCTGCGTCGTCTTGATTTTGGCGGTTGCCGTTTTTCCCTGGCTATCAATGTTGATGAACCGTGGGACGGCCCGACATGCCTGAACAATAAGCGTATCGCGACCTCTTATCCTCACATCCTTAAACGCTATATGGACAGCAAGGGCGTGCAGTTCAAATCCTGTCTGCTGAACGGTTCCGTTGAAGTTGCCCCACGCGCCGGTCTGGCTGATGCGATTTGCGATCTGGTTTCCACCGGCGCGACGCTGGAAGCAAACGGCCTGCGTGAAGTGGAAGTGATTTATCGTTCTAAAGCGTGCCTTATCCAGCGCGACGGCGAAATGCCTGAAGCCAAACAGCAGCTCATCGACAAACTGCTGACCCGTATTCAGGGCGTGATTCAGGCTCGCGAATCGAAATACATCATGATGCACGCGCCAACCGAGCGTCTGGAAGAAGTCATTGCCCTGCTGCCTGGCGCTGAACGCCCGACTATTCTGCCGCTGGCGGGCGATCAGCAGCGCGTGGCGATGCATATGGTCAGCAGCGAAACCCTGTTCTGGGAAACCATGGAAAAACTGAAAGCGCTGGGCGCCAGTTCTATTCTGGTGCTGCCGATTGAGAAGATGATGGAGTAATTCCGCCAACGGTGCCCGGTGGCGTGAAGGCACGCTGGGGCTACGGGTCTTGTAGGCCGGATAAGCAAAGCGCATCCGGCAAAAGGAAAGTGATATGAGCTTTAATACCCTTATTGAGTGGAACCAATGTGACGAAGCGGAGCAGCGTGCTCTGCTGATGCGTCCGGCCATCAGCGCCTCTGACAGCATCACTCGCACCGTGGTCGACATCCTGGATAACGTCAAAGCCAACGGTGATAAAGCGCTGCGTGAATACAGCGCAAAGTTTGATAAAACTGACGTTAAAGCGCTTAAGGTCACCGAGCAGGAAATTGAGGCGGCAAGCGAGCGTCTGAGCGATGAACTGAAACAAGCGATGGCGGTGGCGGTCAAAAACATCGATATCTTTCACAATGCGCAGGTATTGCAGACGGTTGATGTGGAAACGCTGCCCGGAGTGCGCTGCCAGCAGGTGACTCGCCCGATTGCGTCCGTTGGCCTTTATATTCCTGGCGGCTCTGCGCCACTGTTCTCGACAGTATTGATGCTCGCCACACCAGCGCGTATCGCGGGCTGTAAAAAAGTGGTGCTCTGTTCCCCACCGCCGATTGCTGATGAAATTCTGTATGCGGCAAAACTGTGCGGCGTACAGGAAGTCTTTAATGTCGGTGGCGCACAGGCGATTGCGGCCCTGGCCTTCGGCACCGAATCCGTTCCGAAAGTCGATAAAATTTTTGGCCCAGGCAACGCCTTTGTAACCGAAGCCAAACGCCAGGTGAGCCAGCGTCTGGACGGCGCGGCTATCGATATGCCAGCGGGCCCATCCGAAGTGCTGGTGATTGCCGACAGCGGCGCGACACCTGATTTTGTGGCATCCGATTTGCTGTCTCAGGCTGAGCACGGCCCTGATTCTCAGGTGATTTTGCTGACGCCAGATGCCGACATGGCTTCTCGCGTGGCTCTGGCGGTTGAACGCCAGCTTGCAGAACTGCCACGAGCCGAAACGGCACGTCAGGCTCTTTCCGCCAGCCGTTTGATTGTGGCTCGCGACATGGCGCAATGCGTGGAGATTTCCAACCAGTACGGCCCGGAGCACCTGATTATTCAGACTCGCGATGCACGTTCACTGGTCGACAGCATCACCAGCGCAGGCTCGGTGTTCCTCGGCGACTGGTCCCCTGAATCTGCTGGCGATTATGCTTCCGGCACCAACCACGTCTTGCCAACTTACGGCTACACCGCAACGTGCTCAAGCCTTGGCCTTGCCGATTTCCAGAAACGCATGACCGTGCAGGAGTTGTCCCGCGAAGGTTTCGCTTCACTGGCTTCCACCATTGAAACGCTGGCCGCTGCCGAACGCCTGACCGCCCACAAAAACGCCGTCACTCTGCGCGTTGCCGCCCTCAAGGAGATGAAATGAGCATTGAAGAGTTAGCCCGCAAAAACGTTCGCGACCTGACGCCTTATCAATCCGCCCGTCGTCTTGGCGGTAAAGGAGATGTGTGGCTGAATGCCAATGAATATCCTACAGCGGTGGCGTTCGATCTCTCCCAGCAAACGCTGAACCGTTATCCGGAGTGTCAGCCAAAAGCGGTCATCGACAACTATGCCCAATACGCCGGGCTGAAACCGGAGCAAGTGCTGGTTAGCCGTGGGGCCGATGAAGGCATTGAACTGCTGATCCGTGCATTTTGCGAACCGGGCAAAGATGCGATTCTGTTTTGCCCGCCGACTTACGGCATGTACAGCGTCAGCGCTGAAACTTTCGGCGTGGAATACCGTACGGTGCCAGCGCTGGAAAACTGGCAGTTAGATTTACAGGCAATTGCCGACAAACTCGACGGCGTGAAAGTCGTTTACGTCTGCAGCCCGAACAATCCGACCGGGCAAATCATTAATCCGCAGGACATTCGTGTACTGCTGGAAATGACTCGCGGCAAAGCTATCGTTGTGGCAGACGAAGCGTATATCGAATTTTGCCCACAAGCGACGCTCACCAGCTGGATTGCCGAGTATCCACACTTAGTGGTGCTGCGCACTTTATCCAAAGCCTTTGCGCTGGCAGGGCTGCGCTGCGGCTTTACGCTGGCAAGCGAAGAAGTCATCGCCCTGCTTTTGAAAGTGATTGCGCCCTACCCACTTTCAACGCCAGTCGCCGACATTGCGGCTCAAGCACTAAGCCCGCAGGGCATTAACGCCATGCGTGACCGCGTCGCGCAAATCCTGCAAGAGCGCCAGTATCTGGTTAACCAGCTTCGTGAGATTGACTGTGTAGAACAGGTGTTTGATTCAGAGACCAACTACATTCTGGCGCGTATCACCGCCTCAAGCTCAGTCTTCAAATCTCTGTGGGATCAGGGCATTATCTTACGTGATCAGAATAAACAACCTTCTTTAAGCGGCTGTCTGCGTATCACCATCGGCACCCGTGAAGAGAGCCAGCGCGTCATTGACGCCCTTCGTGCGGAGAAAGTATGACCCAGAAGTTCCTCTTTATCGATCGTGACGGCACGCTGATTAGCGAGCCACCGAGTGATTTTCAGGTAGACCGTTTTGACAAGCTGGCATTTGAGCCGGAAGTGATCCCTTCCCTGCTGAAGCTGCAAAATGCTGGCTACAAGCTGGTGATGATCACCAATCAGGATGGTCTTGGCACCGACAGCTTCCCGCAGGCGGATTTTGACGGCCCACACAACCTGATGATGCAGGCGTTCACTTCGCAGGGCGTGAAATTTGAAGACGTGCTGATTTGCCCGCACTTCGAAACCGACAACTGCGAGTGCCGCAAGCCGAAAACCAAAATGGTGGCGGCCTGGCTGGCTGAAGGCGCAATGGACGTGGCACACAGCTATGTCATTGGCGACCGCGCCACCGACGTTCAGCTTGCCAATAACATGGGCATCGCTGGCCTGCGTTATAACCGCGACGAACTGAACTGGCTGAAAATCACCGAACAACTGACCCAACGCGATCGTTATGCGCACGTTGAACGCACCACTCGCGAAACGCAGATTGATGTGAAGGTGTGGCTGGATCGCGAAGGCGGCAGCAAAATCAACACTGGCGTCGGCTTCTTCGATCATATGCTGGATCAGATTGCCACCCATGGCGGGTTCCGTATGGAAATCACCGTTAAAGGTGACCTGTATATCGACGATCACCACACCGTGGAAGACACCGGTCTGGCACTGGGCGAAGCGCTGAAACTGGCGCTGGGCGATAAGCGTGGCATCAACCGCTTTGGCTTCGTGCTGCCGATGGATGAATGCCTGGCCCGCTGTGCGCTGGATATTTCTGGCCGTCCGCATCTTGAATACCGCGCCGAGTTTACCTATCAGCGCGTGGGCGACCTCAGTACCGAAATGATTGAGCACTTCTTCCGCTCGCTGTCCTACACCATGGGCGTGACACTGCACCTGAAAACCAAAGGCAAAAACGATCACCACCGTGTAGAGAGCCTGTTTAAAGCCTTTGGCCGCACGCTGCGCCAGGCCATTCGCGTGGAAGGCGATACCCTTCCCTCCTCCAAAGGAGTGTTGTGATGAACGTGGTGATCCTCGACACCGGTTGCGCCAATCTCAACTCGGTGAAATCCGCCGTGAGTCGTCACGGCTACGAGCCTGTCGTGAGCCGTGACCCGGATATCGTTCTGCGTGCGGATAAACTCTTTCTGCCAGGCGTGGGCACCGCGCAGGCGGCAATGGATCAGCTTCGTGAGCGCGAGCTGATTGAGCTGATCAAAGCCTGTACTCAGCCAGTACTGGGTATTTGTTTGGGTATGCAGCTGCTTGGTCGTCGTAGCGAAGAGACTCGCGGCGTCGATATGCTGGGCATCATCGAACAGGATGTGCCGAAAATGACGGATTTTGGCCTGCCGCTGCCGCACATGGGCTGGAACCGCGTTTATCCAAAAGCGGGCGATCGCCTGTTCCGTGGCATTGAAGACGGGGCTTATTTCTACTTCGTGCACAGCTACGCGATGCCGGTTAACACTTACACCACTGCGCAATGTAACTACGGCGAACCCTTTACGGCGGCAGTGCAAAAAGACAATTTCTTCGGCGTGCAGTTTCACCCGGAACGCTCCGGCGCGGCCGGGGCAATGCTGCTGAAAAACTTCCTGGAGATGTGATGATCATTCCAGCTTTAGATTTAATTGACGGCACCGTGGTCCGTCTTCATCAGGGCGATTACGGCCAACAGCGTGACTACGGCAATGACCCGTTACCACGCCTGCAGGATTACGCAGCGCAAGGTGCTGAAGTTTTACATTTGGTTGATTTGACCGGTGCAAAAGACCCGGCTAAACGTCAAATTCCGTTGCTTAAAAAACTGGTAGCGGGCGTTAACGTGCCGGTTCAGGTTGGCGGCGGTATTCGTACTGAAGAAGATGTCGCAGCCTTACTGGATGCCGGAGTTGCACGCGTGGTTGTCGGTTCAACGGCGGTGAAATCCCCGGAGGTTGTGAAAGGCTGGTTTGCCCGTTTTGGTGCGGACAAGCTGGTGCTGGCGCTCGATGTTCGTATCGACGAGCAAGGCAACAAGCAGGTCGCGGTCAGCGGCTGGCAGGAGAATTCAGGCGTCACGCTGGAAGAACTGGTTGATACCTATTTACCGGTTGGACTCAAGCATGTGCTGTGTACCGATATTTCACGCGACGGCACGCTGGCAGGTTCCAACGTCTCTTTATATAAAGAAGTCTGCGCTCGTTTTCCGCAAATCGCCTTCCAGTCATCCGGCGGGATTGGTGATATTCACGATGTGGCGGCCCTGCGCGGCACGGGTGTGAAAGGCGTTATTGTGGGGCGTGCCCTGCTGGAAGGTAAGTTCACTGTAACGGAGGCCATCGAATGCTGGCAAAACGGATAATTCCTTGTCTTGATGTGCGTGATGGTCAGGTAGTGAAAGGCGTACAGTTCCGCAATCACGAAATCATCGGCGATATCGTGCCGCTGGCAAAACGCTATGCCGAAGAAGGTGCAGACGAACTGGTATTCTATGACATCACTGCTTCCAGCGATGGCCGTGTGGTCGACAAAAGCTGGGTATCGCGCGTGGCAGAAGTTATCGATATTCCTTTCTGCGTGGCTGGCGGGATCAAGTCGGTGGACGATGCGGCCAAAATTCTCTCTTTCGGCGCAGATAAGATTTCGGTCAACTCCCCTGCTTTGGCTGATCCAGAACTGATCACCCGTCTTGCAGATCGTTTTGGTGTGCAGTGTATTGTTGTCGGGATCGACACCTGGTTTGACGATCAAACCGGAAAGTATCACGTCAACCAATACACGGGTGATGAAAGCCGAACTCGCGTCACTCAATGGGAAACCCTGGATTGGGTGAAAGAAGTGCAGAAACGCGGCGCGGGTGAAATCGTGTTAAACATGATGAACCAGGACGGCGTGCGGAACGGTTACGACCTGCAGCAGTTGAAAAAAGTCCGCGAAGTTTGCCATGTGCCGCTTATCGCCTCTGGCGGCGCGGGCACTATGGAACACTTCCTGGAAGCGTTCAGGGATGCCGACGTTGACGGCGCGTTAGCCGCTTCGGTGTTCCACAAACAGATTATCAATATTGGTGAATTAAAAGCGTACCTGGCGACTCAGGGCGTGGAGATCAGGTTATGAAACTGGACTGGGAAAAAACCGACGGACTGATGCCCGCCATTGTGCAGCACGCCGTTTCCGGCGAAGTGCTGATGCTGGGTTACATGAACCAGGAAGCGCTGGCGCAAACACAAGAAAGCGGCAAAGTGACCTTTTACTCACGCACGAAAGGCCGCCTGTGGACCAAAGGCGAAACGTCCGGAAACTTTCTGAATGTTGTCAGCATCACCCCAGACTGTGACAACGACACCTTGTTGGTGCTGGTGAATCCTATTGGCCCAACCTGCCACAAAGGCACCTCAAGCTGCTTCGGCGAAGCTAGCCACCAGTGGCTGTTCCTGTATCAGCTTGAACAACTTCTGGCTGAGCGCAAGACGGCCGACCCAGCCAGTTCGTATACCGCTAAACTGTACGCCAGCGGCACCAAACGCATCGCACAAAAAGTGGGTGAAGAAGGCGTTGAAACGGCACTGGCAGCGACAGTCAATGACCGCCACGAACTGACCAACGAAGCTTCAGATTTGATGTATCACCTGCTGGTCCTGCTGCAGGATCAGGACCTGGATTTGACGACGGTGATTGAGAATTTGCGTAAGCGGCATCAGTAAGACCGTTTTATAGAGATAAAAAAACCGGGCCATTTCTGTGCCCGGTTTTTTTATGACTTGCCTGAAGCTTAAGCTTTCGGCTGGTAGTTACGCAGCGCGTTGCGGCCCAGAACAATACCCGCACCGACCATACCGCCCAGCAACACAGCCAGGATCAGCGTAATAGCGCGTTTCGGGCTATCACGGTGAATAGGAAGAGTTGGCTTCATAACATAACGGTAAGCGTGAATATTAGAGGTTTTAAGCTCCTCTTTATTATCGCCAGATATCAGGTTATCGATATCAAACAAAGTCTGACGCGTCTGGTAGTAACTGTCCGGGAAGCTCAGTGGACGTGTAGATTCGTTTTTCACCATCGCCGACAACGCATCACTGCCCAGCATGAACAACGTATCCTGAGACACCTGATCAGCCTGCTGAATTTGCGGCAGTTTGATTTTTGACTGCTCGGCAATGGTCAGCGCCTGAGTAATCTGCGCGATACGCAATGCTTTCTGCTCAGTCGCAACTTTTTCCTGAGTGGTCAGCGACTGCTCAAGCGCATCTTTACGGGAATCGATGTTAGACTTCAGATCCCCGCCGACCGCTTTTGCCACACCTTCATCAACTTGCTGAATGTATTGTGCCAGGGTTTTCTGCGCTTCTTCAGCTGAAGGGCCTGTATAGGAAACACGCAGTGGCAGGTTTTGTCCTTTAACTGCCGTTTCAATGGTCAGTTTTTCAGGCTCTTCCTGGTTATCAAGAGATTCAGACAACGCAGAAAATGAGGAGTTAAAACGGGTGATAAAATCCTGCTGGATTGCACCGGTTGAGGGCGCACTGCCACCAAACAGAATGTTCATGGCGTTAGAATAGCTGGAAATTTGCCCAGAATCAGGCTGTGTGATCAGAGCCGTAGAGGTCCATTTCTCTTTGGCAACCAACAGATAGCCAGCTGCAAGAACGATAGCAACAACAACACAAACGATGATGGTGCCCTTCCCACGCCAGATCTGCATCATTAAATCTATCAGATCAATCTGCTCCGGATCGCTGTGGCGGCCGGCAAAACTCTTATTGTTATCCTGTGTCATACAAACCTTAACTGCGAAATGAAGAAAAGCCCACAAGGCTTGGTAGTGTACCGATGCCTCCAGGAATTTCTATAGGAATAATGCCCGAAGTCTTATCAATTTAACCAAAAATCTGGCTACCCTAATTGTAGATAACGATTATCTTTTTGCGTCATCTAACGGTATGATTTTGCTTTCAGATGTGCCAGAAGCGGTCTGGTGAATTTCTGGTCAGTTTTCGAGGATAAAAGATGAAATACCTGGTTACCGGCGCGGCCGGTTTTATCGGCTTCCATGTTAGCCAACGCTTGTTGCAGGCGGGCCATCAGGTGGTGGGGATTGATAATCTCAATGACTACTATGACGTTAGCCTGAAGCAGGCTCGACTGGATCTGCTCAGCTCACCAGAATTCAGCTTTCATAAAATTGATCTCGCAGACCGCGAAGCCATGGCAACTCTTTTTGCCAACGAAAAATTTGACCGAGTGATCCATCTGGCCGCACAAGCGGGCGTGCGTTACTCGCTGGAAAACCCACATGCTTATGCCGATGCCAACCTGATGGGTCACCTGAACGTGCTGGAAGGTTGCCGACACCATAAAGTTCAGCATCTTCTCTATGCCTCTTCCAGCTCCGTATATGGCCTGAACCGCAAGATGCCTTTCTCAACTGATGATTCAGTTGACCACCCGGTGTCTTTGTATGCGGCGACCAAAAAAGCCAACGAGCTGATGTCCCATACTTACTCACACCTTTACGGCTTGCCAACAACGGGGCTGCGCTTCTTTACCGTGTATGGCCCATGGGGTCGCCCGGACATGGCGCTGTTTAAGTTCACCAAAGCCATGCTCGAAGGCAAGAGCATCGATGTGTACAACTACGGCAAGATGAAGCGTGACTTCACCTATATCGATGATATTGCGGAAGCCATCATCCGCCTGCAGGACGTCATTCCTCAGCCTGATGCTAACTGGACGGTAGAAGAAGGTTCCCCGGCAACCAGTTCTGCACCTTACCGCGTGTATAACATCGGTAACAGCTCTCCTGTCGAGCTGATGGATTACATCACCGCGCTGGAAGAAGCACTGGGCATTGAGGCAGACAAAAACATGATGCCGATTCAGCCAGGTGATGTGCTGGAAACCAGTGCCGACACTAAAGCCCTGTTTGATGTTATCGGTTTTAAACCGGAAACCACCGTTAAAGATGGGGTGAAAAACTTCGTCGACTGGTATCGAGACTTTTACAAAGCATAAAAAATGGCCCTCATCGAGGGCCATTTTTCATTGTTCGTTTAGCTAATTAGTCATTACCAAACAAATCGCGGGTATACACTTTATCCGCCACGTCAGCCAGTTCTTCTGCCATGCGGTTTGAAATAATCACATCAGCTTCTTGCTTGAACGCTTCCAGGTCTCGAACTACGCGAGAGTGGAAGAACTCATCTTCCTGCATCACTGGTTCATAAATGATGACCTGCACGCCCTTCGCTTTGATACGCTTCATGATCCCCTGAATGGAAGAGGCGCGGAAGTTATCGGAGCCGCTCTTCATGATCAGGCGATACACGCCAACTACTTTTGGCTTGCGGGAAAGAATGGAATCTGCCACAAAATCTTTACGCGTACGGTTGGCGTCTACAATGGCCGAGATAATGTTGTTTGGCACAGACTGGTAGTTTGCCAGCAGCTGTTTGGTGTCTTTCGGCAGGCAGTAACCGCCATAACCGAATGATGGATTGTTGTAGTGGTTGCCGATACGCGGGTCGAGGCAAACACCTTCAATGATTTGACGGCTGTCCAGGCCTAAGCTTTCTGCATAGCTGTCCAGTTCGTTGAAGTACGCTACGCGCATCGCCAGATAGGTGTTGGCGAACAGTTTGATGGCTTCGGCTTCTGTGGAGTCGGTAAACAGCGTAGGAATATCTTTCTTGATAGCCCCTTCCTGTAGCAGCCCCGCAAAACGCTCCGCACGCTCGGAACGCTCGCCAATCACAATGCGTGATGGGTGCAGGTTATCGTAAAGTGCACGGCCCTCACGCAGGAACTCAGGCGAGAAAATCACGTTATCGATGCCCAACTCTTCCTTGATTGACTGAGTAAAGCCAACAGGAATGGTGGATTTGATAATCATCACCGCTTTCGGGTTGATAGCCACGACATCGCGGATTACCGCTTCAACGCTTGAGGTGTTGAAGTAGTTGGTCTTCGGGTCGTAATCCGTTGGCGTGGCGATAACCACATAATCAGCGTTGCGGTACGCATCTTCTTTATCGGTGGTCGCACGGAAGTTAAGCGTTTTGGTCGCCAGGTACTCTTCAATCTCTTTATCAACGATTGGCGATTTTTTCTGATTGAGCAGGTCCACTTTGGCCTGCACGATATCCAGCGCCACCACTTCGTGGTGCTGAGCAATCAAGATGCCGTTTGAAAGGCCAACGTAACCTGTACCGGAAATTGTAATTTTCATTAGTGCGCAACTTTTTCAGTTAACGGGCTGAGATGACCTTCTGGCCATCACGATAATTAATAGCTGTTGGCGTTTTACCTCTTACGTCGAGGGACTGTCAAGGCGAAGGCGGCGAATCCAGAGGATGTTGAGGCCATATTCAGACTACTTCGAACCGACGGACCATTTTTGGTTAAAAAAAAACCCGGAGACATGCTCCGGGCCTTGATGCGATATGGAAAACTTATTCCATCCACTCGGTGTGGAACACACCTTCTTTGTCAGTGCGCTTGTAAGTGTGAGCACCGAAGTAGTCACGCTGCGCCTGAATCAGGTTCGCTGGCAGAACCGCTGAACGGTAGCTGTCGTAGTAGGCAATCGCCGCTGCGAAGGTTGGCACTGGAATACCGTTCTGAACAGCGTAAGCCACTACGTCACGCAGCGCCTGCTGATAGTCATCGGCAATCTTCTTGAAGTACGGTGCCAGCAGCAGGTTCGCGATGTCTGCATTCTCAGCATACGCATCGGTGATTTTCTGCAGGAACTGAGCACGAATGATGCAGCCTGCGCGGAAGATCTTCGCGATTTCGCCGTAGTTCAGGTCCCAGTTGTACTCGTTGGACGCAGCACGCAGTTGAGAGAAGCCCTGAGCGTAAGATACGATCTTGCCCAGATACAGAGCACGACGCACTTTCTCAACGAATTCCGCTTTATCACCAGCCGGTTTAGCCTGCGGGCCGCTCAGCACTTTAGAGGCCGCAACGCGCTGGTCTTTCAGGGAGGAGATGTAACGTGCGAAGACAGACTCAGTGATCAGCGACAACGGCTCGCCGAGATCCAGTGAGCTCTGGCTGGTCCATTTACCGGTGCCTTTGTTCGCGGCTTCATCCAGAATCACATCAACAAGGTACGTGCCTTCTTCATCTTTCTTGGTGAAGATGTCTTTGGTGATGTCAATCAGGTAGCTGTTCAGCTCGCCGTTGTTCCACTCGGTGAACACCTGAGCCAGCTCTTCATTGGAAAGATTCAGGCCGCCTTTCAGCAGGGAGTACGCTTCAGCAATCAGCTGCATATCGCCGTACTCGATACCGTTGTGCACCATCTTCACATAGTGACCCGCACCGTCCGGACCGATATAGGTCACGCATGGCTCACCATCTTCTGCCACAGCAGCAATTTTGGTGAGGATTGGGGCAACCAGCTCGTAAGCGTGCTTCTGGCCACCAGGCATGATGGATGGGCCCTTCAGCGCGCCCTCTTCACCACCGGAAACACCGGTGCCGATGAAGTTGAAGCCTTCAGCAGACAGTTCACGGTTACGACGAACGGTGTCCGGGAAGTAGGAGTTACCGCCTTCGATGATGATGTCGCCTTTGTCCAGATAAGGCTTAAGAGATTCGATGGCTTTGTCCGTGCCCTCGCCCGCCTTCACCATTAACAGGATGCGGCGTGGTGTTTCCAGAGACTCGACGAACTCCTGCACCGTATAGAAAGGAGCCAGTTTCTTGCCAGGGTTCTCGGCAATCACTTCCTCAGTTTTTTCACGGGAGCGGTTGAAGATGGAGACGGTATAACCACGGCTTTCGATGTTGAGCGCCAGGTTGCGCCCCATCACTGCCATACCGACGACGCCGATCTGTTGCTTGGACATTACATACTCCTGTCAGGTGTGGTCACCGCGCAGGGTGCGCGCGGCTTGAAATGTGGTGAAGATGTTAACTCAGGTTGGGGACTAGAAGGTAGTAGATTATGATATGAGAATGAATGCTAATACCTTTCTATAAAAAACAAATTAAGAATTACAGTAGGACGTAAGCATTAACATAGCATTATCGTGTTTTTAAATATTCCGAAATTTCCACATTATTTCCCGTCGATTTAGTGTTAGTTATGCTACGAATCTTCTTACGTTGTTCTGAGTAAGAACAATGAGGAGATTTTAAAAAACACACAAAATCAGAATAGTTTAAAATTTTATGCCCCGGAGTGAAATCATTATAATCATAGCAGAACCCCACATTATTAATATATTCATCAATATCGTAGGGAATGAATCCAACCTTCTTATCTGCAATCAGGTAATCAATATATATACTTGAATAGTCAGTGATCAATGAGTCGAATGCAAAAAGAAAATCAGAAATTTCAGGTGCTTTATCAGAATTGAAAGATATTATATTCTCAAGTGCAGAAATATCATTCCTAATAGTAGATGGATAAAATGGATGGGAACGCGTAAAAATGTATATGTTATTATTTTTCAGAAATTCATTCAGCACATGTGCGTCGCAGTCAAAGGGGAAGAACTTTGTTGTCGAATAAGGACGCCATGTTGGAGCGTATAGTATAAAAGTACAATTAGTAGAAGCATTGGCAATTAAAGCTAACTCTTTCCTCGCAACCTCTTTTTCAAGTATAAAACAATCATTTCTCGGTTGCCCCATGAAAAGATAATTTGCAGTTTTACTTGCAAACGTTTTGACCATCGAGGGTTTCAAAAATTCGGAATAACATATGATATCAGTAAATTGTCTGGTGCGAATAATCCTGTTAATTTTTTTAATAAAACTGATATTTTCTTCGTTTAATCCGATCTTTTTGAGTGGAACTCCATGTCCAAGGTGAAGTACAACTCGATCAGGGTTTCTAAATAATGAATTTACTGGAAGCTCAAATGTCGAACTGATCCAATATTTGGCACGCAAACAAAAACAACCCCCCTTGGCATCAGCACTTGAAATAAACTTATTGTTTTTATAATATTCATTTAATGCAGTTCTTTTAACCTTATCATTAATTACAAAGAATATCTCATGATCTTTCCATTCTTCACAGTCGGATAAATATTCAAAAAGATATTTGCTATTAAAATTATAAGAGACATTATTTGTAGATGTAATGATAACACGTTTAGAGTTCAAACTTCTAAAACCTAATAAAAAGGCCCAAATCGAAGTTATAAGTAGAGTTATAGCTTCTTTAATATATTTCATGCTTGACCATGCCTAGTTGTACTTGAACGCAACATCATTAATAAGATGCACTTCCTTCTTTATTGTGCAATCCCCCGCAAACTTGGACAGACAAATAGAATATTTACCGCCCACTGTCTGCCAGTGTCGATTATGAATATCATATTCTGACAATAATCTAGGGTCTAATTCGAAGGATATGTTTTTTTCTTGCCCTGGACTAAGAGACACCTGTGCCCACGATATTAGACGAGCACTACCATCAGATGAGTATAGATAAATTTGCGGAGTATCAGTTCCCGCTACCAAACCTGAGTTTTTTATTTTGGCTGACAAAACATAATTTCGCTTTTGCAAATTTTCAACTTTGAAGTCGCTATAGATAAAATTAGTGTAAGACAAACCATAGCCAAATGGGTAAAGAACTTGAAGTCCTTTTTTCAAAAACCATTTATAACCCACATTTGCGCCTTCAATATTATAATTAATATCAAAAAATCCTTTTCGAGGCAAACTAGGGCTTGAAGTAGTAGTCGACCATTCTCTCATTACAGGATGGGGCAATTCGCTCTCATCCAGAGGAAATGATATTGGGAGTTTTCCAGATGGATTAGAAATACCGACCAAAATATTAGCAATAGCATTGCCACCATTAATTCCCGTATACCATGCTTCAATTATTGCCTTAACATTATTTTTCCAAGGCATTTTGACTGCACCACCCGTTTGTAGAAGCACTATGACATTGTTACTCATTGCAGATACACGATCAATCAGCTGATCTTGATTATTAGGTAAACCAAGAGATACATGATCTTTTGTCTCTCGACTCCATTGGTTTGCGACTACAATTATTGGCATATCATTTGAAGTTATTTCATTTTTTAATCTTTCAATGCTACTACCGTCATCAAATACAACTTCGGTGTTTGGTAGAACAGAAGTCAATCCGCTAATTATTGAATTTGGGTGATAGACCTCAACACCATCTTTTGTGCGAATCATTGAGCTTTCAGGTGGAATTACTTGACTAGCCCCTGCCCCAGAAAGAACCCCAAGATTTGCATTACCGCCAACCACCAATAACTTTCTAATATTTTTATTTAACGGCAAAGCATTATTATTTTTAAGAAGAACAATGCCCTTCTCTGCTATTCCTTGGGAGATAATTCTATTTTTAGCATAATCCGTTTCGGTCATGGAAGGTATTTTCAGAGCAACATTATGTTTGTTGAGTGTTTTGATAATTCTAGCAAACATATCATCTATACGATGTTCTGAGATGGCTCCAGCTCTAACAGCATCTGCCAACGGTTTGCCAAAATAATGTTGGCTATCATATTGATAGCCAGATTGCTGATCTAATCCAGCAAGCACAGCCTTAACAGTAGAATGAGTTCCTCCCCAATCAGACATAACCCACCCGGCATACTTCCAATCACCTTTTAAAACTGTATTGATCAAGAAATAATTTTCTGAGGAATAATCGCCATTAACTTTATTATAGGCAGTCATTACCGCCCCCGGCGCACCGATTTCGTTCGCAATTTCAAATGCTAACAAATCAGATTCCCGCGCATTTTTCTCGCTTATTATTGCATTAAGGACCACTCGGCCAGTTTCTTGCGAATTAAATGCAAAGTGTTTTAAGGTTGATACTACATGTTTAGTCTGAATACCTTTTACGAATGATCCCGCAATAATACCTGATAACAATGGATCTTCACTTGCATATTCAAAATTCCTACCATTCCTTGGTTCCCTTATAAGATTCACACCACCAGCTAAGACAATATTAAAACCTTTATCCTTTGCTTCACTGCCAAGAATCTTTCCGGCAGTCATTGCTAATTGACCTGAAAATGTTGATGCAACGAGCAGAGTAGATGGCAATGCGGTAGCATTGTCCCCTTTACGCAAATTGCCTGGGTTTGCGATGCCCATGCCAGAATCCACCTCTTGCAAAGGAGGTATATTGTAGCCAGGAAGACCCTTATTATAACCTGCAGACAAAAGTGCTCCATTTGGTTTCTGATGCCCGGAGATTGGAAATCCAAATGAAGTGCTCAATAGAGATATTTTATTATCAAGAGATATTTCAGTGCATAACACTCTCTTATCTATTATTAGGAACAATGTAACAAATGCTAATATAGCAATAAATATCGATCCCCAAATGACTCTCGCTTTTTTATTCATTAACGTCTTCCAGACCTCTTTGTTATTAAGTATCTGGTAGCAGATATTGATTGAATGGGATTGGATAAAATTTCAACCGAGAACCGAATAAAATCTTTGAATGAACATGTTTTTATACTCAATAACCAAAGTATTAATACCCAATTCATCTGATAACCAAGTGCGTTCAAATCAGGTTCAAGTTTGAAGTATGTTATCTTCAGACTATTATAAACGTTATTATAATAGTTTCCTCCACGACTTCTACTTATGCTATTGTCACTAGACTGATCATATATATATGTGGGAAACCTAATCAAATCACATTTTATACCCTTCAAAAAGAGGCGCCAAAAAAGCATAGCATCCCCCCATTTAAAGCTTTTAGTAAATCCTCCGGAATTTAAAAAATGTTCACGTTCAAATACATATGTTGGTTTACCAGGATAATTAAGAGGGTAACACATTACATAATCATAAACGTTTTTAGCATCGGCAAAATCTTTAGGTGAAAACAGTTCCTTCTTTGCACTACCTTTTTTTATCACAACACATTCCGAATAAAAGAAATTAAAACCTTCATTCTTTTTCACTGTAATATATTGCATCAATTCATTGCTATTTATTAGATAGTCATCACTATCAAGAAATATTATATAGTCACCTTTTGCGTTCTTTGCTCCGTAGTTTTTCGCATCAGCGGCCCCGCCATTATCTTTATAAAGATAGGTTATTGTAGAGCTAGTGATATAAGGTAATAGAACGCTCTTTGGATTATCAGTAGAACCATCATCAACAACGATAATCTCAACATCATTTAATTTCTTTAGGTGCGAAACACTATCAATAGCCCGTTCTACTAATTCTTTTCTGTTATACAATGTAATAATAATGCTGATTAACATAATTAATGATCCATATCAATTGCACGGTCAATTCTAAGATCGCCTTTAAACTCCGCAGGTATTAGATTTTCACTCTCAAGTATACTGTAGTACGGCATGAACACTGAAGTGTTTGATTCACTTCTGAAAATATTCATAAAGCTGAAAATAGAATAAAATACAATAACTAAATATGCTATTATTTTATTATACCCTCTATAGTGGTTAAATATGCAAAGGTATACAAACACATTAACAGCCACAAAGTATAATCTCAAACGATCATACAACACAGTGATTTCATAGAAGGCAAAGTAGACAATCATATAGAAGATAAAAATGCGAAGAAGAATTCTATTCTTTGTACTTCGTTCAGATTGATAAACCCTATAAATAGCCACAAACGTGACTATTTTCTCTAATAAACCAAAGCCAATTTCCCTGCTTCGCCCGAAACGATCACTATCAAGGTATGTCGTTATTTTATACCCAATATCATGAGGAAGAATTGGTGATATTATAGTAAAAACATTTTTTAACCAGTGAATTTCCAATAAATAAATAAATATCGCACCCAAGACAGTAATATATAATATTTTATTGGAAATGCTTTTTTTGTTCGCTATTAAAATAACAGGCAACAAAACAATTAAGGAAAAATGAAATAACGAACCAACCAGTATATAAATAATACATCTTGCTTTATTTTCAGACCAAATATTTGTCAGTGCTAAATATAGAAATGCTACTGCAATACCTTGTCTAATGACCGACATATTTAAAAACAAATAACATGTTGTAAAATACACAAATAGGAACAAAAGCTTGCTTTTCTCTTCCCTTATTGATTTGTGAATTAGCACAATGCAAACAAGTGAGACTAAAAATTGAAAGTAATAGAAATCTAATCCTATCATTTTAGAAAAAGACATCAACATTTTGAATCCGGGCTCAAAGTATATAGATTTATATACATCCCAATTTCCGAATAAGACATCTAATGATGGAATCAAATCGTAATAATAATGATAACCTTTGTAATCCCAACCAGTATCAAATCGTAGGCCGGCGAAACAAACAAGTATAGTGAGAGTTATAAAATATAAATAGTTATCTAAAGTAAGTGCAGCTGTATTTTTATTAGAGCTTAAATTGGATGCTGTGCATAAAAGAAAAAAGCTCAATAATATATAATAAATCATATCATCCCCATAATTGATATTTGCAGATCAACATGAAAAAATACATTTTTGCCTTCATGCTAATCGGTAAATAGGGAATTTGAGTCAAACAAATATTCTCTTTCTGCTCTCTTATTACAGATATAATTTCACGTTTATCATTCACCGTTGTTTTGCTTAGGTGCTTCAACGTTTGATACAAGAAAAACTCCATAAACAACCGTTTCCATAGCAAATTATTTTCATGAGAGTCAGGTATGATATCGCTTATACGTTTAATAGCATGCAGCCTGCTAAGCATATTTTTCGCAGTGTATATCTTTGTGGCAGAACTAATATTCTGATTATAATAATAATAACCAGAATCTATATTTATAACCTTAGGATTAACAATACTTAAGCTAACGTTAAAAAGAAAATCCTCAGCAATAACTAAATTTTGAAAACGAACTTCATTTTTATTTATAAATTCACGAAGGTATAATTTCCCCCATACATATTTCATAACCTTTGTTTTTAGGGCATAGGATAGGATATTCTCTGCCTGACATAGATTTGGAACATTCCATTTTATTTTTTTTCCACCATATACGTCAAACACACCATTAACAATAACTAATTCAGGAGGCTCATCACTTGTAAATATTTCATCATTCAGAAAATCGAAATATGAGGGGCTGATTTCGTCATCAGCATCAAGAAAAAATATCCATTTGCCTCTTGCTTCTTTTATTCCTGTATTTCTTGCACCTGCAACACCTAGATTAGGCTGAGTAACTAGTTTATATTTATGATCATGGCCGATCAATTGTTGAAGAATATCTATAGTGTTGTCGCTTGAGCCATCATTCACTATGATTATTTCGAAATTATGCAGTGTCAAACTATTCAGAGTTTTTATTAAATTAAAACAATGTTTAGACCCATTGAAGATCGGAACTATAATGCTTAAATTAATTTTCATTAGATTCATATCTTTTCATCAACAGTGTTAATATTTTTTTTGTGATATATCTAAACTCACTAGATATCGAAAATACGAAACTTACTGTTGCAAACACAGCAACACTGGCTATCGCAGTTTTCATTGCCCAGTCATAAAAGTGATCCGCTTTCGTCCAAAAAATTGGATAAAAGCAAATTATTGAAATGGAAATAATCGCAAGCATTAGAGGCTTGAATAATGAGATAAAGAAAGATAATATCGACTCATGGAAAATCTTCTTAAATAGATAAATCGGCTTAGCCAAGCATATAATTAGAATATTAGACAAAGCTGTTCCTATTATAACACCAATAAAGCCCATTTTATTTACCAATATAATTGACAAAGTGACATTTAATCCCCCCTCAATGATCGGGAGATAAATATCACTGAACTCACCTGAGGCATTTTTGATTATATCAATTCCTACTCTACTAATCAGAATAAACAAATTGAATAATAGTACATATAGCGTTGCTTTATCTAAAACATATTCATTGCCAATCCAAAGCCTCACGAAATCAGTTATAGTTAGAAATGTTAGTGCAGTTGCACATGTTGCCACATAGAAAAATAGAACCAAGATCTGATTCCACAATTCTTTTTTCTCAACGGAATTCTTATGAGATAGATAATTTCCGACGCTAGCAGTAACAGAGTTCCCCAAGATATTTACAAACATAGCTAATGCTTGGAATATCATCATGTAGCTAGAGTATATTGTCACTGATACCAAGTTTAGAAACTTAGAAATTATTAAATAGTCCGTATTGAAAACAAGCACACCACCGATTTTGTGAAAAAACACATTCTTTATTCTATTTCTTACTAATTTAAATTCTTCTTTCTCTTCACTTACTTTGATTAATTCAGCATCAAAAACATCATACTCGGCCTTCGCTTTTCTTATGAAAAGAAAATATTGAATTAATAAAAACACACTTTCACATAATATATAAATAAAGAAGTTTTTAAATATGACAATGACTACCAACTGCAGCAAAGTACATATTATTTTAGAGCCACCTTGAATGGTTCTAGCCGCATAATATTTTTGATCTGCGGTAAATAAAATTACGTAATGTGCAAATAGATATGAAATAGCAGTGTTTGATACATATATTAGCCAAAACACTAAAGAATATTGGATTTCGGATACAGCGGGTATTGTGTAATAAATTACAACACCTGAAACCATCCCAGAAAGCAATACAATTGCAGAAATGAATTTGTAAATTTTTGCAGCACTATGCAATATTTTTGCAATTACTGGTCGGTCGTTATTGCTTAATGGTTTATACAATAAACTTGCTGTCGCTGTACCAACTCCCATCTCAGCAATATTTATCATCCCAATAAGCTGAACAAATAGAAGCATTAGCCCTGTGACATCAGCCCCCATCGAGTCGATAAATATCTTTCTTGAAAAGAAACCTAACAACACAATTGATATTGTAATAAACAAATCAAATTTTATATTTTTCAGAGTCTTTTGGCTTCTCATACTCTCATCTGCTCTTAACAACCTCTATAATTTCCGTAGTTGAGATTGATGGGGTTCTAGGTAAATAAATAACTTCACAGTCATTTTTTACCCAATCAAAACGTCCAGCCCAATCATCCCCCATTACTAGTAGATCAGCATTGAATTTCTTGATATATTCTAGCTTTAGCTCTAAAGATTCCTCGAGAAATACTTCATCTACAAATTTTAAGGAACTTATAATTTTCAATCGATCACTTTCGTTATATATTGGATAGCGTTTCTTTTTGCTGAAATTCAAATCATCTGACGAAACCCCCACAATTAAATAATCACCTAACTCTGCAGCACGTTCGATAATATTTATATGCCCTACGTGAAAAACATCAAATGTACCAAATGTAATAACTTTCTTCATTTTTTCCTCAATTTCAGTTTCTAGTGAACTTATAAATAAAGCGTAATATAGATGTAGGTAATAATCGAGGGAACGATCTAACCAAGAATATTAACATTCCATACCCATAGTTTTGCAAATTAAGTTTTCTTTTCAATTTAAATAATTTAAATTCACTTTTGACATAATCGAATCCTTTACGTCGCCCAAGCATAGAATTTCCAGTTCTTGCCTTCACAAGTGTTTCATTCACATTATCAACTTTATAACCGGCTGCGATAATCCGTAACCAAAGATTATAATCCTCCATGTTTAAATGATGCTGATAGCCACCAACATTTTTGACCATACTCTTTTTGAAAGCAACTGTCATATGATTAAATGGACTTCTGAATAGTGCTTTCTCCTTAATTGTATCATACCCAATTGGCACTATTCTTTTACCTAGAATAAACTTCATTCCCTCATCATATTCATCTATATGCCCGCCAACCAGCATCAGTGAATTATCACTATCAAAGGCATTCAATTGAATTTTAAACCTGTCACTACAGCAGATATCATCTGTATCCATCCTAAAGACAATATCATTAGAGCAAATGTCTAATCCTTCATTGAGGGCTTTACCTAATCCAACATTTTCGCTCAGGCGCAAAATTTTAATCGGCAATATTAGAGCCCATTTGTCGACGACTTCATTTAGTTCTTGTCCAACTGGGCCATCAACAACCAATACAATTTCGTCAGCTTTTAATGACTGGTTTTGTATGCTTTCAAAGCATGCATCAAGATGCTCTGGTTTTTCCTTGAAATATAAGGAAAGTAATACTGAAAACTTCATACGCACTACAGCTCTCTTTTTTTAATACTGATGATAAATAGCCGCGTTAATAACTTATTTTAGTAAGAGAATGCTACCGCCCCAGGCTCAACAGCTACCAGTCCACTGCAAACTATCTGCGATGGTGTGAGCAAAATGCCCCCCAACCACTTAACATATTGGCAAAGCCAATATTGTGGTCTTAAACACATTTCAAAACAAGGGAAAATCCCAGTTTTGTGGTGTAAAAACAAACAACCAGCACATCTACAACTCGTTGATTATCAATAAAAAAAACGGCAGTGGCGTCATGAATGCGCGTTAATCGCTTCATAACCTCCCCTGCCGTTCAGTTTGGCATACTGCCTCCTGGGAATCAGCCTACCAATAATTTCTTGATGCTTTCTCTGAACTTAGCGCCTTCTTTCAGGTTACGCAGGCCGTACTGTACGAATGCCTGCATATAGCCCATTTTCTTACCGCAGTCGTAGCTGTCGCCAGTCATCAGCATGGCATCGACGGACTGTTTCTTCGCCAGTTCGGCGATAGCGTCAGTCAGTTGCACACGGCCCCAGGCACCTGGTTCGGTTTTTTCCAGTTCTGCCCAGACATCTGCGGAAAGCACATAGCGGCCCACGGCCATCAGGTCAGAATCCAGCGTCTGTGGCTGGTCTGGTTTTTCAACAAACTCAACAATGCGACTCACATTGCCTTCGTTGTCCAGCGGCTCTTTCGTTTTGATGATGGAGTATTCGCTCAGGTCGCCGTCCATATGCTTCGCGAGCACCTGGCTACGGCCTGTTTCACTGAAACGGGCTACCATTGCGGCAAGGTTGTAACGCAGCGGGTCGGCAGTGGCGTTATCCAGAATGATATCTGGCAGCACAACCACAAACGGGTTATCGCCAACAATTGGGCGAGCGCAAAGGATGGAATGACCCAAACCTAATGGCTGCGCCTGACGTACGTTCATGATGGTCACACCCGGCGGGCAGATAGACTGCACTTCGGCCAGCAGCTGACGCTTAACGCGTTGCTCAAGCAGTGACTCAAGTTCATAAGAGGTGTCGAAGTGGTTTTCCACCGCATTCTTGGACGCGTGGGTAACCAGGACGATTTCTTTGATCCCTGCAGCAACAATCTCGTCGACGATGTATTGGATCATCGGCTTGTCAACGATCGGCAGCATTTCTTTCGGAATAGCCTTGGTGGCAGGAAGCATATGCATCCCGAGGCCCGCTACCGGAATTACTGCTTTCAAATTAATCATTATCATGTCCACCTATGAATGGTTGAAGAATTATAGCCAGTCAGGACGTTTAATCCAGCACGTTTTTTTGATGATACCTGGCTAAATTTGATAAAACTTCAGGTTCAATCCGAGAGTTAGCAAGCTTTACCAGGAATCCTCGGATTTACCGCCCCGGCAGCCTAAAATTCAGCCCGCTAGCGTTAATGGTGTGCTGATCGACCCGGTCGATATCCACGGAGCGCACGCCGTTTTCATTAACGGCTTTGATGTTCGCGAGTGACAGCAAGGTGTCCTCTTTGGCCATAAATTTGCCCCGCACATCCTTGCGTAAATCAAAGTTCATCGACAGCGCCGGGCCACGGTCTGAATCCTGCATAACGTTGATATTACGCATGAAAAGGTGCTGCGGTTTGTTGTGCAGTTCCAGTGAGGCGCGCTTGATATCGAGGTTGGTGATGGAGACAAACGAAGGCGCATTGCCGGATGAAATCTGGATGCCACGCAGTTTGGACGGCATGTCCGTGTTGTCCAGCTTGATATTAGAGAGCGTGAAGTTCTGCGGTATCGAGAGGTAATTACCCTTAATCACGCCATAGCCAATCAGCATGCCGGCGCTATTGACCATCTCGACATTATCAATAATGAAATTATCACAGCCGTAAATTGCCACCGTCGCGTTATCGATTCCCGCCTGTTTACTGAACGCCGGGGTGATATTTTGCGCTTTTACATTACGAATGATGAAGTGTTTGCCATTTTCCACATGCACCAGCTGGCGGCAATTTTTGCCGGTGATGTTCGCCACAACAAAGTTTTTTACCGACTGGTCTTCCGGATAGCTGTTGTTATACGTGCTTCCTGCAAGCCCGATTCCGATACCCCAATTTATCTTGCCGTTGGTGCAGTTAATGGTGTCGAGCACATGATCAGAAATGAGAATGTTCTTATCATTAATGGCGACATTCCATTCAATTGCATCCCCCTGTAACTGGGTAAAATGGCCATTGGTGATTTTCACGCCATCAAACTGGTTATGAAATCCCTGTCTTAAAATGCCGTAGTTTGCTTTGGTGATGGTGATGTTATCGATAAGCAAGTTGCGCATTGTGCGGGTGTCTTTCCCGCCGATGAAAATCTGCGCTAACGGGCCATAGCCGCTCATCGTCACCCCTTCAATCGCGCAGTCTGATCCGCGCACATCCAGGCAGATATTATTGAGCTTGCCCTGATTGTTGCCGATGATTTTACAGCCATCCTGCAACGCAAAGCGCCCTCGCCCATTGCCGCTCAGCGCGCCTTCAATTTGCAGCGTTTTACCGGGTGGCATGATGATGCCGGTGTTGATGTTTTCACAGGTCACGCCTTGCGGAACGGTGACCACATCGCTGTCTTTGAAGGCATCGTTGAAGGCACGAATCCAGTCATTGTGCGTGTTGTAAGTCCTGATATCTGCCGCTTTAGAGCGCCCAACCGCAAAAGCGGCAGGGCTGTTAATGAGAGGGAGAGCAGCCAGCGCAGAGCTGGCCTGAAGGAAGTGTCGTCGAGAGAGGGGGTACTTTTTGGCAGTCATGCGACCTCTTTACAGCGTCTGCAACAGGCTCGCCAGTTGGCGGTTGATCACCTGCTGGTTAAAGGTGGTTTCCACTTTTTCGCGCGCCTTCGTGACCACAGGCTCCAGCTTTTGCTGTTCATAAGCGCTCAGGGCACTCAGGCGATTGGCTAACGCAGCCGCGTCGTTTTCAGGGACCAGCCAGCCAGATTCATCGGTTTCAATCAGCTCTGGAATGCCGCTGTGGAGGGTTGATACAACGGGAATGCCGACGGCCATTGCTTCCATCAGCGCCACCGGAATCCCTTCCATATCGCCGTCGGTACCAGTGACGGATGGCAGCAGGAACACATCAGCTTCATCGAGCATGGCTTTGACTTCATGGCTTGGCTTAAAGCCCGGCATCTCCACCACATCTTCGAGCTGATATTGCTCGATTAACGTTTTCAGACGGCGTTCCCACGGGCCGATGCCAAGAATACGATAGTGAAAATCAACGCCACGCTGTTTCAGCTGGCGGCAAGCTTCAATCGCCACGTGCAGCCCTTTTTTCTCGGTCAAGCGGGCGACAGAAATGATCTGCAGGGTTTTCCCCGGCTCTTTGGCGGCACGCAGAGCAAAGCGCTCCATGTTCACGCCCATACGCGACACCGCAATCTTCTCCGGCGGGCAGCCCATGGTTTGCAGGCGCTTCGCCCACAAATCGCTTATCGGCAGCATCAAATCGCCCCGACGGAACAGTTGTTGATACTCCGGCGTGTAATGCTGAAGTACTTCACGGCTGGAGATATCCACGCCGTGGAAGACTGTCGCAATTTTGCCGCGGATCACACCCAGTTCGCGCAGCTTAGCGGCGGTCACACCCGCCGGGCCAAAGTGGGCAATAAAAACATCTGCACTGATAGGATCAGGATTTTTCGCCGTGATAGACGAAAGAATAAGGTTGCGCGCCTCATTGCCATAACGACGCGGATCAAGCGAGCGCCAGGTGGCTGCACGATGCAACCCTTTCAGTGTGTTCGTCGCCCGGTAACGCAGCTTTGCCAGCTTGCCTTCCGGTTCATCCTGCAACCAGCGCGTTTTCTCCGCCAGGCCATAACGCCTGAACGCTTCATGGGTGTTGGTCATGTCGCCTTTCAGCAGCGAGACAATCTCCACCTCGTAACCCATCTCAATAAATGCCACTATCTGATTTAAAACAAATGTCTCTGACGACAGCGGAAATTTCAGCAGGAAGAATCCAATCTTCATTTCACCTCCTTGATGCGGTCGAGAACCGATTTCACCATTTGCAGGCCATTTTCACGTTCGGCTTTCACCGCCACGCGTAAGCGTTCGTTGATGGCAGGCAGTTGACCGAGCGTGTCTGCAACCATGGCACCCAGGCTTCCATCCAGTAAGTGTTTAATATCGATAGCCATTTCCGGCATACCGAGCTGCTGCATGATGCCCGCGGATTTGTGTTCGTAGTTAATGGCGATGGCTGGGGTGTCGAAGTTCATCGAGATAATCGCCGAATGCAGGCGCGTGCCGACAGTCAGGTCGCACGCACCTAGAATTTTGCCCATTTCAAGGTCATTGAGCTCATCCATCACCACGTGGTACTGGGAAGGGTCCTGAATGTGTTTATGCAGATTCAGCGCCACCATCCGGTCATCTTTGTTGTAGCTGTCGATGCCGGTACAGGTCGACAGTGCAATCACCTGATAACCCGCATCAATAATGCGATTCACCACACCCGCGAAGGCTTCTTCATAGGCCTGCTGCGTGGTGCCAAGGCGCTTATCGAACGGAGCCAGTTCGCGCAGGGTGATAGCCACACTTTTCTTTTGGCCGATGGTTTTCAGCCAGTGTTCGACGGCATAGCTCGCCGTAAAATCGTCGTTGTGGTGCTCGACCAGCCAGGCGGTATCTACGCCCTGCTCTACTTTCGCCGTGGTGATGTCGCTGCGCTTCATCAGGTTCAGGCTCACCGACTCACGCAGGATCAGCGCATCACACTGCGCAAACACATGGTTTGCCAACTGGTTAAACTGCTCGTTCTGGAATGGCCCCACGCTGTGCCCAATCATGTACAACGGCTTTTTCGCCATGAAGGTACAAAGCGCGTGCTCAAACTGCGGCGCACCGTACAAATCCACAAAGAACGAGCCGCCAACCTGGATGATGGCGTCGTAATTGCTGAGCAAACGCACGAAATCGGTGAAGCCCTGAGCGATACGGATATTGCGCAGTTTGCCCGTGTCAGTCACGCGGGAAAGCAGCACCTGATGCTGATAGCGACGACGCAGGATTTTTTTCACCCGGCCCATCACCCCGGCAGCATTGTTATGCTGTTTCATCTGCGCATACAGCGGGTCACCCATCACCGGGCGGTTCAGCAGCCAGGATGAACTCACCGGATAGCGGCTCATCACGTCCACTTCAGCATCCGGGTTCAGGGTGTTGATGGCATCAAGCAGGCCGCGCAAAATGGCACTGTCGCCGCGATTACCACAGGTGTGATTGCCTAGAATCAGTAATTTCATGTATGACCTCTAAATCGGGGTTCTTAATTCATCGGGAGCAGCCTGATGCCCTCTCCCCGGCCCTCCCCCACAAGGGGAGGGAGAAAAACAAATACCCTCAGCCTGTCTTTCTCCCCTCGCCCTAAGGGAGAGGGGTTGGAGGAGAGGGGAATCTTTTAACCAGCCCGCAATAACACTTTCATTTTTTCACTGCGGCACAGCTGTCGTTTCATCTCCACCACCAGCGGGTGGCGTGACATCACAATCATCAGCGCGAAGGCCAGTGCGCCAGCGGCAACCTGCACAGCCAGCAACAGCGGTAAGGGCATCGCATTTTTCAGCACCACGCCCAAGCCGTAACTCACCGCCAGTGTCGGCAGCGACAGGTAAAACGGCAGCCACAGGCTCAGCATGTATTCGCGATAGCTGGAGCCCAGCACCGGTTTAATCATCACGAAGTAGCTCAGCACGGTGTTGATGATTTGCACCAGCAAGAAGCCCAGCGTCACGCCCAGCGCGCCAGCCAGGTGGCCGCCCGCGATAATCGCCGGAATGAACAAAAAGGTTTTAAAGACGTTGAATTTGAAGCTGATATCGACGCGAGCTTTGGCCATTAACAGCGAGCCAATCGGATTGCCGACGGAACGCAGCAGCCCTACCACGCACAGCAATTGCAGCACGGGTACAATGCTGACCCACTTCTCGCCAAACACCAGCGGCACCATGTTGTTGCTGACCACCATCAGGCCGAGCAGCACCGGGAAGTTGATGATCCCCACCACCGACAGCAGCTTGTAGAAGTTCACGCGAAGCTTCGCGGTATCATCCTGAATCTTGGCAAACGCCGGAAACAGCACGCGGGTGATAATCGGATTGAGCTTCATCGGCGGCACCACCGCCACGTTGTAAGCCAGGTTGTAGCCCCCGGCGACGCTCGCGCCAAGAATACGCGCCAGCACCAGCGTCGACAGGTTAGTGTTCACATAGTTGATGATGCTGTCTGCCGTCAGCCACGCGCCAAAGCGCAGATTCGAGGAGACAGAAGCCAGTGAAAAATGCAGGCCCGGGCGGTAAATCTTGCGACCAAACCAACCGAAAAGCAGCGTGCGCACAGCGCTGTTCACCAGATAACCCAAAATGGCGGTCATCGCCAACGGCCAGAAATGGGCGCTGATCACCGTGAAGGTAAACCCGGCCAGCACGGCAGAAGTTTCAATCATGCCAATCTTGTTGAATTCCAGCTCTTTTTGCATCAGTGCGCGGAACTGCTGCCCATGCGGGATAACCACAAACGCGAACGACAGCGTGCGCATCAACGGCGCCAGATCCGGGTTATGCAGCACACTGGCAATCACCCCGCTCAGGGAAAAGACCAGCGCGAACACCACGATCCCTAAACCGACGTTCAGCCAGTACAGCGTGGTGAGCTCAAGGTGGCTTATCTCTTTACGCTGAATGATGGAGTTGGCGATACCGAAATCCGACAGCGTATCCGCCAGGGCGATAATCACCAGCGATACGGTCAGCAGGCCGAACTGGTGATTGTCGATAATGCGAGCCAGCACGGTCATCTGCACCAGGCCCAGACCGATAATCACCACGGTCGCCATCGCGGACCATTTGGCCCCGCTAATGGTTTTTTCTCTCAGGCTCATCTCGCTACCTCAGTACGCCGCTTTGTTGACAAAGCCTTTGAACACCGTCAGGAACACGATGCGAATATCGAACCACAGGCTCCATTCACGGATGTATTCCAGGTCGAACTCCACACGCTTTTCCATCTTCTCAAGCGTGTCGGTTTCGCCGCGCCAGCCGTTGATTTGCGCCCAGCCGGTAATGCCCGGTTTCACCTTGTGGCGCAGCATGTAACCTTCGATTAACTGACGATATTGCTCGTTGTGCGCCACGGCATGAGGGCGAGGCCCAACAATAGACATGCCGCCCGTCAGCACATTGATAAACTGCGGTAATTCGTCCAGAGAAGTGCGGCGCAGGAAGCTGCCGACAGGCGTCACGCGCGGGTCGTTTTGCGTCGCCTGCGTCACCACCGCATCATTTTCCATCACCTTCATGGAGCGGAACTTCCACACTTTGATAGGTTTGCCGTCCATACCGTAACGGGTCTGACGGAAGATAATCGGCCCCGGCGAAGTGAACTTCACCGCCAGTGAGATGCACAGCAGCACCGGCGAAATCAGCAGCAAAATGAGCGACGAAAGCACGATATCTTCCAGACGCTTAATCACCCGATTCAGCCCGGAAAGCGGCGTGTCATACAAAGGCACTACCGGCACACCGTTCACTTCATCAATGCGTGAATGCAGAATGTTAAAGGTGAATACATCCGGAATGAGGATCACCGAGCAGGTGGTGTCCGCCAGGTCACGCACCAGGTCTTTGATTCGCACTTCGTCCTGCATCGACAGCGCGATGTAGACGTTATGAATTTTGCCGCCGCGCGCATCTTCCAGCAGTTGCTCATAGTTACCCGCCCAGTCTGCCGTCACGCCGCCCGGTTTAGCATCGTGATAGCTGCCGATAACCTCAAACCCCAGCCACGGCTGGTTGCGGAAACTGTCGAGCAACGACTGCCCGGCAGGCATGTCGCCCGCGACCGCCACGGTGCGAACGTTGTAACCGCGGTGGCGTAACCAGCCCACGCCGAAACGGATAAACGTCCGGCAGCCAATCATTCCGCAGGTGCTTAACACATACCAGCCGAGCCACAGAGAGACGCTGTTGTTGAAGTCATCGTTAAAAGCCAGTACGCCGGCGGTGAAAATCAGCGCCAGGGTCCAGTTTTGCAGCAGCAGTAAGAGTTCCGTCGCAATACGCACGCCGCGCCAGGAGCGGTAAAAGTCAGTCATCCCGCCGATCATCTGAAACACCACCAGGGTTATCAGAACCATCAGTTGATGCGTGTAGGAAAAAGGTAATCCCGCCCCTTTGCAGACAACCCACAAGGCACTCACCATGATGGTGATGTCAGAGAATCGCTGCACCATTGAAATTAACGATGCATTCGTTTTGGCTCGCTCGCGCTTTCTTAGAGTCGTCATCGTTGTTCCTGTTGTTAATGTTTTTCCCCTCACCGGGTGAGCAGCCTGATGCCCTCTCCCCCAGCCCCTCTCCCACAGGGCGAGGGGAGTCACCCGAGCAGCGTGTTACTGATTCAGCAGCGCCAGAATGTCCCTGGTCCGCGCTTCCATCAGCGAGGTATCGCCACGAGACTCGACATTCAGACGCACCACAGGCTCGGTGTTGGAAGAACGCAAATTGAAGCGCCAGTCCTCAAACGCGAGGCTGATGCCGTCGGTGCGGTCGATCTCCAGCGCCTGCTGAGCGAAGTGCTGCTCGACGCGGGCAATCGCCGCCGCTGGCTCTGCCAGTTTGCTGTTGATTTCGCCGCTCGCCGGGAAAGCCAGCATGCGATCACGCACCAGCTCGCCGAGCGTTTTGCCTTTCAGGCACAGCAGTTCGGCCACCAGCAGCCATGGGATCATGCCGCTGTCGCAGTAGGCGAAGTCGCGGAAATAGTGATGAGCGCTCATTTCACCACCGTAAATGGCGTCTTCCTGGCGCATACGTTCTTTGATAAACGCGTGGCCCGTTTTCGACATCACTGGCGTGCCGCCTGCCGCTTCCACCACATCAACGGTGTTCCAGGAGAGGCGCGGGTCGTGAATGATGCGTTCGCCCGGCGCTTTCTCAAGGAACGCTTCCGCCAGCAGGCCGACAATGTAGTAGCCCTCAATAAACTGCCCGGTTTCGTCGAACAGGAAGCAGCGGTCGAAGTCGCCGTCAAAGGCGATCCCCATATCCGCCCCATGTTCAATCACCGCATTGCGGGTATCGTCACGGCACTCTGGCAGCAGCGGGTTTGGAATACCATTCGGGAAGTTACCGTCTGGCGTGTTGTGCACTTTAATGAACGTTACCGGCACGTTCAGGGCTTTGAAGCGAGCCTCCAGCGCATCGACAACCGGGCCAGCCGCGCCATTACCGGAGTTGATAACCAACTTCAGCGGCTTGAGGTTGTTGGTGTCGATGTAGCCCAGCAGGTGATCGATGTACGCTTTACGCAAATCGATTTTCTGGTAGCTGCCGCGTTTTTTGGTGTCCACTGGCGGGAAGTCATTCGCTTCTGCCAGACGCTGCACATCACGCAGGCCAGTATCGCCGCTGATCGGGCGAGCGCCTTCGCGCACCAGTTTCATGCCGTTGTAATCCATCGGGTTGTGGCTGGCGGTCACTTCAATGCCGCCGTCCACGCCGAGGTTAAACGTAGCGAAGTAAATCTCTTCGGTGCCGGAAAGCCCGATATCCAGCACGTCTACGCCCGCATCACGCAGCCCTTTTGCCAGCGCCATCTTCAGGCTTTCGCTGGTCAGGCGGACATCGCCGCCGAGCACGATGGTTTTGGGTTTCAGGAACTCGCCATAGGCGCGACCAATGCGGGTCGCAATCTCTTCATTCAGCTCTTCACCGAGCTTGCCGCGAATGTCATAGGCTTTAAAACAGGTTAGTTTGGTCATGTTTTTACCCTTTTCAGGCAACAGTCAGCCGTGACCCAAATGGGCCAAAATTGTTTTTTCAGGAATTGCCCGGTGGCGCTGGTGCTTACCGGACCTACAAACCGCGCTTAAACGCGCCCGTATCGGTCCTGGAATCGCACGATGTCGTCCTCTTCGAGGTACGAACCTGAGCGCACTTCAATCAGGTCAAGCGGGATCTTGCCCGGGTTTTCCAGGCAGTGCGTGGCACCCAGCGGAATGTAGATAGATTCGTTTTCCCCAAGCAGCTTCACGTCATCGTTGATGGTCACCTTCGCGGTGCCCGCCACGATAATCCAGTGTTCCGCGCGGTGGTGATGCATCTGCACCGATAAGCCTTCGCCCGGTTTCACGGTGATGCGTTTCACCTGATAACGGTCGCCGGAATCGATGGAGTCATATTTGCCCCAGGGACGGTACACTTCGCGGTGAATGTGATGCTCATGGCGACCATCGGCCTTAATCTGCTCCACCACTTTTTTCACGTCCTGCACCGCGTTGCGGTCGGCGATGAGCACGGCGTCTTTGGTCTGCACCACCACCAAATCCTTTACCCCAACGGTGGTCACCAGCCCGGATTCGGCGTACACATAGCTGTTTTCGGTTTTATGGCTGATAACATCGCCGTGGTGCACATTCCCTTCGGCGGTGTGGTTGCTGATTTCCCACAGTGAGGACCAGGAACCGACATCGCTCCAGCCTGCATCCATCGGCACCACCACCGCGTCAGCGGTTCTTTCCATCACGGCATAGTCAATGGACTCTTCAGGGCAGGCCAGGAACGCCGCTTCATCGACACGGATAAAGTCGAGATCCGGGTCAACCACGTCCATCGCCTTTTCGCAGGCCTGCAAAATATCCGGGCGGAATTTGCCCAGTTCTTCCAGGTAACGCCCTGCGCAGAACAGGAACATGCCGCTGTTCCAGTAATATTCCCCGCTGGAGACATACGCCTGCGCGGTTTCCAGATTCGGTTTTTCGACAAACTGCGCCACGGAAAATGCCACCGCGTCTTTCTCGCCCGGGCTCACTTCGCCACGACGAATGTAGCCATAGCCGGTTTCCGGCAGGTCCGGCACGATGCCAAAGGTCACCAGTTTGCCGCTTTCGGCATAAGGGATGGCGTCACGCACGGCGTCACGGAACGCATCTTCATTCTGAATGA
Source organism: Scandinavium sp. NPDC088450 (assembly GCF_044900545.1). Lineage (NCBI taxonomy): Bacteria > Pseudomonadati > Pseudomonadota > Gammaproteobacteria > Enterobacterales > Enterobacteriaceae > Scandinavium > Scandinavium sp. NPDC088450. Next base: position 56,776 of record NZ_JBJDNI010000020.1, on the reverse strand, counting down.
CGTGGTCAGCGGCCAGCACCAGCATCAGCGGATCTTTCTCCGGGCTGCTGCGTTTTGCCGCCAGCGCGGCCAGTGCAATCGCAGGCGCGGTGTTGCGGCCCGCAGGTTCGAGAATAATGTTCTCGGTTAACTTGTTGAGCTTGCGCAGCTGCTCGGCAACGATGAAACGGTGTTGTTCGTTGCAGATAACCACCGGGCTTTCACAGTCCACGCCGTTAAGACGGTTTACCGTCGCCTGCAGCATGGTTAAGTCGCCTTTCAGGCACAGGAACTGTTTCGGGTAAAGCACACGGGACAGCGGCCATAAACGGCTACCGGAGCCACCGGCCATCACTACCGGATAGAGTTGGGTCTGACTCATGATTTCACTCCGACGTCTGCTACGGAAATAGCATTAATGAATGTCTTCAGCACGTTCTCTTTGTCGAGCGTGCGTTCGGCGTAATCGCCAGCAATCGTGTTGTTCTGTGGCATCAGCAGTGCACGTTCGATCCCGTCTACCAGCTCAGGAACCGACTCCGGTTCAACACAAACGGCAATACCAGGATGCGCTTCGCAAAGCTGGCCCAGTTCGGTTTCCACTTCTGCGGTGATCACTGCATTGCCGCCCACGGCCAGAATATTGGTCAGTTTTGACGGCAGCACCGCATCGGCTGCGCCGCGCTTCTGGATAACCAGATGGCAATCCGCCATTTTCAGCAGCGCTGGCAACGCTTCGTAGGACTGCAACGGGAAGAAACGCACGTTGCTCAACCCACGTTCTGCGACCAATTTTTCCAGTCGCGCTTTTCCGCCGCCCTGCCCGACAATGGCGAACAGCCACGGCTTGTCCTGCAACTGTTCAGCGGCCGCAACGACATTTTCCAGCCCCTGCTTTTCGCCGATGTTGCCGGAGTAAAGAATGATTTTGCGATCTTCAGGCAGACCTAGTTGTTCGCGCAATACGGCAACCTGCGTCGGGTTAACGTCACGAAAACGGGCCACTTCTGACCAGTTGGGGAAGAAAATCACTTTCTCCGCCGCCACGCCTTTTTCCTGCGCTTTGTTCATCATCGAGCGCGAAATAGTGGAAACGTTATCGACGTTATGCAGGCCGCTGCGCTCGAAGGCGCTGGCCAGTTTCGCCACTTTTCCGCCCTTGCCCTTGCCTTTGCCTGCCATGCCCAGGCCGAGCATCGCGTCGACTTCGTAATCCTGAATATGCAGCAGCGTGCGTGCGCCGGAGAGTTTCGCCAGCAGGCGCATGCCTGGGGTGCAAAACAGGGTCGGCACCACGCCAATAATGCGATCTGGCTTCCAGCGACGTTGCGCCATCAGCGGGAAAAAGCTACTCAGCGCGAAGCTGCCTAAATGGATCAGGCGCTTCAGCGTTGAAGGTTGTTTCGGCACATACAGCGGACAGCGCCAGACGGTCGCCGCGCCCTCTTCCCGACGGTAGCGCCAGGAAGAGTAACGCTCGCCCACTTTCCATTCCGGGTAATACGGCGGGGCAGTGATCACGCGCACGTCGTGCCCTTGCTGCGCCATCCACTCGACCATCTCTCCGGTGTATTTGCCGATACCGGTCAATTCCGGAGAGTAGTTGATGCCATAAACCAGGATTTTCACAGGACGGGTGCCTCCGTGCTTTGCTCAGTGTGGAAATAGGCGCGGCTGTTGGCGTGGACGTTGTCCGCCGCCAGCAGCGCCTGCTTTGTGAGCCAGCAATAATCGTTATGCTGCGCGGTCGGCAGCGCGAGCGAGGTATGCTCCACCTGAACGCGGAACCCCAGCACCACGTAATGGGTGCTGAAATCCGTGCCGGAGAAGTTGTCGTCGTAAAAGTGCTGCCACACGCCGTTGAACTGCCCGGCAGACAGCGGCAGGCTCACGCCCAGTTCCGCTTCTGTCAGGCGGGCAAAAGCCTCCGCCAGCGTTTCGTCTTTCTGCACTCGCCCGCCCGGCACGAACCAGTAGCCCTGTGCCGGACGGTTGTTACGTTTCCCGAGCAGAAATTCGCCCTGCGCGTTCTCGACAATCAAATCAAGGGAGATGAGCGGCGTGGAACGCACCACGGTGGCAAAATCTTCTGGCTTCAGAAACATGGTTTACCCCCGGAAGCGGTGCTGGTTCTCAAGGAACCACTGGTAAGTACTCGCCAGACCCGCTTCGAGCGTCACTTCGTGATACCAGCCGAGCTGATGCAGACGAGACACATCCAGCAGTTTGCGCGGCGTGCCGTCTGGCTTAGTCGCGTCAAACACTACGCGGCCTTTGTAGCCCACCACTTTGGCGATGGTCTGCGCCAGTTCGCGTATGGTGCAGTCCACGCCGGTGCCGACGTTAATGTGCGACAACATCGGTTCGGTGTTCTCCTGCCACACTTCACGGTCCAGCTCCATCACATGAATGCTGGCTGCCGCCATGTCGTCGACGTGCAGGAATTCACGCATTGGCGTGCCGCTGCCCCACACCACCACGTCCGGCGTATTCGCCTGAGTGGCTTCGTGGAAACGACGCAGCAGCGCCGGGATCACGTGCGAGTTGCTCGGGTGGAAGTTGTCATGCGGCCCGTACAGGTTGGTCGGCATCACCGAGCGATAGTCGCGGTTATGCTGACGGTTGTACGATTCGCACAGCTTGATCCCGGCGATTTTGGCAATCGCGTACGGCTCATTAGTCGCTTCCAGCGTGCCCTGCAACAGCTCGCTTTCCGGAATAGGCTGCTTCGCCATTTTCGGGTAAATGCAGGACGAACCGAGGAACAGCAGCTTGTTCACGTTATGCAAATGCGCCGCGTGAATGATGTTGCTTTCGATCATCATGTTTTCGTAGATGAAATCCGCCGGGAAGCTGTTGTTCGCCACAATCCCGCCGACTTTCGCCGCCGCCAGATACACCTGATCGATACGCTCTTCAGCGAAGAACTCATTCACCGCTTTGCCGTCGAGCAGGTTCAACTGATCGCGGGTACGCAGAACCAGTTCCACATCACCGCGCTGTTCAAGCTGTCGAACAATGGCGGAGCCCACCATGCCCCGATGGCCCGCCACGAAAATACGTTGTCTGGTCATGAAATCAGGACTCCAGCGCGATGGCTACCTCGTAGCCGTGAGCTTTAAGCAGGGAGTGTTTCTTCGCCGCTTCCAGATCTTTGGCAACCATCTCAGAGACCATTTCCTGCAGGGTGGTTTCTGGTTTCCAGCCCAGTTTCTCGTGCGCTTTGGTTGGGTCGCCGAGCAGGGTTTCCACTTCAGCAGGACGGAAGTAACGCGGGTCAACTTCCACAATCACATCACCTGGCTTCACACCTGGCGCGTCGTGGCCGGTCACGGAAACAACAATGCCTTTCTCTTCCACGCCAGTGCCTTCAAAGCGCAGTTTGATACCCAACTGGGCCGCAGCCATTTCAACGAACTGACGCACGGAGTACTGCACACCGGTGGCGATAACAAAATCTTCCGGTTTTTCCTGTTGCAGCATCATCCACTGCATTTTCACGTAGTCTTTGGCATGGCCCCAGTCACGCAGGGAGTCCATGTTGCCGAGGTGCAGTTTCTTCTCCAGACCCTGAGCAATGTTGGCAATTGCGCGCGTGATTTTACGAGTCACGAAGGTTTCGCCACGGCGCGGAGACTCGTGGTTGAACAGGATGCCGTTACAGGCGTACATGCCATAGGATTCACGGTAGTTGACGGTTATCCAGTAGGCGTACATTTTCGCCACAGCATAAGGAGAACGCGGGTAGAACGGCGTGGTCTCTTTCTGCGGAATTTCCTGCACCAGGCCATACAGCTCAGACGTGGACGCCTGATAGAAACGGGTTTTCTTCTCAAGGCCGAGGAAGCGGATGGCTTCCAGCAGACGCAGCGTACCGATGGCATCCACGTCAGCGGTGTATTCCGGGGATTCAAAAGAAACCGCTACGTGGCTCATCGCGCCCAGGTTGTACACCTCATCCGGCTGCACTTCCTGCAGAATACGGGTCAGGTTGGAGGTGTCGGTCAGGTCACCGTAATGCAGGTGGAATTTCGGGTTGCTGGAATGAGGATCCTGGTAAATGTGATCCACACGCTCGGTGTTGAAAGAAGAAGCACGACGCTTAATCCCGTGAACTTCATAGCCTTTTTCCAGCAGCAGTTCTGCCAGGTAGGAACCATCCTGCCCGGTTACGCCGGTGATGAGTGCGACTTTAGTCATGTTTATTTTCCTCTACTTACAGGGATTGAATAGTTTCAACGCGTTCGCGCGTCACCACTGCAGGGTTGCCACGGCAAATCACATTTGCCGGAAGCGGTTTAAACACGCTGCTGCGCGCGCCAACGACGGTGCCATCACCGATCGTCACGCCGGGTGCGACAAACACATCCGTTGCCAGCCAGCATTTCTCGCCAATCACAATCGGCGTCGCATTAATATCAAAATGCGCGCTCCTATAATCGTGACTGCCGGTACACAAATAACATTTCTGCGACACCACCGAATTGGCGCCAATCGTAATATCGCCCAGGGTATATAACACGGCGTCATCGCCGACCCATGCGTAATCACCCACGGTTAATTTCCACGGATAAGTAATTTTGACCGAAGGACGAATTACTACGTTTTTTCCGATTTTTGCGCCAAACAGGCGCAATAAAAAAGCACGCCAGCGATAGAGTATTTGCGGTGACCAGGCAAACAAGGTTGCCTGCACTGCCCACCAGAGTTGAACCTTAATACCGTTCCCGCCCCGAAAGCCTTTCGGCACGGAGAATCCACTTAATTCCTGCATGGGTTATCCTTATATTCAGGCTTTGTTATATAAGGCTTTCGTTTTGCCTGTGGTGCGAAGTCTTAACCAATACGACATCTCTGCCCAAAAACCCGGCACTCGCAAAATCTGGCGCTGCACTTTCTTCGCATCCTGGCATAATTCAAGATTGTTGGAGGTTGACACCCCGCCCATCGAGAATTCAGACACCAGGCCTTTAATGCGCTTAAAGGAATACCCTTCTTTATACATTCTGGCAGCCAGCGCATAATCCGACGAAACGCGATATTGCAAATCATACGGGTAACGCTGCAACCCGCTTAGCGGGAAGAAAATAGCCTGATGACTGGCCGGTAAGCTGTGGTAGATATACCAGCCATGTTTCGCGCTACGACGCACTTTATGGCCTTCGCCAAAATCAAGCATCGCATCACCGATATACATCGCATCGTCATTTTTGCTGCCGAGCTGCACGACGCTTTCTACGATATCCGGGTGGAACACGTCCCCGGAGTTGAGAAAGATAGCGAAGTTCCCGCGGGCCATATTGATGCCTTTGTTCATCGCATCATAGATGCCTTTATCTTTCTCGCTGATATAGCGTAAGTTGTACTCACCATTGAGGTTTTCCAGAAACTCCGCGGTGCCGTCAGCGGAACCGCCATCGACCACAATCCATTCGAATTCGATGTTGGGATCTTGCGCCAGATGGGCCAACGACGCCCAGGTTTTCACCACGCCTTCATAATTTCGAAACGCAACGGTAATCACACTTAGCAGCATCTTTTGACTCCTCATTAGCTGTTTGTCAGCTTCAGCGCTTTACGCAGAATAAAGGGACAAACAATTAAAAACGCATATTCCGGGCTAAAAATTGAACCGGTAAAAAACAGAGAGACCGGGCAAAATAAAAATAACTGAACACGATAATTCTGATTATTGCCAAATGCGTTAATCATCATTTTTCCGATTTTCGCCATGTACCATGCGGTCAATAAAATAGCGAACCAGGAAAAATAAATAATCAGCAGATACAGTCCATTGTCTATGGTTTTACCGACGTCCGCACCGTTAAAGATTCCGAATGATGCAACATATTCATAAAGAGAACCAAAACGCACCACCCCATCAATATGGGTCAGGGAATAACCGACCATCACCAATGGGCCGATAATACGGTAATAGGATGATGAGCCTTCCGTCCCGAGATCGCCAACGCGCTCCGAGATATACGGAAAGGCAAAAACAATACCCACTACAAAGACCGCCAGTGAAATAATCGCCAGTGGCAACTTCTTACTGATCGCTTCTTTGTTTAAATACTGAAATGCCCATTCCAGTAAATAAAACAGGATAAAGGTCATCACCCCGGAAAACGATCCTGAGAGAACGATTCCTGCCAGAATCATAGCATCGGTCTTCGGTGTTTTGATACCAAACTGTTTGATGCTGAGCCAAATTGAGATTAGTGCCAGAGCGAAGAAGGCCGGTTCGAAATACAGCGCAGTGGTTCGTTTGCCGCCGAACTTGATAAAGTTCAGAACATAGCTGTTGCTGTAAATAAGATATTTCGAAATCGTCTCCATTAAACTACTGCCGCCGCTGAGGATAATCTGCGCCATTTCGGCCGCGGCGAGCATCACCACCAGCCCGACAACGACATAAAAGAAGCGCAGGATTTTGCCGTAGTTATGCGGTGAGATAGTTTTGAAACGAATGCTCCATACCATGCCGACAATGATGACGATGTAGATAAACAGCATGGTCGACGTGACGTACTTGCTGGCGTCCAGTGACTGACCAAAAATGTAGTTAAACAGCGTCAGCCCTGCCCCAATCCCGAGTGCTATCATCAGCTTTTTCAGGCTAATGCGCTCGACATACAGCAGCAGCAATACCGGCAGAAACGTCACGATAGTTATCGGGAAACTTTCACCCAACTGGGCGATTTTGACGTTAACCAGCAGGTAGATGACGGGCAGCAGCAGGTAACTACAGAGTCTGATAGAACGAGACATATTCCTCCAGCATCTGTTGTCCGCTATAGGCCTGGCGACTTCGGGTGCGAAACGCGTCCAAAGACGTGCCAAAAATGGCTTCGGCAATCTCGGCTTTTGATTTCTGCACCAGGCTCAGCACTTCATCGATTTCTACCGTGCGCCCACCCGATTTCGCCAACACTTCTTGCGCGGCTTCACTTGGCGTAGCAATAACGGGCACACCAATGGAAAGCGCTTCACAGAGGATCAGCGGGTAGTTATCCACGCGTGAGCTAAACAGCAACGCATCGAGCTGATTCAGCTCGCTCATCAACTGGCGCTTGTCGGTCAGGAAGCCATGGTTGATGACGTTGCTGCCTTCGAATGGCGAGAATTTACCGAAGATGTGTACTTCCACCGCATCGCCCAGCGCGATGATGTCTCGCACCAGTTGCTGATTGGTTTTGCCGTCATAGCGCAGGTCATGAGCCACCACGGCGATTTTCGGTTTGCCGTTTGTCGCACTAATCGGGGCCAGCTCAGCGAGAATCTCTTCAGTGGCAACATCAATGCCGTTGTTGATAATTTGGCAATGTCCTTCACCGTAAAGGCGATTAAACGCATCGGCCACGTGCTGACTTGGTGAGATGAACTGGCAGCCCAGGGAGATCATTTCACGGAACAGCTGGCGTTTGCCACCCACCAACAAGTGCGCACGGTCGATTTTCACCGGCGGATAGTTGGTCAGCGTCGGGCATTTACCGCAGCCACTTTTCCACTCTTCACAACCATCAAGAAACGCACAACGCCCGGTCACGCTCCAGTGATCGTGCAGCGTCCAGATAAAACGCACGTCGCGTTTGTGTTCTTTCAGTTTGTGGCAAAAATCCACCACTTCATCCAGATTCAGCCAGTAGCTGTGCAGCACGTGAAAATGCAGCACCACCGGGCCGGAGGTGCGGGTCACGGTGCGATACAGATTGTTCAGGTTGCCGAACAAATCGCGGTTGAACAGACGAAACAGCGCGATGTTGGCGATGGATGTCACTCGCGATGTTTGCTTAATCACATTGGGATAGTTGTCATGGCTGACGCTTTTCTTGCCGCCTTTGCCATAGCCATACACAAAACGCGAAGCCAGGCCTTGTTGCAGTGCGCGCTGGTGTAAATCCAGTGCCACGCCTGCAGCGCCGCCTTCAGCCAGGCGTACGTTAAATTGAAGAATATTCATTTAATGACCTTTACTCGCGCTTTTTCGCCGACCACCAGCGCATTGTCCGGCACGCTGTCCAGCACCACGCTGCCCGCGCCGACGGTGACGTTATTGCCGATGGTTATCTCGCCAATCATGACAACGTTGGCACCCAGCTCGACGCCGTTGCCAATCAACGGACACGCCAGGCTGTCTGCCCCGCGGTTGCCTAGGGTGACGCCATGGCGAATCGTAAAATCATCGCCTGCAACCACGTTCTTATTGATAACCACGGCATAGCCATGATGGATGGTGAAACGGCGGCCAATGGTGGCGGCAGCCTGAATTTCGTAGCCAAACAGGCACTCGGTGATGAAGCGATACATCAGCAACACGGGCGCGGCCCACAGATTGTTGATGACGCTCTTCTTACGCCAGACAGAGCAAAAGTGCGCAATACGGTAGCTCACGACCATGCAGCACGGACGCAGACTCCAGCTGTTAGCGCGGAGATCTTCAAGCAGCATCATTTCCCCCGCAGTCCATCAGCCAGACGTTTGCCGTTACGCACAGAAAGCAGCGTCAACAGCGTGCGCCAGTTCATGCGCTTATTGCGAATTTGATACAGCGTGAACAGCTGATACTTCTTGCTCGCGCGGTCAAATTTGTCTTTGTGTTTGCGGTAAAAATGGAAGTAACCGGAGAATTTCTTCGGCGAAGACGTTATCTGCATTTCACCGTGGTTGATGTGCAGGATTTGCGTCGCCTCTTCCACCTTCCACGGCTCGCCGTATTCGGTCACCATGCGCAGGAAGATGTCATAGTCCTGAGCCGCTTTCAGCTCAGTGTCGAACAGGTTTTCTTTGAAACGCCACGCCCAGCTAAACACCTGATTACCAATGATGTTTCGCTTGAAAAACAGCTTGCGAGAAAACGGTGATTTCGGGTACAGCGGCAAGCTCGCAGGCTGGGAATACACCTCGCCTTCGCACACATAGTCGTTGGCATACAGGAACGCGTGCGTGACCAGTTGATGCTTGTGTTCAAGGAACACCGACAGACGGTTTGGCGTCCATTCATCATCGTCATCAATGCCGGTGATGAACTGCCCGTTAGCCTGCAAAATGGCCTGGTTGCGCACCACACAAGCCCCTGAGTTAAAGTCATTCCGGGTATAGCTGATGCGCGGGTCGTTCAGGTCTTCGATGAAGTGTTGCAGCTGTTCAAACGAGGAGGAGCAGTCGTCAACAATCATCATTTCCCAGTGGGGGTAATCCTGGCGCAGCACCGATTTGATGGCGCGAATAGCCAACTGCTGACGGTTCCATGTCGGCATATAAATAGAAATCAAAGGGTGTTGGGTGGTCATTGTGTTCCCCGGATGGCTGAGTCTCCCCTCTCCCCGGCCCTCTCCCAGAAGGAGAGGGGGAATGCGTTCCCTCGCCCTTTGGGAGAGGGTTAGGGAGAGGGGGAAGATTATTTACTGTCAGACTTGTATTCGTACTCGTAGTAACCGTAATCCTGATACCCGGTCGCACGGCGGAAGATGGAGTTGAGGATCACGCCCTTCACATGGATACCGTTCTGCTCGAAGCGGCTGAGGCTGGTTTCCACTTCTTTCAGGGTGTTCACCGCATAACGCGCCACCATCAACGTGGTGCCCGCATGACGACCTACGATACCCGCGTCGGTCACCGCCAGAATTGGCGGGGTGTCGATCAGCACCAGGTCATACTGGCTGCTCGCCCACTTCACCAGCTCGCTAAAGCGGTCACTCATCAGCAGTTCAGAAGGATTCGGTGGTACCTGCCCGCGCGTCACCAGGTCGAAGTTAGTGATCGAGGTGCGTTTGGCGCAGGTGGCGATGTCCGCTTTGCCGACCAGCACTTCCGACAGGCCGTTTTCGTTGGTCGTGCCCAGCAGTTCGTGGGTGTAGCCTTTACGCATATCGCAGTCGATCAGCAGCACGCGTTTACCCGTCTGACTAATCACCGCCGCCAGGTTGGCGCAGACAAACGTTTTACCGATAGACGGGCTGACCCCGGTCATCATCAGCACGTTATTGCTGGCCTGCATCATGGCGAAGTGAAGGCTGGTACGCAGACTACGCACGGCTTCAATAGCCAGGTCCGTCGGGTTACCCACCGCCAGCAGCTGGCTTTGTTTGTAACGCTTGATGCCTTTGACGGTTTTGACCTGATCGCGTTTCTTCTGCCACTCAGACAGCGGGATGCTGGCGTACACATTGATGCCGTTATCTTCCAGCACCTGTGGCGACTCAATGCCACGGTTGAACAGCGAGCGCAGCAGTGCCCCAAGAACAGAAAGCATCAGGCCCAGAATGATGCCGCCAAGAATAATCAGGGCTTTCTTTGGTTTCAGCACACCCGGCTGAGTGATAGCGGAGTCAACGATACGCACATCGCCGACGGTGCTCGCTTCCTGAATTTTCAGCTCCTGCTGTTTGTTCAGCAACTGCATGTACACCTGCTGGCCGGATTCCACATCACGGGTCAGACGCACAATTTCCTGCTGTGTTTCCGGCATTGCGGTAATGCGTTTGTTGAGGTTCGCCTTCTCCTCTTCCAGGGTGCGGCGCTTCTCCAGCAAGGTGCGATAAGCCGGGTGACGCTTGGTGTAAAGCTTGGAGATCTCCGCCTCGCTGAAGGTCAACTGGTTCAACTGCGCGTCGATGTTGACCATCGAGTCCAGCACTGACTTGGCTTCCAGCGACATGTCCACCGAGTCTTTCTGCTGACGATAGGCGTTGAGTTTGTTCTCTGCGTCATCCAGGTGAGTACGCACTTCCGGCAGCTGCTTCGCCAGGAATTTCAGGCTGCGCGAGGCTTCTTCGGATTTACGCTCAACGTTCTGCGCCAGATAGTTTTGCGCGATGCTGTTGAGGATCTGGCGAATCTGGTCTTTGTCTTCCCCGGTATAAGTCAGGCTTAACACGCCGGTATCTTTCCCGTTTTCCGTCACGGCCAGGTTGTTTTGCAGGGTATTAATCATGCCAAGCGTGGAATATTTGGTGACGGTGAATTCACCGCCTTCCTGCGCATGAATGGCACTCACCAGCATGCTCACGCCGGATTTCGTCAGCATTTTCCCGACGGTGCCGCGTGCGGAAAAACCGCCATCGCTGGTCAACTGGTAACTTTGCGGCCCCAGTACTTCAAGAGTGAACGTTTGATCGTGCATGCCTGCTGGCAACGTGAAGGTATCGACCGCCACGCTCTCATTTGCGCGCCCCATCAAGCGTTCCCAGCCGGTGCCAAAAATCGGGAAGGTATTTTTGGTTACCGCGATATCAAGGTTGAGATCGTCGACGGTTTTTCCCAGCACCATGCGGGACTGAATCAGCTGCATTTCTGCTTCAGAAGCAGGCGGCTTGCTGTTCAGCGCCGAGTTGATGTCTTGCACCAGTGAGCTGCTGGTATCTTGCTCGATTTGTACCAGCGCATCAGCACTGTAAATCGGCGTGGCAAACAGCGTATAAATGACGGCGGCGGCGGCGAACAGCGCGGTGATGCCGAGCACCCACCATTTCGCCTCAACCACCGTGCCGACCAGGCGGCCAATGTCGATTTCATCACTGCCGACAGCGTGCGGATTCGCTGATTTTACGTTATCTGTCATTGTTATCCCTGCTGTACTTTCAGTGCCTGCGCCCACTGTTGGGCAGACTGATCGAGTAAGTGGTAAACCGCTTCGAAGGCGTCGCGACTTTTGCGATACGGATCGGGGATTTCGCGTTCATCATCCCAGTGACCAAACAGCATCACTTTGCCGCGCATTTCCGGCGCGAGTTCGCACAGACGGGCAATGTGCCGTTTTTCCATGGTCAGAATAAGATCGTATTCACGACACATCTTGCCGGTGATTTGACGGGCGCTGTGCCCGTCCAGGGAAATGTTATGAACTGCGGCAACGCTTGCCGCCGCGTCGTCTGCCCCTTTACCCACCAGCGCGCCGAGCCCGGCTGACGCCACATTGACCGACGGAAGATAGTTTTTCAGCAGCCGCTCCGCCGTGGGGGAGCGGCAGATATTGCCGACGCATACCACCAGAATTTTGTTGAACATAATGGTTACCAGGTATGGATATCTTTCGCCGCGTCCGTCATGTAGCGAACGCCACTGATGGTCGGCAACAGTTGGTTGATCAGACGGTTCCAGCGTGCAACCGGTGCGGTAGTGACATACACCACGTCATACGGCTGCAGCGTGAAGTTGGTTGCCATCACCAGCGAAGTCGCATCGGACATATCCAGCTGATAAACGTTGGCAATCTTGCCGCTCTTGTCGTCTTTCAGTGGACGAATCACGAAGATGCCGCTGGCGTTGGAGGCGGTCATATCGATGCCTTCGGCCTGGCCCAGCGCCTCGGTCAGCGTCATGCCGCTGAAGTCCATTTTGAGGGTGCTTTGTTTCTTCACTTCGCCCATCACGAACACTTTCAGGTCGTCATTGCGCGGCACGAACAGGATGTCGCCCGGATACAACAGGCGGTTCTGGCTCAGGTCGCCGTTTTGCATCAGCGCCTGCAGCGAAATACGCTCTTCCTTGCCGTTGTGCGTCAGCACCACGTTGCGCCAGTCAGCCAGATCGGTCATGCCGCCCGCGGAGTTAATCGCATCCAGCACGGTCAGGGGCACGTTGGTAATTGCCTGCTGGCCGGATTTATTCACCTGCCCGGAAACATAGGCTTTCTGAGAACGGAAGGCCGCCACGTTGACGTCGACCTGCGGGTCTGTGATGTAAGCCGCCAGACGCCCGGTGATCACATTGCGGATTTCAGACAGCGTTTTGCCCGCCACCTGCACTCGCCCAATGTAGGGATAGAAAATCGAGCCGTCTGGCTGAACCCAGTTGCCGGTATCGCTTGAACTCCGATATTGCCCCGCTGGCGTGGTCAGTTCCGGGTGATCCCAGACCGTGACGCTCAACACATCGCCTGCGCCGACGCGATACTGATAATTGCTTAACTCCTGATCCAGCGACATGTTGGGTTGTGCCACGTTTGGACGTGGGCGCAATTGTTCAATCAGGCGCGGGGTCAGCGGATAAACATTCACCATCCGGTCGATGTCAAAATCAGCATCTTGCTGCTTAATCACATCTTTACCGTAGGTAGACATATTGCTGCCGGGAAGGACAGTGCAACCACTCATCAGGATTGCAGACACCAATAATGGCATCAATTTCAGTTGGGATTTCATCATTGATTATTTATCACTTTGGCAGAGAAATTATCCTGTGCGAATAAAACAAACCGGAATGCATTCCAGTCATTTACATTGAGCATGCCGTTAACCGAAACGAAATATAACTGGCATCATTCCTAAAAAATTTTTATTCACGTGTCAGCAGTTGACAGAATAATCAAGGCTGATTAATGGCCTTCAGGCACGCTACCGCCCTTGGCTTTCAGTTACCAATCCACTGTTTAATCATGAAGTTATTGTTGATTTGATGGCCGAAGCCATGACAAAGCTTTTCACACGCATACCGCAAAGCTTTTCTCTGAGAGAACCTCATTTATTAATCAAGAAAAACCCGGCAATATTCATTTATGCCATCGAATTGTTGCAGCAATATCTATATCAGACAAGGAACGCTGTCATGCATTAGCTGCTTTTCGGATAAATATTAAGAACAGGCATTCGCTTTTAGGATTTTCTTTATATTGACACCACGGGATATCGCTCAATTATCAAAAAGACTATTCACCAATTAAAAAAACAAAATGATTTATACCAGAAACAATAAGGATATATTTGGGCTGTTAAAAAAATCATTTTAAGAATAACCTCAATCAATATTGCAATTTCGTCTCCCCTTATCCATGATCCCATTGTGACATTAGTCATATTACTGAAGGTGTTAAACGACATATGGAATGGATTGCCGATCCATCAATCTGGGCAGGTCTGGTCACACTGGTCATTATCGAACTGGTGCTCGGGATTGATAATCTGGTGTTTATCGCGATTCTTGCGGAGAAACTCCCCCCTGCCGAGCGCAACCGCGCCCGGGTAACCGGGCTGATTCTGGCGATGGTGATGCGCCTGCTGTTGCTGGCGTCGATTTCCTGGCTGGTTACACTCACTCGCCCACTTTTCACGATAAGAGATCTCAGCTTTAGTGCCCGGGATTTGATTATGCTTGGAGGCGGGCTGTTCTTGCTGTTCAAGGCCACGGTCGAACTCAACGAACGGCTGGAAGGGAAAGACAACGATAACCCGACGCAACGACGCGGAGCCAAATTCTGGGCGGTGGTCGCACAAATCGTGGTGCTGGACGCGGTCTTCTCGCTCGACTCCGTCATCACCGCTGTCGGCATGGTTGACCATCTGCTGGTGATGATGGCGGCGGTGGTAATTGCGATTAGCATGATGCTGCTCGCAAGCAAAGCCCTGACCCGCTTCGTCAATAGCCACCCGACCATTGTGATCCTTTGCCTGAGCTTCCTGCTGATGATTGGTTTTAGCCTGGTGGCGGAAGGGTTCGGCTTCTACATTCCGAAAGGCTATCTGTACGCCGCGATTGGTTTCTCGGTGATGATTGAAGCGCTGAACCAACTGGCTAACTTTAATCGCCGACGTTTCCTGAGCGCCAATCAGAGCCTGAGGAGCCGAACCACCGAGGCGGTGATGCGCTTGCTCAGCGGACAAAAGGAAGACGCCGAACTGGATGCACAAACGGCATCGATGCTTGCCGACCACAAAGATGAGCCCGTATTTGACCCACAGGAACGTCGGATGATTGAGCGAGTCCTCAACCTCAATCAGCGCAGCGTCAGCAGCATCATGACCTCACGCCATGATATTGAGCATATCGATTTGAGTGCGCCGGAAGAGGACGTCCGTGCCCTGCTGGAGAAAAACCAGCACACGCGTCTGGTGGTAACGGGCGGGGAACATGATGAAGAGCTGCTGGGCGTGGTGCATGTCATCGATTTGCTGCAACAGTCTCTGCGTGGCGAAGCGCTGGACTTACGCGTCCTTATTCGTCAGCCACTGGTGTTCCCGGAAACGTTGCCCTTGCTGCCCGCGCTGGAGCAGTTCCGCAACGCCCGTACTCACTTTGCTTTTGTGGTGGATGAATTCGGTTCGGTGGAAGGGATTGTGACCCTCAGTGATGTGATGGAAACCATCGCCGGGAACCTGCCGAATGAAGCGCAAGAGATTGATGCCCGCCATGATATTCAGAAAAACGCTGACGGCAGCTGGACGGCTAACGGCCATATGCCGCTGGAAGATTTGGTGCAGTTTGTGGCCATTCCTCTGGATGAGAAGCGCGAATATCACACTATTGCGGGCTTGCTGATGGAACATCTCCAGCGCATCCCGACAGCGGGCGAAACAGTGGAGATTGACGGTTTCACGTTGAAGGTGCTGAGCGTTGAAAATCACCGTGTGCAGAGAGTGCAGATTATCCCGCCGGTGCAGGAAGAGGATGGGTTGAACTACGAAGTTTGATGGGATGCCCGGTGGCGGCTTGCGCCTTACCGGGCCTACAAACCGGGCCTACATTTTAGGTTTTGTAGGCCGGTGCAAGAAAGCGCCGCCGGGCAACAACACCCGGCGTGAAGGTTGATTACATTTTCTCTAAAAACTTCTTCAGGTCTTTCCCGCTCTGGCTGTTCTGATTTTTATCAGCCCACGCTTTCAGGCGGTCTTTCGCTTCATTCTGCAGTTGCTTACGTAGCACCTGATCGACCTGCAGGCTGTAGTTGAGCGCCGTCCATTTGCCATAAACACGCAGCGGAATGGCCGTTTTCTTCAGGGTGTCAATCAGCTTGCTTTCGCCCTGCCAGCCTTCAAGCACACGCACGTTGAAACGCACATCGGCTTCTTCTTTGAGCAAATCGAGTGCGCCCTGCCCATCCAGAGAGATCATGGCAGAACTGCCGGACATTTCGTTGAGCTTCATTTGCCCACGGTCAAGCGTCATTGCAGTCTCGAAGTTATCCAGACGGGTGGCGCTGTCGTAGTTCTCTTTGGCCTTCACGTTGGTGCTACGCTCAACGGCTTGTTGCACCAGTTGCTGGAAGTTCAGCCCTTCTGCTCGCGAATCCTTGAGTTGAAGTTGGGCATCGCCCTGCCAGCTTCGGCGGAAATTATCCGCATCAATTTTATCGCCGCTGAAATTGCCTGTTAACGACAGCTTACCGGTCAGATCGATAGGGTAATCAAAGGCCTTCAGCAGTGTGCCAATTTCGATATTGTCGAGCTTCGGCGCAAATTCGGACACCGGTGTATCACCGCGCGCATCCAAAGAGCCCGGCAGCGACATCGTGCCTGCGTCGAGCTTGCCTTGCAGCTTCGCCACTTTCAGCAGACCAAAATCATTGCTGGCCTGAACATCAACGCCGGTGAAGTTCATCCCGCGCCAAAGGATTTGGTTCGCCGCGAGGCTAATATCTGCGCTGTAACCACGCAGACTGCTGTAGTCGGGCTTTGAATTGCCTTCAGCAATGATCGGGCGCTGTTGACGCGGCTGGCTTTGCCCTTGCTGACTGGCGCTGGTGTTATCCGCCGGGCTTGCCTCGGACAACAGATTATCCAGGTTCAGCTTGTCGGAGCGAAGATTGAGCTGCCAGACAGGTTTATCCGCAAGCGTCACGCTACCCGCGCCGCCCAGTGAGCTGTCGTTGGCGGTCAATTGCAGATTGCTGAAGCTTAATGTTTTCTGGTCTTCCTGCCATTTCGCCTGCAGAGAGCCCTGCCCTGCAATGCCCTGGCTCGGCAAATCCGCGCCCTGCAATTGCCAGGTTACGTTTTCGAGTGTTGCCGTAAGCTGGTGCGGATAGTCACCGGCATCCACCTGAGCATTAAAGGAGAGATTGAGATCGCGCTGATCGCGATTAACACGCCCGGAGAATTCGACGGTCGCCTGATAGTGATCGTCCTGCTCCATTTGCAGCTTGATATCACGTACCGTGATCTGCTCGTCGCCTTCATGCTGGAACACCAGCACGCTATCAGCCACCTGCAAACGTGAGATGTCGAAAGACCAGCCTTTGTCTTCCGGTGCCTGAGGCAGCGTATTTTCACGCGGAGCTACAGGAGCCTGAGTATCTTTGACCGCTTCGGTTTGTGGCGTCAGTTCAATCACCGCGCCTTTAAGCATCACCTGCTTAACCTGCAGCTGATGAGAAAGCAGCGGGAGCAATGCGACATCAAGGCGCATGTTGTCGGCTTTCACCAGTGGCGCTTGTGCACCAGGCTCGGTGAGCGTCATGCGCCCCGAAAGAATGCTGAGCTGCGGCCAGACGTGCCAGCGCAGTGGGCCATCAAGCTTGAGCTGATAGTCACTGCGTTCGGCGACCTGACGCACCAGGTAATCGCGAAAATCATTCGGATTCACCAGCAGCACCAGCGCCGAAAGACCAGCGACAATCACCACCAGCAGGATCATCAGCGTTGTCAGCAAACGTCTCATGGTTTCTCCGGCCTCTGCGACACGTCAGTCTTTGTCGATACGGCTGGCAACCGCACCTTGCTGATCGCGGTATTTTGCGTCTTCGCGGCGGTTGTAAGGACGCGCAGCCGGGCCGGACAGCGGTTCAAAACTGAGGGCACCAATAAGCATGCCCGGACGCAGCGCCAACGGCAGTTTGCCCGAGTTATAGAATTCCAGCACGATGCAGCCAGACCAGCCTGGATCGATGCGGTGCGCGGTGACGTGAACCATCAGGCCCAGACGCGCGAGGGAAGAACGGCCATCCAGCCAACCGACGAGATCGGCAGGAATGGTGACAGATTCTAATGTGACGGCCAGCGCCAGTTCACCCGGATGCAGGTAGAAAGCTTCACCTTCGGCCAGCACAATTTCTTCGCTCATGACTTTGTCGAGCGCCGCGCTCACTTCGGCTTTTGGGCCGCTAAGGTCGATAAACGCCGCGGTGTGTCCGCTGAACGTCCGGAATTTATTCCCGAGACGTACATCAACCGTGGCGCCGTTAATACGCTCGACAGGAGGACGAGGGGAAATCGCCAGACGGCCTTCATCCAGCCAGGCTTCAATATCTCGGTCACACAGACGCATGCGCTATCTCCTTTGATGCATCATGCCCGGCTGATGCCGGGCCATCACTGCACAGTACCTAATTCAGGGGAATTATTCAAAAAACTGACTGATTTTGGCCTTGAGGATATCAATCGCGATGCGGTTTTTACCGCCGCGCGGGACAATAATATCCGCGTACTGTTTTGACGGTTCAATAAACTGCAGGAACATCGGGCGAACCGTTTTCTGGTACTGGGCCATCACCGAATCCATTGAACGGCCGCGTTCATTCACATCACGCTTGATACGACGCATCAGACAGATGTCCAGCGGGGTATCAACGAAAATAGAAAAGTTCATCTCTTCGCGCAGACGGGCATCCGTCAGCAGCAAAATCCCTTCGAGAATAATGACTTTCTTTGGCTTGATATGGACCGTCTGCGGCATGCGGGTATGTTCCACATAGCTGTACACCGGCAGTTCAATCGCTTCGCCGCGTTTCAGCATTTGCAGGTGCTGATACAGCAAGCTGTGGTCCATCGCGCTCGGATGGTCATAGTTGGTTTTGACACGGTCTTCCATCGACAGATGACTTTGGTCTTTGTAATAGCTGTCTTCAGGGATCACGCCAATGTGCTCATCACCAACCTGTTCACGTAATTCGCGGTAAAGCGTGCTGGAGATGAGACTTTTACCCGAAGCCGATGCGCCGGCGATGCCTATAATGACGCACTGATGAGACTTATCAGTCATAAATTTTTGCGACCTGATTAACCTGGATGAGAGGAAGGGTGGCGCCGGAGCGCCAAACGCGGCAATTATAGGGATTTCCCCCTTGCGATACCAGTCGAAAACAACATTCACGCGAGTTGGCGCAAAAAGTGACTATTCCCAAATTAAGATGCTCACTTTTCCGACGGTTAAGGCGATTTTTGTCCCGCTTCGTTAATTAATCTCTCAATGCTGTTAAATAATGAACAGATGCCATAGGAAATGTAAATTGTTTGTACTAGCATGATCCCATTTATCATCCTAATGAATTCAGGCCAGTTCCTCGCACATTCCTCGCGGGAAAGCCCTGGCGGAAGCGGTTAATGAAGATACCTGAAAAACGAGCGTCCGGTACGCCCACTCATCCTTTATTGCGCATGGTCAGCCTTGGGCTACTGACATTCATTTTCACCCTTTTTTCGCTCGAATTGACGCGTTTTGGAACCATTCTGGCGCCGGTCTGGTTCCCGACCTCGATCATGATGGTCGCGTTTTATCGTCATGCCGGAAAAATGTGGCCGGCCATCGCGATTGTCTGTTCGCTGGGCAACATTCTGGCCTCACTGCTGCTGTTCCCTGCCAGCTCGCTGAACATCATTTTTACCTCGATAAACCTGGTCGAGGCGGTCATCGGTGCGCTGTTACTGCGTAAATTCTTACCCAGCTACAATCCGCTGCAAAATCTGCATGACTGGGTTCGTCTGGCGATTGCCAGTGCGGTGGTACCGCCTTTAGTGGGCGGTGCGCTGGTGATGATCTTCTTCCCGGGTGATAACTGGCTGCATACCGTGCTGGTGTGGGTGTTATCGGAAGCAATTGGCGCGCTGGCGCTGGTTCCGCTGGGCCTGCTGTACAAAAACCACTACCTTAACCGTCACCGTAATCCTCGCCTGCTGTTAGAAACGTTACTGACCCTGGCCGTCACGCTCGCGTTAAGTGCGATGGCGATGCTCTGGCTACCGTGGCCATTCACTTGCGTTATCGTTTTGCTGATGTGGAGCGCCGTTCGCCTGCCGCGAATGGAGGCTTTCGCCGTGTTCCTGATTACCATCATGATGGTGTCTCTGATGATGGCGACCAATCCTGTGCCGCTGAATACGACTCAGGCTTTCGCGCTCAGCAACGCGCCGTGGCTGCCGTTCCTGATGATGCTGCTCCCCGCCAACGTGATGACCATGGTGATGTACGCTTTCCGCGCAGAGCGCAAACACATTACCGAAAGTGAAGAACGCTTCCGCAATGCGATGGAATATTCCGCCATCGGGATGGCGCTGGTCGGGACCGAAGGCCAGTGGTTGCAAGCCAACAAGGCGCTGTGCAAGTTTCTGGGCTACTCCCAGAATGAACTGCGCAATATGACTTTCCAGCAGCTGACCTGGCCGGAAGATCTGGAGAACGATCTGGCGCAGCTTGAGCAACTGGTGAACGGTGAAATCAACACCTACACCATGGAGAAACGCTATTACAATCGCAAAGGTGATGTTATCTGGGCGCTGCTGGCAGTCTCGCTGGTGCGTCACGCCGACGGCACTCCGCTCTATTTCATTGCCCAGATTGAAGACATCAACGATCTGAAGCACACCGAATGGGTGAACAAACGCCTGATGGAGCGCATTACGCTCGCCAACGAAGCAGGCGGGATCGGTATCTGGGAATGGGAGCTTGAGCCAGACCTTATCTCCTGGGATAAGCGCATGTTTGAGTTGTATGAGATCCCTTCACACATCAAACCGACGTGGCAACTCTGGCACAATTGCCTGCTGGAAGAAGATCGTGAACAGGCGGAACGCGTTATCCGCAACGCTCTGAGCGCCCGTTCTCCGTTCAAACTGGAATTTCGTATTCAGGTGAAAGAAGGCATTCGCCATATTCGCTCGCTGGCTAACCGGGTGTTGAATAAACAAGGCGAAGTGGAGCGCCTGCTCGGCATCAATATGGACATGACCGAGGTGAAACAGCTCAATGAAGCCCTGTTCCAGGAGAAAGAGCGTTTGCATATCACGCTCGATTCCATCGGCGAAGCGGTGCTGTGTACCGATGTCGACATGAACGTCATCTTTATGAATCCGGTCGCCGAGAAAATGAGCGGCTGGACTCAGGAGCAGGCGATGAAACAGCCACTGCTCAACGTTCTGCGCATCACCTTTGGCGATAACGGCCCGCTGATGGAGAACATTCACAGCGGCGATATGTCGCGCACGGATATCGAACAGGACGTGGTGCTGCACTGTCGCAACGGCGGCAGCTACGACATTCACTATACGATCACACCGCTCAGCACCCTCGACGGGCAAAATATCGGTTCGGTACTGGTTATTCAGGATGTCACCGAATCCCGTAAGATGCTGCGCCAGCTTAGCTACAGCGCCTCTCACGACGCCCTGACTCATCTGGCTAACCGCGTCAGTTTTGAAAACCACCTCAAGCGCCTGCTGCAAACTGTGCAGGAAACTCATCAGCGCCATGCGCTGGTATTTATCGATCTCGACCGCTTTAAAGCGGTGAACGATACCGCAGGCCACGCGGCGGGTGATGCGCTGCTGCGTGAACTTTCTGCAATGATGCTCAGTATGCTGCGCACCAGTGACGTGCTGGCCCGTCTTGGCGGCGATGAATTCGGGCTGCTGCTGCCGGATTGCA
Organism: Scandinavium sp. NPDC088450; assembly: GCF_044900545.1. Classification (NCBI taxonomy): domain Bacteria; kingdom Pseudomonadati; phylum Pseudomonadota; class Gammaproteobacteria; order Enterobacterales; family Enterobacteriaceae; genus Scandinavium; species Scandinavium sp. NPDC088450. The sequence continues at coordinate 35,446 of NZ_JBJDNI010000020.1, read as the reverse complement.
ATGTGGAAAGCGCTCGTTATATTTCCGGGCGAATTATTCAGGCCATCAACGACTACCACTTTATGTGGGAAGGCCGCTTGCACCGCATCGGGGCCAGCGCCGGGATAACGTTGATTGACGAAAGCAACAATCTGGCTTCTGAAGTGATGTCACAAGCGGATATCGCCTGTTACACCTCCAAAAATAACGGGCGCGGCATCGTCAGCGTTTATGAACCTCAGCAGGACCGGCTGCATCAGCAGCGCAGCATGATGTCGTTAGACGAACAATGGCACATGATTAAAGACAACCATCTGGTGCTAATGGCGCGTGGCGTCGCCTCCCCTCGGGTGCCGGAGAGCAGCAATTTCTGGCTGCTGTCACTGCGCTTGTGGACCAGCGAAGGCGAGATGGTGGAAGAACAGGCTTTCCGTAAAGGGCTAGCCGACCCGGAACTCATTCACGCGCTGGACCGCCGCGTATATCAGGAGTTTTTCAACCGCTGGGCCAATACCGTTGCGGCTCGCGGGATAAGCATCACCTTGCCACTTTCCTCATCAGGCCTGACGAGCCCGACGCTGGTGCAAGAGTTGCTCGACGGTTTGAAAGAAAGCGGAATGCCAGCCCGTTTGCTGTATCTGGTGATTGCCGCCGACAGCCTGATGCAAGCTGGCGTTGCGGAAGGTCTGGCCCAGCTCAGAAAAGCAGGCTGCAAAATCATCCTCAGCCAGGTTGGGCAGGATCTGGAGTTGTTCGACCCTATCACCGCCGGAACAGCAGACTACATCATGCTTGATCCGGAGATTATCGGGAATGTCCACTCAAGCCTGATGGACGAAATGATGGTCACCATTGTGCAAGGGCACGCTCAGCGTCTGGGAATGAAGACTATCGCCGGGCCGTCGAACCAGGCTCTGATGATGGACACGCTCTCCGGTATCGGCGTGGATTTACTCTACGGCGACACCATTGCCCATAGCCAACCGCTTGAGCTGATGCTCAGCACCAGTTATTTCGCGATTAACTGATCCCCTGCCCGTCGCTGTAGCGGCGGGCCTTCTTGCTTTACCCCTTCCTGCAATTTACAAAATCTAACCATTATCCTGCTAACTAATTTATCTTTACATGTAATATACAAATGATTAACAAACAATCCTTCCCCGGCGACAGGTACTGTCGAACTTCTTGCCCGCACACCACCTGATTGCCCCGGTCGTCTGACGTACTGTTTTCTCAGGACAATGATTATGACCTCACCTTTTAGCTGGACTGCTACTCAAAAACACGTCGCCGTCGCCAGTTTCTCAAGCTGGATGCTCGACGCCTTCGATTTCTTCATTCTGGTCTTTGTGTTAAGTGACCTCGCCAACTGGTTTCATGCCTCGGTCTCTGAGGTGTCGATAGCCATTATGCTGACGCTCGCCGTCCGCCCGATTGGGGCGTTGATTTTCGGCCGTATGGCAGAAAAATTTGGCCGTCGCCCTGTTCTGATGCTCAACATTCTGTTCTTTAGCATCTTCGAACTGCTGTCGGCCTGGTCGCCGACCTTTGCGACATTCCTGGTCTTACGAGTGCTGTACGGGATAGCAATGGGCGGGATTTGGGGCGTGGCGTCGTCACTGGCGATGGAAACCATTCCGGATCGTTCCCGTGGGCTGATGTCAGGCATTTTTCAGGCAGGCTATCCCTGTGGGTATCTTTTGGCGTCGATCGTCTTTGGTCTGTTTTACTCGACCGTCGGCTGGCGTGGAATGTTCCTGATAGGCGCCCTGCCTGTTTTCCTGCTGCCCTACATCTGGTTCAAAGTGCCGGAATCCCCGGTATGGCTGGCCGCTCGCGAGCGTAAAGAAAGCACTTCCCTGCTGCCGGTGTTACGCAGCCACTGGAAACTGTGCCTCTATCTGGTATTGCTGATGGCGTGCTTCAATTTCTTCAGCCACGGCACGCAAGATCTCTACCCCACCTTCCTGAAAGTGCAGCACGGATTTGACCCGCACACCGTGAGTCTGATTGCGATCAGCTATAACATCGCCGCGATGCTGGGCGGTATCTTCTTTGGCACGGTATCGGAAAAAATCGGCCGTAAAAAAGCGATGATCATTGCCGCTTTCCTGGCGCTGCCCGTTTTGCCGCTGTGGGCGTTTTCAACCGGCTCGTTCAATATCGGGCTGGGCGCCTTCCTGATGCAGTTTATGGTTCAGGGCGCATGGGGCGTGGTGCCAACCTATCTTAACGAACTGGTTCCGGCGAATGCTCGCGCGGTGCTGCCAGGCTTCGTTTATCAGTTAGGGAATTTACTGGCCTCGGTGAATGCCACGCTGCAATCACGTATAGCGGAAGCGAATGGCGGAAACTATGGCATGGCGATGGCGTTAGTGGCCGGTACGGTGGCCATTCTGATTTGTCTGTTCGTCGCTTTTGGTCGGGAAACGCGTGGCGTGGTTATCTCCGGGCATCAACCTCAGGGTTCTGCCCGGGAACAGCACACGCATTAGTCAGGCTGAAAACCGTCGCTATACCAGATGTGCAGCAACGCGTAGGAACGCCAGGGTTGCCAGCGTTCGGCATAGCGACGAATTTGCGCAGGCGTCATGCCGGCAAAACGCTGCTTAATTAAATAGTCGTCTGGCAGGAACACGTCTTTCGCCTGCCAGCCACGCAGGGCAAAGTAATTGGCTGTCCAGCGGCCAATGCCCGGGAAGGTTTGCAGATTTTTCATCGCCACTTCCACGTTGTCGGGCGGCAGCAAAGGAAGTGCCCCGGAGAGTGCCGCCTGCGCCAGATGAATCAGTGATTCCGCCCTTTTAACCGGCATACCCAATGCTTTCAGCGCCAGTGGGTCAGCTACCGCGAGCTGTTCCGGGGTGGGGAAACACACCATATCTGGCGCTTCCTCAAGCGGTGTACCGTACAATTTCGCCACCCGGCTGGTGAGTTTGGCGGCCATCGCAACGCTAACCAGTTGCCCCAAAATCGCCCTGACGCCCTGCTCAAAAGGATCAACACAGCCTGGCAGGCGTAACCCCGGCCTTGCCGCGGCCAGTTCCCCAAGCGCCATAGCAATCTGCTGCGGGTCACAGCGTAAATCGAAGAGTTGCTCCAGTTTCGCGAGACACTCCTCTGTTACCGGCAATAATCCTGCGGACAAACTCACCGCCAGCGTTGACGTTTCAGGGTTCGGCGTGGCCCGGATAATGCCGCGATGTGGCCCAAGCGCGAACGAGCGAACGTAGGTGTCGCCTTCGAAACGCTCAACGCCCTCAACGGTACGGCCTTCAAGAAAGCCAAACATCCAGGCCCAGTCATACGGGGGCTGCCACGCTAAACTCAACATTGTCTCTCCTCGGTAAGTCACTACAGGATAACCGCTTCGTGCCTTTCTCGCCTTGCTTTCATATTGTGACTTGTCGCCCAGGCCACATTCGGCTAAAGTCGTCGCCCTTTCTTCACTGGCATGGGGAATTTTAAGGTGTTTATTGGTTTTGACTACGGAACGGCTAACTGTTCAGTTGCCGTCATGAAAGGCGATTCGCCTCAGCTTTTAACGCTGGAAAACGGCAGCACCTTGCTGCCATCAATGCTGTGCGCCCCGACGCGCGAAGCGGTAAGCGAATGGCTTTATCGCCAACACGATGTGCCTGCGACCGGGGATGAAACAGAAGCCCTGTTGCGCCGCGCTATCCGCTATAACCGCGATGAAGATATCGACGTGCAGCGTAACAGCGTGCAGTTCGGCCTCTCTTCACTGCGCCAGTATATTGATGACCCGGAAGAAGTTTACTTCGTTAAATCCCCTAAATCGTTCCTGGGTGCCAGCGGTCTGAAGCCGCAGCAGGTTGCGCTGTTCGAAGATTTGGTCTGCGCCATGATGTTACACATCAAGCAACAGGCTGAAACTCAACTGCCTGAAGCCATCACTCAGGCCGTGATTGGCCGCCCGATTAACTTTCAGGGGCTGGGCGGTGACGACGCCAACGACCAGGCTCAGGGCATTCTTGAACGCGCGGCAATGCGCGCCGGTTTCCGCGATGTGGTGTTCCAGTACGAACCTGTCGCCGCAGGCCTCGATTTCGAAGCGACACTCACGCAGGAAAAACGCGTGCTGGTCGTCGATATCGGCGGCGGAACGACCGACTGCTCACTGTTGTTGATGGGCCCGCAATGGCGTTCGCGTCGTGATCGAGAAGGCAGCCTTCTAGGACACAGCGGCTGCCGCGTGGGCGGTAACGATCTGGATATTGCGCTGGCTTTTAAATGCCTGATGCCTTTGCTCGGCATGGGGGGCGAGACAGAAAAAGGGATCGCCCTGCCGGTGCTACCGTGGTGGAACGCAGTGGCGATAAACGATGTTCCGGCACAAACGGATTTTTACAGCACGGCGAATGGCCGCATGTTACGGGATCTGGTGCGTGATGCACGCGATACCGATAAAGTTACGTTGTTGCTGAAAACGTGGCAACAGCGCTTGAGCTATCGTCTGGTTCGCAGTGCGGAAGAGAGCAAAATCGCGCTCTCCGATAAGGCCGAAATCACCACGACTCTGCCGTTCCTTAGCCCGACGCTGGCGGCTGATATTGATTTGATGGGCCTCGAAAACGCGTTGAATCAGCCTCTGACCCGCATTCTTGAGCAAGTGCAACTGGCGCTGGATAATGGCCAGGAAAAACCTGACGTGATTTACCTGACTGGCGGTAGCGCGCGTTCACCTCTGATCAAAAAAGCGTTAGCCCAGCAGTTGCCGGGGATTGAAATTGCCGGTGGTGATGACTTTGGTTCCGTAACGGCAGGTCTGGCTCGCTGGGCGCAGACTCTTTTTGCCTGAAATCGCGATCCTGCTCGAAAAGCGAGGATTGACTTCGCTGCTTTTTCAACCTAACGTAAAGGGTAAAGGGCGAGGAGGGATTTCTCCCCCCTCTGGTCTCTTAGTAAGCTGGTAGGCTAATCACTAAGAGAATGACCAGTATGATGACGAGCTTCATCATAACCCTTTTTCCTTTTGTTAAGCCCCTTCGTCAGGAGGGGCTTTCCTGTTTTAGCCCCTTGCTAACTTCCTTATCAGCCAGACATTCAGCATCAATGCGGCTGGCGATGACTTTACCTCGCCGCTCACCTACCCGCTTACTTTTCATCCGCTTTTACGAGGCGCCTCGTAAATCACCCCGCATTCAGACGTTTCCAGACAGTCTTTCATATTTCCTCCATTATTCCGGGGTGTTCCGTTACTAAACTAGTATCATTCGGTGAAAGGTTTCAGGACGAGATACGTATAACGATGAAAGGCAGCAATAAATCGCGCTGGTTACTAGCGCTGGGTGTAGTGGTTGTGGCGGGTGCCGCGGTGTTTTACTGGCACAGTCACAGTGCGTCTGATAACGGTGCGGCCACTGCCACGGCTCAGGCTCCCAAAGCAGGCGGAGGCCGTCATGGCGGGCGCTTCAGCGGTGCGCTTGCGCCTGTTCAGGCAGCTACAGCCACCAGCGAGGCGGTACCACGCTATCTGACCGGACTCGGGACAATCACCGCTGCTAATACCGTCACAGTACGCAGTCGCGTCGATGGTCAGCTTTTAGCGCTGCATTTCCAGGAAGGTCAGCAGGTGAAAGCGGGCGATTTGCTCGCGGAAATCGACCCCAGCCAGTTTAAAGTTGCCCTGGCTCAGGCCCAGGGCCAGTTAGCGAAGGACAACGCCACGCTAGCCAATGCCCGTCGGGATTTGTCTCGTTACCAGCAGCTGGTCAAAACCAACCTGGTGTCACGTCAGGAAATGGACACCCAACAATCTCTGGTCACCGAAAGTTTAGGCACCGTCAAAGCGGATGAAGCCGCCGTCGCCAGCGCTCAGTTGCAGTTAGACTGGACGCGAATTACCGCACCAATTGACGGGCGTGTCGGCCTGAAACAGGTCGATATTGGCAACCAGATTTCCAGCAGCGACACCACCGGTATTGTGGTGCTGACCCAAACTCACCCTATCGATCTGGTGTTCACGCTGCCGGAGAATGACATCGCCACTGTCGTGCAAGCCCAGAAAGCGGGGAAAAGCCTGACGGTCGAAGCCTGGGATCGCACCAACAAGCAGAAACTCAGCAGCGGTTCGTTGTTAAGCCTCGATAACCAGATTGACGCCACCACAGGCACCATCAAGCTGAAAGCACGCTTCGATAATCTGGACGACGCGCTGTTCCCGAATCAGTTCGTTAACGCGCGGATGTTAGTCGACACCGAGCAGCATGCCGTTGTGATTCCCACCGCCGCCTTACAAATGGGCAATGAAGGCAACTTTGTTTGGGTGCTGAACGATGAAAACAAAGTCAGCAAACACATCGTGGTACCGGGCATTCAGGACAGCCAGAAAGTCGTTATTAATGCAGGGCTTTCCGCGGGTGACAAAGTGGTGACCGACGGGATTGACCGTCTGACCGAAGGCGCGAAGGTCGAAGTTGTCGAAGCGCATAGCGCCGCAGCGGAAAAACCTGCCGCAGAACAGAGCGGTAAAAAAGGAGCTCGCTCCTGATGCAAGTCTTACCTCCTGGCAACACAGGCGGCCCGTCCCGCCTGTTTATTCTGCGTCCGGTTGCCACCACGCTGATGATGATCGCCATTTTGCTGGCAGGGATCATCGGCTACCGCTTTCTGCCTGTCTCAGCCCTTCCCGAAGTGGATTACCCGACCATTCAGGTGGTTACGCTCTACCCTGGTGCCAGCCCTGATGTAGTGACTTCATCCATCACCGCCCCGCTTGAACGCCAGTTTGGGCAGATGTCTGGCCTGAAACAGATGTCTTCCCAAAGTGCGGGCGGCGCGTCCGTCGTGACGTTGCAGTTCCAGCTTGAGCTGTCGCTGGATGTCGCTGAGCAGGAAGTGCAGGCCGCGATTAACGCCGCCACCAACCTGCTGCCGAGTGATTTACCGAACCCGCCGGTCTACAGCAAAGTGAACCCGGCGGATCCGCCAATCATGACCCTGGCTGTCACCTCCAGTGCCCTGCCGATGACGCAGGTTGAAGACATGGTGGAAACGCGTGTCGCACAGAAAATTTCGCAAGTGTCTGGTGTCGGCCTCGTAACGCTGGCGGGCGGTCAACGCCCTGCCGTTCGCGTAAAACTCAATGCTCAGGCCATCGCCGCGTTGGGCCTTACCAGTGAAACTGTCCGCACAGCTATCACCAACGCCAACGTTAACTCGGCAAAAGGCAGTCTCGACGGCCCTACCCGCGCGGTTACGCTGTCTGCTAACGATCAGATGCAGTCCGCCGAAGAGTATCGCAACCTGATTATTGCTTATCAGAATGGCGCGCCCGTGCGGCTTGGCGCTGTGGCAACTATCGAGCAAGGCGCTGAAAACAGCTGGCTTGGTGCGTGGGCTAATAAGCAGCAGGCGATTGTGATGAACGTCCAGCGCCAACCTGGGGCCAACATCATCGCCACTGCTGACAGCATCCGGCAGATGCTGCCGCAGCTCACCAGCAGCCTGCCGAAATCCGTGCAGGTTAAAGTGCTGTCTGACCGCACCAACAACATCCGCGCGTCCGTCAGGGACACACAGTTTGAGCTGATGCTGGCGATCGCGCTGGTTGTCATGATCATCTACGTTTTCTTGCGTAATATCCCGGCGACCATTATCCCCGGCGTCGCCGTGCCACTGTCACTGGTCGGCACCTTTGCGGTGATGGTGTTCCTTGACTTCTCGATCAACAACCTGACGTTAATGGCGTTGACCATCGCCACAGGCTTCGTGGTCGATGATGCGATCGTGGTCATCGAGAACATTTCGCGCTATATCGAAAAAGGCGAAAAACCGATGGCGGCTGCACTGAAAGGCGCTGGCGAAATCGGCTTCACCATTATCTCGCTCACCTTCTCGCTGATTGCGGTGCTGATCCCGCTGCTGTTTATGGGCGATATTGTTGGCCGCTTGTTCCGTGAGTTTGCGATAACGCTGGCGGTGGCAATCCTGATATCAGCCATCGTCTCGCTCACCCTGACGCCGATGATGTGCGCCCGCATGCTGAGCCACGAATCGCTACGCAAGCAGAACCGTTTCTCGCGTGCCAGTGAACGCTTTTTTGAGCGGGTCATTGCCGCCTATGGCCGAATGCTCGCCAAAGTGCTGAATCACCCCTGGCTGACGCTGGGCGTGGCGCTGAGCACGCTGGCGCTGTCAATTTTGCTGTGGGTCTTTATTCCCAAGGGCTTCTTCCCGATTCAGGACAACGGCATTATTCAGGGCACGCTCCAGGCACCTCAATCGGCCTCTTTCGCCAGCATGGCGCAGCGTCAGGAGCAGGTTTCTGAGATCATCCTGAAAGATCCGGCGGTCGAAAGCCTGACGTCGTTTGTCGGCGTGGACGGCACTAACCCGGCACTGAACAGCGCGCGACTGCAAATCAATCTCAAGCCGCTTTCTGAACGTGATGACCGCGTGCAGAAAGTGATTCGTCGTCTGCAACATGCCATCGACAGGGTTCCAGGCATTGAGCTTTACCTGCAACCGACGCAAGACTTGACCATCGACACCACCGTCAGCCGCACGCAGTATCAGTTCAGCCTGCAGGCTAACTCACTGGATGCGCTCAGCGAATGGGTGCCGCAATTGATGGCAAAACTGCAAACCTTGCCACAACTGGAAGACGTCAGCAGCGACTGGCAGGACAAAGGCCTTGCGGCTTACGTGAACGTTGACCGCGACAGCGCAAGCCGTCTGGGCATTAGCATGGCGGATGTCGATAACGCGCTGTACAACGCCTTTGGTCAGCGTCTGATTTCGACCATTTATACCCAGTCGAACCAGTATCGCGTGGTGCTGGAACATGACACCAGCGAAACGCCAGGGCTGTCGGCGCTGGATAACATCCGCATCACCAGCAGCAGTGGCGGTATCGTGCCGCTCAATGCCATCGCCAAAGTGGAAGAACGCTTCACGCCGCTGTCCATCAACCATCTCGATCAGTTCCCGGTGACCACCATTTCCTTTAACGTGGCGCAGGATTCCTCGCTGGGCGATGCGGTGCAGGCAATTATGGATGCAGAAAAAACGCTGAACCTGCCAGTAGATATTCGTACCGAATTCCAGGGCAGTTCGCTGGCGTTCCAGGCCGCTCTGGGCAGCACCGTCTGGCTGGTCGTGGCTGCTGTGGTGGCGATGTATATCGTGCTCGGCATTTTGTACGAGAGCTTTATCCACCCCATTACCATTCTCTCAACGCTGCCAACAGCAGGTGTCGGCGCGTTGCTGGCACTGTGGGTGTCCGGCAGTGAACTGGACGTTATCGCTATCATCGGCATCATTCTGCTTATCGGTATCGTGAAAAAGAACGCCATCATGATGATCGACTTTGCGCTTGCCGCAGAGCGCGAACAGGGCATGCCGCCGCGCGAAGCCATCTATCAGGCTTGCTTGCTGCGTTTCCGTCCGATTCTGATGACCACGCTGGCAGCACTTTTGGGTGCACTGCCGTTAATGCTGAGCACCGGCGTTGGCGCGGAATTACGCCGTCCATTAGGCATTGGTATGGTCGGCGGTTTGCTGGTCAGTCAGGTGTTAACACTGTTTACCACGCCGGTGATTTACCTGCTGTTTGACCGTCTGTCGCTGTACCTGAAAAGCAGACTGCCGTCGCGTGAAGAGGAGGCGTAAGTGAAGTTTTATGCCCTCTTCATTTACCGCCCGGTAGCGACGATTTTAATCTCGCTTGCTATCACCCTGTGCGGCGTACTGGGCTTCCGGCTGCTGCCGGTGGCTCCGTTGCCGCAGGTGGATTATCCGGTGATCATGATCAGCGCCTCCCTGCCAGGCGCTTCACCGGAAACCATGGCCTCTTCCGTGGCAACACCGCTGGAACGCTCTCTGGGTCGCATCGCCGGGGTCAACGAAATGACTTCGATGAGTTCCCTTGGCAGCACGCGCATCATCTTGCAGTTCGATTTTGATCGCGATATCAACGGCGCGGCTCGTGACGTACAGGCCGCTATCAACGCAGCTCAAAGCTTACTGCCAACGGGAATGCCAAGCCGCCCAACCTATCGCAAAGCGAACCCGTCCGATGCGCCAATAATGATCCTGACGCTCACCTCGGATACCTATTCGCAGGGCGAGCTGTATGATTTTGCGTCCACACAGCTGGCACAAACCATCTCCCAGATTGACGGCGTGGGCGATGTCGATGTGGGCGGCAGTTCTCTGCCCGCGGTTCGTGTTGATTTGAACCCTCAGGCGCTGTTTAACCAGGGCGTCTCGCTCGACGATGTGCGTTCAGCCATCACCAGTGCCAACGTGCGTAACCCTCAGGGCGCGATTGAAAGCAGTTCTCAGCGCTGGCAGCTCGCCACCAATGACGAGCTGAAAACGGCAGCAGAATACAAGCCGCTGATTATTCATTACAACAACGGTTCCGCCGTTCGGCTGAGCGATGTCGCGAACGTCATCGACTCCGTGCAGGACGTGCGCAACGCGGGGATGACCAACGCCAAACCGGCGATTTTGCTGATGATCCGCAAGCTGCCGGAAGCCAACATCATCCAGACCGTCGATGCTATCCGCGCGAAATTACCGGACCTGAAAGAGACAATCCCGGCTTCCATTGACCTGCAAATTGCTCAGGATCGTTCCCCGACCATTCGCGCCTCACTCGATGAAGTGGAACAAACGCTGATCATCTCCGTCGCGCTGGTTATTCTGGTGGTCTTTCTGTTTCTGCGTTCAGGCCGCGCCACGATTATTCCTGCCGTGGCCGTGCCGGTATCGCTTATCGGCACGTTTGCCGCCATGTATCTCTGCGGCTTCAGTCTCAATAACCTGTCATTGATGGCGTTGACCATCGCCACCGGCTTTGTGGTCGATGACGCAATTGTGGTGCTGGAGAACATTTCACGCCATCTGGAAGCAGGAATGAAACCGTTGCAGGCGGCGCTTCAGGGCAGCCGCGAGGTAGGCTTTACCGTGCTGTCGATGAGCGTTTCACTGGTCGCCGTTTTCCTGCCGTTATTGTTGATGGGCGGTTTGCCCGGCCGTTTACTGCGCGAGTTTGCCGTCACGCTTTCTGTAGCGATCGGGATTTCACTGGCGGTGTCGCTCACGCTCACGCCAATGATGTGCGGCTGGATGCTGAAATCTTCGCGCCCACATCAGCCAACGCGTAATCGCGGTTTCGGCAAACTGCTGGTAGGCATGCAGCAGGGCTACGGCAAATCACTGAAATGGGTGCTCAACCACGCACGGCTGGTCGGTGTGGTGTTGCTCGCCACCATCGCGCTGAATGTCTGGCTGTACATTTCCATTCCGAAAACGTTCTTCCCCGAACAGGACACCGGCGTGGTGATGGGCAATATTCAGGCCGATCAGAGCATTTCTTTCCAGGCGATGCGCGGCAAGCTGCAAGACTTCATGAAAATTATTCGTGAAGATAAAGCCGTGGACAACGTCACAGGCTTTACCGGCGGCTCGCGCGTGAACAGCGGGATGATGTTTATCACCCTCAAGCCGCGCAGTGAACGTAACGAAACGGCCCAGCAGGTCATTGACCGTCTGCGTAAAAAGCTCGCTAAAGAGCCCGGCGCAAACCTGTTCTTAATGGCGGTGCAGGATATTCGCGTCGGCGGCCGTCAGGCCAATGCCGGGTATCAGTACACCCTGCTTTCAGACAATCTGGCGGATTTACGCGAATGGACGCCAAAAATCACCACCGCGCTGTCGAAGCTGCCCGAACTCGCCGACGTGAACTCGGACCAACAGGACAACGGCGCGGAGATGGATTTAGTCTATGACCGCGAAACCATGGCACGGCTGGGAATTAACGTCGAAGCTGCGAACAGCCTGTTGAACAATGCCTTTGGTCAACGGCAGATTTCGACCATCTACCAGCCGCTGAACCAGTACAAAGTGGTGATGGAAGTCGACCCGGTATATACCCAGGATATCAGCGCCCTGAACCAGATGTTTGTCATCAACAGTGAAGGCAAAGCGATTCCGCTCTCTTACTTTGCGAAGTGGCAACCGGCCAACGCGCCGCTGTCGGTCAACCATCAAGGGCTTTCTGCGGCCTCAACCATCTCATTCAACCTGCCGACCGGAAAATCGTTGTCGGAAGCGAGCGATGTGATTGACCGCACCATGACGCAGCTTGGCGTCCCGCAAACCATTCGTGGCAGTTTTGCGGGCACCGCGCAGGTGTTCCAGCAAACCATGAACTCGCAGGTGATCCTGATTATCGCGGCGATTGCGACGGTCTACATCGTGCTCGGCATCCTTTATGAGAGCTATGTTCACCCGCTGACCATTCTCTCGACGCTGCCTTCCGCTGGCGTGGGTGCCTTGCTGGCGCTGGAACTGTTCGGCGCGCCTTTCAGCCTGATTGCGTTAATCGGCATCATGTTGCTGATAGGCATTGTGAAGAAGAACGCCATCATGATGGTCGATTTCGCCCTTGAGGCGCAGCGCAACGGCAATCTGCCGCCGGAAGAAGCCATTTTCCAGGCCTGCCTGCTGCGTTTCCGCCCGATCATGATGACCACCCTCGCCGCCCTGTTTGGCGCTCTGCCACTGGTGCTTTCCGGGGGCGATGGGTCTGAATTACGCCAACCGCTCGGCATTACGATTGTCGGCGGTCTGGTGATGAGCCAACTGCTGACGCTGTACACCACGCCGGTGGTGTATCTGTTCTTCGACCGCCTGCGGTTGCGTTTTACGCGTAAATCTCGTCAAACGGTGATTGAGTAACTATGGAAGAGCTGCCCGCCAGCGTACGCTGGCAACTGTGGATTGTGGCCTTCGGCTTCTTTATGCAGGCGCTGGACACCACCATCGTTAATACCGCCCTCCCCTCGATGGCGAAAAGCCTGGGGGAGAGCCCGTTGCATATGCATATGGTCATCGTCGCCTACGTGCTGACTGTGGCGGTGATGCTGCCTGCCAGCGGCTGGCTCGCCGACCGCATCGGCGTGCGCAACATTTTCTTCACGGCCATTGTGCTGTTTACCGCGGGTTCTGTGTTCTGCGCGCAGTCAAACACGCTCAATGAACTGGTGATGTCACGCGTCCTACAGGGGATTGGCGGCGCAATGATGGTGCCGGTCGGCAGGCTGACGGTGATGAAAATTGTGCCGCGTGACCAATATATGGCGGCGATGACGTTTGTCACGATCCCCGGCCAGGTCGGCCCGCTGGTTGGCCCGGCGCTGGGCGGTATTCTGGTGGAATACGCTTCGTGGCACTGGATTTTTCTGATCAACATTCCGGTCGGCATTATTGGCGCTATTGCCACGTTGTGGCTAATGCCGAATTACACCATGCAGACCCGACGTTTTGATATCTCAGGGTTTATCCTGCTGGCGCTCGGCATGGCAACGCTGACGCTGGCACTCGACGGTCAGCGCGGGCTGGGCATTACACCGTGGATGCTCGCCCTGCTGGTCGCGGTCGGCGTGCTTTCCCTGCTGTTTTACCTCTGGCATGCCCGCGGCAATGACAATGCGTTATTCAGTCTCGACCTCTTCAAAAACCGTATTTTTTCACTGGGGCTTTCAGGCAGCTTTGCCGGGCGCATCGGCAGCGGCATGTTGCCGTTCATGACGCCCGTGTTCTTACAGATTGGTCTCGGTTTTTCGCCCTTCCACGCGGGCTTGATGATGATCCCGATGGTGATGGGCAGTATGGGCATGAAACGCATTGTGGTGCAGGTCGTGAACCGCTTTGGCTATCGCCGGGTGCTGATCACCGCCACGCTCGGCCTGGCGCTCATCAGTCTGGTCTTTATGGCGACGGCGCTGATGGGCTGGTACTGGCTGCTGCCGGTGGTGCTGTTCCTGCAAGGGATGATCAACTCCAGCCGCTTCTCATCGATGAACACTCTGACGCTTAAAGAGCTGCCGGACGATCTCGCCAGCAGCGGCAACAGCATGCTGTCGATGGTGATGCAGCTTTCAATGAGTATCGGCGTCACCGTGGCGGGTTTACTGCTGGGTATGTACGGTCAGCACCATATCAGCGTCGATAGCGCCGTGTCGCATCAGGTCTTCTTGTACACCTATCTCAGCATGGCCGTAATCATTGCGCTCCCGGCGCTGATTTTTGCCCGTGTGCCCGACGACATCAGTAAAAACGTGATTATCGCAAGACGCAAAAGGAGCGAGCCGTGAAATTCTGGCGCCCAGGTATTACCGCGAAGCTTTTCCTCGCTATTCTCGCCACCTGTATTGTGCTGCTGATCAGCATGCACTGGGCGGTGCGCCTGAGTTTTGAGCATGGCTTTATCGATTACATCAAGCGAGGAAACGAGCAGCGCCTGCAAATGCTGAGCGACGCGCTGGGCGAGCAATACGAAACGCACGGCAACTGGCAATTCCTGCGTGGCAACGACCGTTTTGTGTTCCAAATCCTGCGCTCCTTTGAACATGATGGCCCGGACGATAAGCACGGAGGCCCGCCAGGCCCGGGGCCGGGAATGCCGCCACACGGCTGGCGTACACAGTTTTGGGTTGTCGATCAGAATGCCAAAGTGATGGTCGGCCCACGCTCCCCTATTCCGCCAGACGGCACACGCCGCGGCATCATGGTCAACGGGGTTGAAGTAGGTGCGGTGATTGCCTCGCCGGTTGAACGCCTGACGCGGAATACCGATATCAACTTTGATCGTCAGCAGCGCCGCACCAGTTGGCTGATTGTCGCCCTTTCCACCCTGCTTGCCGCGCTGGCGACTTTCCCACTGGCTCGCGGATTACTGGCTCCGGTCAAACGGTTGGTCGAAGGCACACATCGTCTTGCAGCGGGCGATTTTTCGACTCGCGTGGATTCGACAGGCTCTGACGAATTGGGCCGACTGGCGCAGGATTTTAACCAGCTCGCCAGCACGCTTGAGCGCAATCAGCAAATGCGCCGCGATTTTATGGCTGATATCTCCCACGAACTGCGAACGCCGCTGGCGGTGCTGCGTGGGGAACTGGAAGCCATCCAGGACGGTGTAAGGAAGTTCACGCCAGAATCCGTAGCCTCACTTCAGGCCGAGGTCGGTACCCTGACGAAATTAGTGGATGACCTGCATCAGCTGTCGATGTCCGATGAAGGTGCGCTGGCCTACCAGAAAGCCCCGGTCGATCTCATCTCGCTCATCGAAATGGCCGCCGGTGTTTTCCGCGAACGCTTCGCCAGCCGCGGACTTAACCTGAACCTCAAGCTACCGGAAAGCGCCAGCGTCTTTGGCGACCGTGACCGCCTGATGCAGTTGTTCAACAACCTGCTGGAAAACAGCCTGCGCTACACCGACAGCGGCGGTCAGCTGCAGATTTCAGCCGAAAAAGCACAGCATCACATCACGCTGTCGTTCTCTGACAGCGCCCCTGGTGTCAGTGATGAGCAACTGGAAAGGCTGTGCGAACGCTTTTATCGCACGGAAGGCTCGCGAAATCGGGCCAGTGGCGGCTCAGGATTAGGGCTCGCCATTTGCGTGAATATTGTGGCGGCGCACGGCGGCTCCCTCCGCGCCGGGCATTCGCCTTTTGGTGGGGTAAGCATTAAAGTAGAGTTACCTCTGGACCGCGATTTACCGGGAAATGTATGACCGAGCTACCGATTGATGATAAAACCCCGCGCATCCTGATTGTTGAGGATGAGCCCAAGCTTGGGCAGCTGTTGATTGATTATCTGCTGGCCGCCAACTATGCGCCAACGCTGATTAATCACGGTGATAAGGTGCTGAATTTTGTGCACCAGTCGCCGCCGGACCTGATCTTGCTGGACCTGATGCTGCCAGGCACTGACGGCCTGACCTTATGCCGCGAAATTCGCCGCTTCTCGGAAGTGCCGATTGTGATGGTGACCGCCAAAATCGAAGAGATCGACCGTCTTCTGGGGCTTGAAATCGGGGCGGATGATTACATCTGCAAGCCATACAGCCCGCGTGAAGTCGTGGCGCGAGTGAAGACCATTCTGCGTCGTTGCCGCCCACATCGTGAGTTGCAGGTGCTGGATGGGGAGAGCCCGCTGATTGTCGATGAAAGCCGCTTTCAGGCCTCGTGGCGCAACAAGGTGCTGGATTTAACGCCTGCAGAATTCCGCCTGCTGAAGACCCTTTCGCAGGAACCGGGGAAAGTGTTTTCGCGCGAGCAGTTGCTCAATCACCTTTACGATGATTATCGCGTCGTGACCGATCGCACCATCGATAGCCACATTAAAAACCTGCGCCGCAAGCTGGAAGCGCAGGATGCTGAGCAGTCGTTTATCCGCGCGGTGTATGGCGTGGGTTATCGCTGGGAAGCGGATTCCTGTCGCCTGGCTTAGGTTTTGCCGGATGGCCTGCAATTGCCGGGTGGCGGATTGCCGGGTGGCGCTGGCGCTTACCCGGCCTACAACTGGGCATAACCTGAACGCAAAAGGTTTACTCCCCCCGCCCGCAGCGCTACAATTCCCGCCCTTAAAGTAGGGGGACTCCCCCAATCGCCTTACCCTGTGAGGCGAGTCTGACCTGTCATCAGAACGAGAAAATCATGTTTAAACCGGAACTCCTCTCCCCGGCGGGAACGCTGAAAAATATGCGTTACGCTTTCGCCTATGGTGCCGATGCGGTCTACGCTGGCCAGCCGCGTTACTCCCTGCGTGTGCGCAATAATGAATTCAACCATGAGAATTTGCAGCTCGGTATCAACGAAGCGCATGCCTTAGGCAAAAAATTCTACGTGGTGGTGAACATCGCGCCGCATAACGCCAAGCTGAAAACCTTCATTCGCGATCTGCAACCTGTTGTGGATATGGGGCCGGATGCGCTGATCATGTCTGACCCAGGCCTGATTATGCTGGTGCGTGAGCATTTCCCGCAGATGGATATCCATCTCTCTGTTCAGGCGAACGCCGTTAACTGGGCTACCGTGAAGTTCTGGCAGCAAATGGGCTTGACCCGCGTGATCCTCTCCCGCGAACTGTCGCTCGAAGAAATCGAAGAAATTCGCGCTCAGGTACCGGAAATGGAAATCGAGATTTTCGTTCACGGCGCACTGTGCATGGCCTATTCCGGCCGCTGCCTGCTGTCCGGTTATATCAACAAGCGTGACCCGAATCAGGGCACCTGCACCAACGCTTGCCGCTGGGAATATAACGTTCAGGAAGGCAAAGAGGATGATGTGGGTAACATCGTCCACAAACACGAACCGATCCCCGTGCAGAATATCGAGCCAACGTTGGGTGAAGGCGCACCGACCGACAGCGTGTTTATGATTGAAGAAGCCAAACGTCCGGGCGAGTACATGACCGCGTTCGAAGACGAGCACGGCACCTACATCATGAACTCCAAAGATCTTCGCGCCATCGCACACGTTGAGCGCCTGACGCAGATGGGCGTACACTCGCTGAAAATTGAAGGTCGTACCAAGTCCTATTATTACTGCGCGCGCACCGCACAGGTTTACCGCAAAGCCATCGACGATGCCGCTGCCGGTAAACCGTTTGATACCACGCTGCTGGAAACTCTCGAAGGCCTGGCGCATCGCGGTTACACCGAAGGCTTCCTGCGTCGTCACACCCACGAAAGCTATCAGAATTACGAGCATGGTTATTCTGTTTCCGAGCGCCAGCAGTTTGTCGGTGATTTCACCGGCGAGCGCAAAGGCAATCTGGCTGCCGTCGCAGTAAAAAACAAATTCCTGAAAGGCGACAGCCTGGAATTGATGACCCCACAGGGCAACATCAATTTCGTGCTGGAGCACATGGAAAACAGCAAGGGCCAGCCAACCGACGTCGCCCCGGGCGATGGTCACACGGTGTGGATCCCGGTACCGGAAGAAATTAGCCTGGATTATGCGCTGCTGATGCGCAATTTCGTCGGCGAGCAAACCACCGTCAATCCACACGGTAAGTAGTTAATTCTGGTTATTTTTCGCTCAGGGATAATTCTTAGAATCGGATCACATACCGTTTCGTTTAATGCGGGTATTATCCCTGACGCTGAAAAACATAACCCATAAATGCTAGCTGTACCAGGAACCACCTCCTTAGCCTGCGTAATCTCCCTTACGCGGGCTTATTTTTTTCTGCGTCCTATACCTTCCGCTTTCAGTCTATTCCTCAGGCACAAACGCGACTCCTGCTATACACTTTTATCATGTTGAATAACTGGATAAAAAGATGACCGACTTCCCTGCCAGCTTACTGATCCTGAACGGCAAAGGTGCCGGTAACCCGCAGTTGCGTGAAGCAATACTTCAGCTGCGTGATGAAGGGGTGGAGATTCACGTGCGTGTCACCTGGGAAAAAGGCGATGCGGCTCGTTATCTGGATGAGGCGCGCCAGCTGGGTGTCGCGACCGTCATTGCTGGCGGTGGTGATGGCACCATTAACGAAGTGGCGACGGCGTTAGTTCATTGCGAAGGCGAGAATATCCCAGCGTTGGGCATCGTGCCGCTGGGCACCGCCAATGACTTCGCCACCAGCGTGGGCATTCCGGACGCGATGGACAAAGCGCTGAAGCTTGCGATTGCCGGGAATGCCACCGCCATTGATATTGCCCGCGTCAATGACCGCACTTGTTTTATCAATATGGCGACCGGCGGGTTTGGCACGCGCATTACCAGCGAGACGCCGGAAAAGCTCAAGGCGGCGCTTGGCGGTGTGTCTTATTTGATTCATGGCCTGATGCGCATGGACACCCTGAAGGCGGACCGCTGTGAAATTCGTGGTGAAAATTTCCACTGGCAAGGTGATGCATTGGTAATAGGCATCGGTAACGGCCGTCAGGCTGGTGGCGGCCAGCAGCTTTGCCCGGATGCGCTGATCAATGACGGTTTGCTGCATCTCCGTATTTTCACCGGAGAAGAGCTGTTGCCTGCCCTCTTCTCCACGCTGGCTCGCCCGGAAGAAAGCCCGAACCTTATCGATGGCATTTCTTCCTGGTTTGAAATCACCGCGCCGCACGACATCACCTTTAATCTGGATGGTGAACCGCAAACGGGCCGCGAATTCCGCATCGATATTTTGCCCAATGCCCTGCGCTGCCGCCTGCCACCGGGTTGTCCTTTGCTGCGTTAACGTTCGCAGAACACGGAAGGAGAACGGCTGGTGTAAAACTGCCAGCTGCTGCTGTTAAGCCGCAGGATGCTGAAGTAGAACGGCTCTTTCGGCTTAAGGTAGAAATCTGGCAGCGTTCTCGCCAGCAGCGGATGGATAGCCGTGCCGCCGCCGCTGGAAGCAACATTCTCCGATAACAGGAAGTAATCGTTCGCTTTGCGGGTGAAGCTAAACCACACATTCTGATTCACCGCCAGCGTCTTGCCTTCGTTATCCGTTATTTGCCCGCGTAAAATAGCCACGCCGCGTGCGCCGTTAAAGACATATCTGACAGAGATATCACCACGAATATCAGGATATTCCATCAATAGCTCACCCGCACAATCGAAATGCGAACGCTGCCAATTTTGTAACGTTAACGTTGCAACCAAAGTGATTGCCACCGCAATAATCAGCCCCGCAATCCACTTAATATTACGCCCCCACATTTCTGGACTCCGTGAAATAATAGTGTGTGACACAGTCATTATCACGCCAGCGGCTGTATTCCTGCCGACAGGTTAATGCCGAGATACGGGGGAAATTGGAATACAGTGTTAAATAAACCCACGAATAGCCTTCACAATCGAGGGTGCTGTCCGCAATAAATTGCTGATGTTTATCAAACTTCAGGACATCCTGATTCACATACCAGTGACAGCCTTTCTCAACGCCCAGCGGCACGTAACGCGTTAACCGGGAATCGAACTGTGATTGCCAGGCTACACCCGAGGCAAGTAAACAGCAGATAACACCGGCGAGTACCCAATACAGCGAGTTCCAGCGCCTGACTGGCGGCGCTGATTTTACCGGCAAAACCGCAACAGAAGGCTCGTCAGGCAAGGGTTCCTCCCTTTCCTGCTCTTCGACTTCCAGTTGTGGCTCAAGGCGAATCCCCACCTTCGGGACGGTAACGATCAGCTCCTCATTCAGCCCAAATTCTTTAAATGCGCGACGCAGTAAAGAGATATTTTGGTAGAAGGTGTTATTGCTGACCTGTGCGCCGTTATTAATCCAGACGTGCTGAAAGAAATACTCGCGCTCAATCACCTGCCCTTGCTGTTGAATTAATAAGAGTAAACAGCGACTTGCCGGATTGCTTAGTGATAAGCGTTTCGTCTCATCAGATTTTGCGTGCAGGACATTACGCTCGGGCCAAAAGATAACACTTTCCCCAAGCAAGTATATTTTTGCCATCGTGCTCCCTGAATGTGGATTTTTGTCAATATAGCTGAAGTTAGTTCAACACCTGTTAATTCACCTCAGACGAAAAACCCCAACGATTTCCCTCATCGTTAATCACCGTGAAGTTTATCTTATTATTCCGATTTACAGGAGAGGAAGAATTAAAAATCGCGGTCCGGGAACGCGGTGGAACCACTATTCCACTGAAGGAATACTCTTCGAATGAAACATCACCCAGAGTTATGTTCCAAGAAGTATCATTTACGGCATAAATCATTCCACTCTCATAGCGAAAGCTCAGCATATTGATGGATTTTTCAGTCAACACACCTGTGTTTTTCGGTCGCCATAGGACTTTAAGCTGACTTCTAAGCGCTAAACGCATTTTTTCACCAGCTTGCTCCGCCTTTTTCTCTGGCGGGATCTGGTAGACATTCAGCCAGTAAAGCGACTCGCGATCCTGCGCCAACCCTTTTCCGGTGGTCATTATCCGCAGCTCGCGCTGTTCGCCTGGCAGGATTTTAAGTACCGGTGGCAGTACAACAAACGGGGCGCTGGCTTGCGAGGGCCCTTTTTGCGGATCACCTTCATCAACCCAGCTCTGCACAACCACCGGATAATCACCGTCGTTGACCAGCCGCACCGTGCGCTGCGTCTCCCCATGGTTGAACACCACACGCGTTGTATTGATGTTTACCGCCGCCTGCAGGCTGAATGCCAGCAGCCAGAAGCTACTGAATGCGTAATAAAATTTGCGCATGAGATTGATATTCCCCGGCTTTAAGCGTGTCGGCACCAAAGCTCGCAAGCCGTGCTTCAAAGGTTTCGCGATAATAATTCAGGCCATCCTGGCTGCCTTCGGGTTGGGTGTTACTGCCTACTGCTGGCATCCAGCCACCGTCCGTACCGTTCCCCGTCGTAGAAACCGCCATAAAAGTGATGGGCTTTCCGGCACGATAGACCTGCACGCCAACGCCACGAGCGTGCCCCGGTTTTCCGTACTGATCGTCCAGCAACCAGGTCACCGATTTTCCGGTGATCAGGTTGAATGACCAGGCACTGTAAACACTGGATTCAGGGGCGAGGAAGCCCAACGCCACATTACCCGAGCCTGCCGCCACGCCAGAAACCACACTGGATTCACAGGCAAAGCCGACGTTAAACGGTGCGGAAGAGTACTCGCCCTGTTTCAGTTGAGCCACTGAGATAGCGGGCAGATACACGACTAGGGTGAAATCCTTCACCTGACACATCGCGGCACGTTTTACCTGAATGTTATTGCCATAAAGGCTGATCACCGATGGCCAGTCGTTGGCCCATCCCGCCCAGTTTCCCCCGCGATGCGGCTGGCCGACTTTGATATCCCAGGAAGCAATGCCCGGCCCACGAAATACCACGTAGGCGTTGGGGTTCACATAGCTGTTGTAGTTCGCCGATGCCGCCTGGTTGACGTAATAGCGCGTATCCAGCGTTTTAATCAGCTCCACGCTGATGGTAGAAAAATTCCTGGCTTTAATCAGAAAGTTGCCGTTGGTGTCGACGTCCAGATTCTCCATCGGACGCTGCTGCCAGCTGTCCGTAAACGTGCTGCCCGTCGCGTCATGCGTCAAACGCAGGGCAATGTTTTTCATCACCGTCAGGCGGGCGCCTGGCACATCGTTCGCCTCATACCAGCCTGCATAGGCATCGTCGCCATTGGTGGAAAACGCTTCATACAACTGCCCTGCCGTGTCCGGCGTGCAACGGAAAAAAACCTGCTCCGGGTCGTAGCCCCCGCCTTTGTGGGCGTAACTGGTGAAAGGGATTCCGCCGCTGGAGGTCAAAATAGTGCCTGCTGGCTGAAGGCTGCTGTTGCCGGACACATCAACAGTTTGCGTTAACCCCGGCAGCAGGCCATTCCAGGCATCGTTGCCGCCACCGGATCGCCAGTCGTTGGCAATCCCGTCAGACGCGGCGCTTAATCGATGCGATCCGAACGCACTGCTGCTCCCTGCGTTATACGGAAGAGTAATGTATTCGCATGCCGCCTGAGCCATCATTGGCAACCAGACCAGCAGCATGACTGTCTTCTTCATCATTGGTTTTTCATCCTGCACGTTTGGGTTAAAGCAATCAGCGGCTCTTTACGTTGCGTTTCGTTCAGCGCCCACGACAGCCAGCAATCTTGTCCTTCGATGGACAGTTGCCCTTGCTCCTGGGCCACACGGGCGTAAACCTGATTTCCCTGCGCGGTCATCCCGACCACGCGCCCCTGCTCATCACTTACGGAGAGCCCTGCCGGGAAGGCTTCTTTGCGATTAACCGTGATCAGCAACGGATACCCCGCCAGGGTGGAAAATTTCAGTTTCACCGCTGCTCCCGCCAGAGGCGCAATACGGCGCTGGCTTTCCTGTAATTCGGCCTGAGCGTTCATATCACGGCTGTCGAGCGTGACGGTGTTGTAGCGATACGGCGTGAGTGAAGGCACCAGCGCATAGCCGGAACTGTTCACCATCGAACCTTGTCCACCGCCAATACGCGCCCCGGTTGCGCCCGGCGCTTCAATCAATGCGAAGGTATCGCCCACCCACGGCCCGGCTACCACGCCTTTGCTGTGGACAACCACCGCGCCACGCACGCCTGCAGTCCACTGCTGATAGTTTTTCGCCTGGGCTACGCTGCCATTGAGCGTGCCGAAAGAGGTACTTTTTTGCAGGGAACCGCTCCAGTCATTCACATCGCCGGAACCATCCTGCCCCTGCTGCCAGCCGGTTGAGAGCGCATAGTTAAGCGTCTCCTCGCTATCAAGTGCGCCCGACACTGCGACCTGTGCACTGCTGCCCGCCTCTTTGGCCTGGCTTGCTGAAAACGAAAGCGTATGTTCGCGTTCGCCAAAACTCAGCGGCACGGAAAGCGTCAGGCTTGCCACGTTTTCTTTTTGCCCTTGCCCACCACGATTGTCGGTACTCCGCAGCCAGGTATCCTGACGGCTGAACGACAGGCCGATAGAAACGCGCCCCACGGTGGTGTTATATCCCGCCTGAAGCTGGGTGCTGTTTCCACGGTTGCCGTAGTAATCCATCATCGAACCGGACAACCACAGGTTTCCCCAACCGCCGAGCGTCTGGTTTACCGTGGCGGTAAACTGGTTGCGTTGACGCAGGCTGTCTGACTGCCAGCTGCCGCCGTGTTTCATCGCAGCGCGCTCGCCCAGCACATCGCCATAATCACGATACCCTTCCGTCGAGTAGCGATAGCCCGCCAGCGCGACGTTAGTGCCCGTTGGCATGAAGGTTTTGCTCCAGTTAGTCTGCAAGCGCCAGCCGCTCAATTTGTCACCCGCCACTTTTGCCTGCGAAGCGGTTACGTCCACGCCGATAGCGCCGAGTTGTGTCGCCAGCACGCCGCCGAGCAACAGCGCCTGATAATCTTCACCCATTCGCAAAGCGCCGTTGGCCGTCACCCGGTTAGACATGCCGCGCTCTATTGTCAGGTCGGTAAACAGGCTGTCAGCCGAGCTGTAATCGCGTGTTTTCCCGGCCACCATGCCGTAGCGCCAGACGCCTGGGCGCAATGAAAGCGGCACGCTGGCATACGGCACGGTAAACCCGCTTTTTCTGCCATCTGCGCCGGTAATTTCGACCTGAAGATCGCCATCCCAGGAGGTATTCGGCAGATCGTCGAATACAAATGCGCCTTGCGGCACGCTGGTTTCATACAGGGTTCGACCGTTCTGTTTCACCACCACGCGTGATGGCGTCGAAGCTGTGCCGCGAATTTCTGGCGCATAGCCGCGACGTGATTGCGGCCACATGCGCTGATCTGTTTCGAGCTTAATGCCCGTAAATGCCATGCTGCCGAGCAGGCTGCCCGGGGTGTAGCTCTCGCCCAGCGTCAACACGCTTTCAAGGCGAGCGATGGGGTGCTGGAGCCAGGTTTGCAGCGCATCCCAGCGCTGGCTTTCGCGATAATCATCACGTCGCCAGTTGGCGGAAGACTGCTGGCGAAATTGCCAACTGCCCAGGTTAAAACCGCTGTTAAGCCCCAGCCAGCCAGAGTCACTCTCACGTCCGCCGTTCTTGTTGTGATAGACGTGCAGGTTGTAATTACTGAACAGAACGCTCTCCCCGGTTTGCCATTGCGAAGGTGGGACGTAATCCTGCGGGGTGCGTTTGAGTGCTGCCTGCTGCACGCTCAGATTCAGACGCAATGCGCCTTGATCAAAATCCCACTGCCCACCGCTAATACGCATTTGCGGAGTTACGCACTCTTCAGAACCGGCTTGTTCAGCGGACGCCACGCCTTGTTCCTGCCAGAAAGAAGCCGGAAAGCAAGGCGCTGTTTTTCCCGTCGCATCATGGCGAAAAACCACATCCTGACGGCCCACGAATTGCCCGTTCAGCCAGACATCGACGTTGTAACGCCCGGGGGCGATAGCATCCTGCTCGTTAAACTGGGCAAGCCCATTTTCGTAACCACTGCCGAGAAATAGCGATTCATCAAAGGTGTATTCGCTGGCAACAGCAGGTGCTACACCGGGCAGCAGCAGCCACCACCAACGGCTTTTACTGGCTGACATCTTCCTGATTCTCCACCGCCACGCGTTGGTTCAGCGTTGCTCCCTGATCGTTAATCCAGCGCATGTTCGCTTCCGTGATTTGCCCCACCTGAGCAGGCCAGGCCACGGTTGACCACGGCGCGACAGTTTCGCTCTGAATACGTTGTTTTTTACCTGCGCCCTGCACGTCGAGTGACGATAATGCGAGGTAATAGCCGCTGTTATTACGCAGCTTCAGCTTGCCGTTTTGCAGCCATACGCGGCTGGTCTCCGCCATTTTGAGCGGCGACCCGGTCAGCCCTTGTGGGCGTAAAAAGACCTTCACGCGGCTGCGAACCAGCACCAGTAACTGGTTGTCGGCCTGAGCGCCTTTTTCCACCGGTGGAATTTGAATAAAGTTGAACCACCACAGTGATTCCCGATCCTTCGGCACGTCCTTCCCTACATAGCGCAAACGCACGGTTTGTCCGGCGTTGGCCGCCAGTCGGAAGACTGGCGGCGTGGTGACGAAAGGAGCACGGGCAGTTTGTGGCGTCGATTGCGCATCGCCCTCATCAAGCCAGACCTGAACGATGCCGGGGAAAGCATCGCGGTTGGTCAGTTGCACGCTGACTTCGCGGCTGTCGACGGGGTAAACAATGCGACTGCCGGTCATCACCACACTTGCCTGTGCGCTCAGGCTAAACAGCATCCCGCTAAGGACTAAAGCCATTCCTTTCATCACGTCTGACTCACTTACAGGTAGGAGATAGAGTACTGAACCGACCCTACGACGGTCCCTGCGGTTGCGCCGCCGTTCGGGCTGAAGTACTGCACCGCGAAGTCGTGTTCGCCAGCGGTATCACCGGCTGCCACGGTGATGCCAGCAACCGGTGTACGGTCACGCAGGTCGATAGCCTGAGTGCCCGCGCTGTCGCTCATCAGCTGCAGCTCAACGTTTTGTGCCGTACCGGTGTTTGCCAGGTTGCCGAGTGAAGTCATGTTGTTCGCCACGAACAGGGTTTTGATGTCCAGCGCGGTGGTGTCGGCGGTACAACCCGTGACGCCCAGCGTAAATGACGTTAATCCGGCAGTAGACGCCGCCGCCGACAAATCACTTTTTGACACGCTCGGCAACAGCACCACCGGACGAGCACTCACGCCATCCACAACCACTTCACAGGTTTGTTCGGTCACTTCACCTTTAAACGTAATGGTATTTGCAGACTCAGCATTAGCGGCCTGAGAAAATAACAGGGCGATGCCACCAGCAATTAAAGTCTGGTTTACACAGGAAGTATTGAATTTCATTTTGTCTATCCTTAATAATTAAATACACTTTAATAATTAAATACACTGGCATCCTGACAATATGTCGCAGGTTTGCTCCGCCACTTATGAGTGTGGCGTTATCCATCATTGATATATTGAAGCCAGCAGGTTCTTAGCTCACCGCAGGAGAAACCCTACGATGATTGTTAGTTTAAGAAAATTCCTAGAAAATAAAACCTTTGTTTTCTGAACTCACCGCACCAGACGTCTTAATTAAGAAAAACGCCCCTTAACATAGCCCTCAACACCCTGATAATTCTGACTTCAGCACCGAGAGGTAAGATGAAAAAAATATTATTCTTAAGATGAAAATCGTGCAGACAGAAACCAGAATTCTTGGTGTTAAATAAGAAAAGGTGATTATTAATATTAATAAGCGGGGATCATATAGAGGGGCGATATACCTCTCCCGGAGGAGAGGTATTTACCTGTCAGGCGATAGTGACTTTGTTATCGAGATAAACATCCTGCACGGCATTAATTAATTTAACGCCATCGGCCATGGTCTTTTTAAACGCCTTGCGACCAAGAATAAGCCCCATGCCGCCCGCACGTTTATTAATAACGGCGGTACGAACAGCATCGACCATATCATTCTCACCCGCGGCACCGCCGGAGTTAATTAACCCGGCACGGCCCATATAGCAGTTTGCCAGTTGATAGCGCACCAGATCTATTGGGTTGTCGGTGGTCAGCTTGCTGTACACGCGCTCATCGGTGTAGCCGAAGTTGACGGCTTTGTAGCCGCCGTTATTCTCGGCCATTTTCTGCTTCACGATATCCGCGCCTATGGTGGCTGCCAGATGGTTTGCCTGGCCGGTTAAATCGGCAGAAACGTGATAATCCACGCCGTCTTTCTTGAACGCCGAATTGCGCAGATACGCCCACAGCACGGTAACCATGCCCAGCTCGTGCGCTCGTTCAAACGCGGCGGAGATCTCTTCGATTTGACGGCGAGACTCTTCAGAACCGAAATAAATGGTCGCCCCAACAGCCACCGCGCCCATATTAAACGCCTGCTCCACGCTGGCATACAGCGTCTGGTCAAAGGTGTTTGGGTAGCTCAGCGTCTCGTTGTGGTTGAGCTTCACGAGGAACGGAATGCGGTGCGCATAACGGCGCGAAACGCTCGCCAGCACGCCATAAGTTGAGGCCACACAGTTACATCCGGCCTCAATCGCCAGCTCAACAATGTTTTTCGGGTCAAAATAGAGCGGATTTGCAGCAAACGATGCCCCGGCAGAGTGCTCTACCCCCTGGTCAACGGGTAAAATAGAAAGATAGCCGGTGCCCGCCAGCCGCCCGGTGTTGTACAGGGTTTGCATATTACGGAGCACCGCAGGCGGCCGATTGTTGTCGACCATCACGCGGTCAACGTAGTCAGAGCCGGGAAGGTAAAGCTGTGCGGATGGAATGGTCATACAACGATGCTGGAGAAGGTTGTCGGCGTCTTTGCCAAGCAACTGCGCAATATCAGTCATAGTGATAACTCCCGTAAGCGCCAGCCGAAGCTGGTCGTGAATGTCCTGTGCCTGAGTTTAAGGCAATCCTTAGCCTGGTCTCCTGAGGCGGATTTTTCCAGCCGGTTTGTGCTTTTTTAAGGGCAATCTGCTGGCACGATTCAGGGACAGTAAAGTGTTAAGTCGCTCAAGGAATCATCACAAAGGTATTTAAAAGGTATTATTGAATGGTATGGTTCAGACGTACCTTACCTGTCATGAAGGATGTAAAGATGAAAACTACAGCAAAGCTGTCGTTCATGATGTTCGTGGAGTGGTTTATCTGGGGCGCGTGGTTTGTGCCACTGTGGCTGTGGCTGAGTAAAAACGGCTTCAGCGCAGGCGAAATCGGCTGGTCCTATGCCTGTACGGCCATCGCGGCGATCCTCTCGCCTATTCTCGTCGGTTCGCTGACTGACCGTTTCTTCCCGGCGCAAAAAGTGCTGGCGGTGCTGATGTTCGTCGGCGCGATCCTGATGTATTTCGCCGCGCAGCAAACCACCTTCAGCGGCTTCTTCCCGCTGCTGCTGGCCTATTCATTGACCTACATGCCGACCATCGCGCTGACCAACAGCATCGCGTTTTCTCACGTGCCGGATGTGGAGCGAGATTTCCCGCGCATCCGTGTGATGGGCACCATTGGCTGGATTGGCTCAGGCCTGGTATGCGGTTTCCTGCCGCAAATGCTGGGCTATAACGATATTTCACCCACCAGCATTCCACTGCTGATAACCGCTGGCAGCTCTGCACTGCTGGGCGTATTTGCGCTGTTCCTGCCGGATACGCCACCAAAGAGTACCGGCAAATTGAGCCTGAAAGTGATGCTGGGGCTGGACGCGCTGGTGTTGCTGCGCGACAAAAACTTCCTCGTCTTTTTCTTCTGCTCGTTCCTGTTCGCCATGCCGCTGGCGTTCTATTACATCTTTGCCAACGGCTATCTCACCGAAGTGGGGATGCACAACGCCACCGGCTGGATGACGCTCGGCCAGTTCTCTGAAATCTTCTTCATGCTGGCGCTGCCGTTCTTCACTAAACGCTTTGGTATCAAAAAGGTATTATTACTTGGTCTTATCACCGCCGCAGTCCGTTACGGCTTCTTCGTTTACGGCGGCGCAGAACATTACTTTACTTACGGCCTGTTGTTCCTCGGCATTCTGCTGCACGGCGTAAGTTATGACTTTTACTACGTCACCGCCTACATCTATGTGGACAAAAAATCCCCGGTTCACATGCGCACCGCAGCGCAGGGGCTGATTACCCTTTGTTGTCAGGGCTTCGGCAGCCTGCTCGGCTACCGCCTTGGTGGGGTGATGATGGAAAAAATGTTCGCCTATAAAGAGCCCGTCAACGGCCTGACGTTTAACTGGGCGGGCATGTGGACATTCGGGGCAGTAATGATCGCCGTGATTGCCGTGCTGTTTATGCTGTTCTTCCGCGAATCGGATAAAGAAATTACCGCCATAAGCGTCAGCAATGACGAACGAGATGTGGCGCTGACACATGAGGAAGTGAAATGAAAGACCAACGAATTCTCGGCGCGCTGTACGGACAAGCCTTAGGTGATGCCATGGGAATGCCTTCGGAACTGTGGCCTCGCTCGCGGGTAAAAGCGCACTTCGGCTGGATTGACCGTTTTCTGGATGGCCCGGCCGAAAACAACGCCGCCTGCTACTTTAAGCGCGCAGAGTTCACCGATGACACCTCGATGGCGCTTTGCCTGGCCGATGCGCTGATTGAATGCGATGGCGAGATTGTGCCGGACGTGATTGGTCGCCACATTCTGGCGTGGGCCGAAGGGTTTGATGCGTTCAACAAAAACGTCCTCGGGCCAACGTCTAAAATTGCCCTGAATGCGATTCGTGACGGCAAACCGGTTAGCCAGCTTGAGAACAACGGCGTGACCAACGGCGCGGCAATGCGAGTTTCCCCACTGGGCTGCGTGCTGCCAACAGCCGATCTCGATGCGTTTATCGACGCCGTTGCGCTGGCCTCCAGCCCAACGCACAAATCAGACCTGGCGATTGCCGGTGCCGTAGTGATTGGCTGGGCGGTCTCCCGGGCGATTGACGGTGATAGCTGGCAGACTATCGCTGCCGCGCTCCCTTCCGTTGCTCGCCATGCCCAGGAAAAACGCATCACCACCTTTAATGCCTCGCTGGCGCTGCGTATTGAACTGGCCCTGAAAACGGTGCGTGAAGCGAACGGTGTGGAATCCGCCAGCGAACAACTTTATCAACTGGTGGGCGCGGGAACCAGCACGATTGAATCCGTGGCCTGCGCCGTCGCGATGGTGGAACTGGCACAAACTGATCCTAATCGCTGCGCCATTTTATGCGCCAATCTCGGTGGCGACACCGACACCATCGGCGCAATGGCTACCGCCATCTGTGGCGCGCTGCACGGTATTGACGGCATTGACGCGACGCTGAAAGCTGAACTGGACGAAGTGAATCAGCTCGACTTTGGCCGCTACGCCAATGCCCTGCTGCGTTATCGCCAGCAAAGGGAGGAAAAATGCTGAACGAGAGACAAAAACGCCCGGTGACGGTGATTGGCTCGGCGGTGATCGACGTTATCGCCGATGCCTACGCCCTGCCCTGGCGTGGCTGCGATATCGAACTGCAACAGCAAAGCGTCAATATTGGTGGCTGTGCGCTGAACGTCGCCGTGGCGCTCAAACGCCTGGGAATCGAAGCCTGTAACGCCCTGCCGCTCGGCCAGGGCGTCTGGGCCGATATCGTGCGAAACAACCTCGCACGTCAGGGCATTGAAAGCATTATCGATACCGACAAAGGGGATAACGGCTGGTGCCTGGCACTGGTCGAGCCCGATGGCGAGCGCACCTTTATGTCGTTCACCGGGGTAGAGAGTGCCTGGAACGACGAGTGGCTGGCTCGTCTGCCGCATCAGCCCAACGGCCTGGCCTATTTATCCGGCTATCAGCTCACCGCTTCATGTGCAGAGCTGCTGGTCAGCTGGCTGGAGGCCTCGCCAGAGGTCACAGCGTTGATAGACTTCGGACCGAGAATTGCCGACATCACGCCTGAACTGTTCGCGCGCATCATGGCCTGCAAGCCGATCATTACGCTGAATCGGCAGGAAGCGGAGATCATCGCCGAACGCGAGCAGTTCCCCGCGGAAGTGTCCGCATTGGGCAAAGCCTGGCTCGAACGCTGGAACGCACCGTTAATTGTGCGACAGGATAAAGACGGCGCGTGGTATTTCAGTGCCGAGGCGTCCGGTCATGCGGCCGCGTTTCCGGCAAAAGTGGTGGATACCATCGGCGCTGGCGACAGCCATGCCGGGGGTGTGCTGGCGGGGTTAGCCGTTGGAAAACCGCTGGCAGAGGCAGTCATTCTGGGGAATGCGGTGGCGAGCTGGGTGGTCAGCCACCGGGGCGGCGACTGCGCCCCGACAGCGGAAGAACTATTCCTCGCACACAAAAACGTATAAGTCACTGCGGCAGTAGCTGATGCTGTACTCAATCGGCCGCTGCTGCTGATCCAGCGCCACCTGCTTAATGACCAACACCGGGATTTTGTCATCCATTTTAATGTGCGACTGAAACTCAGCGTCCGGCATCCGGGCGCTGACGCGTGAACGAGTGCGCTGCGGGAAAATGTGCTGGCTACGGAAGTAGTCGTACAGCGAAATGCCAATATCGTCCGCGTCCGCAATCAGGTGCGCGGGCACCCAGGACTCCTCAATCGACACCGCTTCTTCATCCACATAACGAATACGCTTCAGCAGAAATACGTCACTTTTCGGCGTGAGCGCCAGCTGCTCAGCCACATCCTGAGGACACTCCACCACACGTTTGTTGACCCAAAGCGTGTCGGGCTTTTTGCCGCGTAATACCACTTGCTGGGAGAAACCGCGCGCTTCTTTCAGCGAATACTCAAAGATGTTGTTGATCTGCGTGCCGTAGCCGCGCGCGCGAGTCACCACGCCTTCGTCTTCCAGCGTCTGCATCGCCTTACGCACAGTAATGCGAGACACGCCGGTCAGTTGACTGAGATCGCGCTCGCCGGGCAAAATATTGCCATGCTCCAGCCAGCCGCTGCGAACCGCATTTTTGACCGTTTCGGCAAATTTCAGGTACAGCGGCGTGTTATCCGTGGCGGCAATGCGCTCGGTCAGTTGAGCAATAAGCCGGGTATGCGCTTGTTCCATCTCGGGTAATCCTTGCTGACAGTGTCAGCCAGTATACTACCACCACGCGTGGAAATGATGCACTGGCCCAATCCCCTTCCCGACTTCCAGCGAATCCGCTTGCGCCAGCGCAGCTGACAGCCACCGTTTCGCCTCGGGTACAGTTTCGAGCCAGCTGCCATAACGCGGTTTCAGCGCAGCCAACGCAGCCGAAAGCGTACAGCCTGTGCCGTGGGTGTTTTTAGTCTGCACGCGCGGGGCGGTGAAGCGATACTCACCTTCAGCCGTAAACAGCCAGTCCGGGCTTTCTGCCTCTGTCAGATGACCGCCTTTCATCAACACCGCCTCACAACCCAACGCCAGTAAAGCGCGACCTTGTTCCAGCATTTCCTGTTCATTACGCGCATGGGGCGCATCGAGCAGCGCCGCCGCTTCAGGCAGATTAGGGGTGATCAAAGAAACCTGTGGCAACAGGCGCTGACGCAGCGTATCCACGGCGGAAACGGAGAGCAGAGGATCGCCACTTTTCGCCAGCATCACGGTATCGAGCACGACGTTTTTAATCTGATAGCGAGCCAGACGTTCCGCCACAGCTTCAACAATATCCGTTTCTGCGAGCATGCCGATTTTGGTCGAATCGATGCGCACATCGCTAAACACCGAATCAAGCTGAGCGGCCACAAAGTCAGGCTCAATGCGATAGACCGATTGCACGCCCTGCGTGTTTTGCGCCACCAGCGCGGTGATCACCGAACAACCATACGCCCCAAGCGCCGAGAACGTTTTAAGATCGGCCTGAATCCCTGCGCCGCCGCTCGGATCTGTGCCCGCAATGGTGAGTGCATTAATACGTTTCATACGTTGCCCTCCGCCCACAGCGCATCCAGAAAAGCCGCCGCAAAACTGCCTGGACCTTTACTGTTCTCTGCCGCCACTTTCCCCGCTTGCTTCATCATTCCACAGACCGCCGCTACGTTATCCAGACGATCGCCGGGCAACGCACAACTGGCAGCAACTGCCGCAGACAGTGCACATCCCGTTCCGACAACTTTGGTCATGATGATATCGCCGCCCGTGACCATCACGGTTCGACGTCCGTCGGTCACATAATCAACTTCCCCCGTCACAACAACCAGAGTGGAGATCTGACGCGCCAGCGCCTGTGCAGCAGGCAAAGCAGCACTGGCCGTGTCGGTGGTATCCACCCCGCGCCCGCCGTGGCTCATGCCCGCGAGTGCCATAATTTCAGAAGCATTTCCGCGAATCACCGCAGGCCGGAGCGGCAACAGTTGCTGGCAGAACTCAGTGCGTAGCGCGATAGCACCAACGCCCACCGGATCCAACACCCAGGGCTTATTCTCCGCATTGGCACTTTCGACAGCGGCCCGCATCGCGACGGCACGTTCCTGAGTATGCGTCCCGACGTTAATCAGCAACGCGTCAGCAATGGCAGCAAACTGCGGCGCTTCAGCTTTATCGATAACCATGGCCGGAGAAGCCCCCAGCGCCAGCAAAACATTGGCAGTAAAGGTTTGCACCACATCATTAGTCATGCAGTGAACGAGCGGCAAAAAACGCCGAAATAGATGAGAAGTGTGCGCGATTTGCGACGAAGATAGCAGGTCAGGTTGCATAGTACGCTCCTGCCAGTCGGTGAAGAAGCGATACCCTACGTGGGTCTCTGACTTCCCTACGCTGGCATTATCCAGATCAGGTAATACGGGTATTTCTCAGCCTTCACGTGGAAGGGCACCCCGAGTCATTTCATTTATAAAACAGACGGTTACACGTTGTGTAAATCGTGAAAAATAGTGTAACCGCGGCAAAGCCCCAGGTGCAAGAATTTTCGAAATATCACAGTGGCAATCACACCCTATTAGCTGATCACGTAATAAATCACCTCAAAACCTACACCCGCTCAATGAGATGTTTTATAAATCCGGAACGATGGAAAGTACAGATTTGACAAGTAAATCCTACGCTTGATATCGCTTCATCATCATCAGACCAGAAAGAAATAAAAGATAAATGTAATCTATATATTATAGAAATCATGCGACTGATATCACTTAAACATAATCCCCCTTTATACTTCAAAGAGGAAAAACAGACTTTTAAAAAAACCTGATTCCATCTAACTCATTTTAATTATGGAATCTTCTACGGAAAACCATTTCCTTATACATTATTTTGAGAGTACGATTCATGTTCAATACCAACAAGGATTAGAGGGATCTTGAATGCCTGTTGATGAAAAAATAAAACCCACATCAGGTACTCTCATTTCACCGGGAGGAGTCAGGCAACTTACGTTAGGTGAGATAGCCCTTGCCAGAACTCTTTTCGGCGGTAGTCTTATCTATAGTAAGATATGGGTACACCGTGAAAGCTACCTTCCCTTCAACTTACAGCCTGTAGATGTTGCTATGACACCCAACGGTGAACTGTGGTTCAGAGAAGAAACCTATTCACCTGACTTTTCTTTAGACATATTAGTAAAGAAACATAGATTCATGCATGAAATGGTTCACGCATGGCAATCACAAAAAGGAATGCTTGTCAGAACAAGAGGATTATTCTCTCGTTTCGCAGACTATTCATACAGTCTGGATAAAGCTGACTTCCTTCACTATGGATTAGAGCAACAAGCATCAATAGCCAGTGATTATTGGCTCTTTCTTAATTATGGTCTGTATGAGGGTAATAATTTACATGAATACCGTGATTACAATCTTAATGACTCCATTTACTCCTTGATTTCTAAATATGAATCAATATTGAAAGGATTTCCAGGATGATAAAGATATTATTGATTCTGCCTTTACTCTTCATCCTTGCAGGTTGCCCAGGCGGAAAACCAGGCCCTCATGCAAAGTATACCTATATAAATGACGAAAAGCTTTGTTTCAGTGTGGATAAGAAAGATATATTGAGTTATTACAGAATTGAATCAAATCAAGATAAAGGATATACAATAGTAAAGAGCGATTATGAATTACATCTTTCATATCCTGACGATTGCATAGATGTTAATTGGAAATATGGTTATAGCTATGCTGTGTCATATGGATTAAACGGTAAAAACTATATTCATCAGTTTTTTATTGATAACAACGGACAACTAACAAGCACGGAGTATTAAAAATGTCATTACCCGCTTATTTATTTTTATATGATGAAAATGGAATGCAAGTTGTAGGGGACTGTATGGCATTAGGTCGCGAAGGTGCTATTGAGATCATGAATAGTAGCTATGGCGTGAGACAAGGTGTAGACAGTTTCACTGGAAGCATGACAGGAACCCGACAGCATGACGCTGTCATACTGCATAAACAACTAGACAAAGTAAGCCCTTACCTTGCCATTGCGGTCTGTGAATCTAAGCGCTTGCAAAAGGCAGTCATTAAATACTATGAAATTGTTGATGCCGGGATCGAAGTGGAAATTTATAACATTACGCTTGATAGCGTTGTTATTTCGTCGGTAGATTTTACACATATTTATTATCCGGGTAGCTCAACACCCAACATGCATGAGGTTGTTGGGCTTAGATTTCGCGGAATTGAATGGAATTATGTCAGAGGGAATATTAAATACGATGATGCATGGATGAAACCAGCAAAGCAGAAAGAAACGCAATAACAACGTAACGGGGCTTTGCCCCGTGTATGAACTGGCACATAGGTAACACTTTAAACCGGGCACATGGGTAACAGGTTATAACTGGTACGGTAGACTGATTATGGAGGTTTATCGTGCC
>NZ_JBJDNI010000019.1:0-99236 GCF_044900545.1 Scandinavium sp. NPDC088450 | reverse complement strand
CTGTAAAGGCACGATGAGGTCTCTTCTGTTTTGTTAGCGCAACCAGTAGATCACACTTCATCGTGCTTTTCACTTTTGTGGGGATACCTCAGCCCGCGGGGAGAGGGGACAATCAGGAGTGGCCTTGTTTTCTCCCTTTCCCCACGGGAGAGGGGACAGTCAGGTGATGTCGGTGATTCTTTCTCTCACTCAATCGGAGAGAGAGGACAGTCAGGAGTAGTCTTGTTTTCTCCCTCTCCCCTGGGGAGAGGGGGGAACTCAAAAACTCAAGCCACCTCATCAAACCCCGCATCCACAATCTGCTTCTCAAGCGTATAAATCGTATTCCGCATCGCCTTTTCCTGCTGCTGGAAATACCCTTCCGGGTCGCGAAGGGTGGTCACCAGTTGCCACGAGCCTTCTTTCTCCAGGCTAACAAGTTCTGCATTGAGTGCCTGAATCTGCTGACGAATCTCGGCAATACGGCGCATCAGGCGTTCCAAATCGTTCAACCTTTCGCTTGCCATCATCGGCCGCTGGCCCTGCATCAGCCTGCCGAGGATCATGCGGATGGTGGCCAGATCGCTGCGCTGGCGTGCCTGATTCAGCTGCACCATCAGCGAGGTGGCTTCCGCTTTCAGCTCATTGTCTACCAGATCCGGGTGGCAAAGTTTGCTGGCCTGACGCCATAAACGTTTTAATTCCTGGCGTTCCGATTCTGCCAGTCGCTGTTGTGCCTGCTGGTGACGCTGGGCTTCCTGATGGCGTTGTCGGTAGGACTCATAATCTGCGTCGGCTTTTCGGGCTGACTCTTCGGCGATGGGTTCGCTCCGGTCGCCTTCGCGCAGCTGCTTGCGCAGCATTTTCTCGGCCAGCACCTTACGCAGACGCAGAATTTCCGTCATCAACGGGCCAAGCCGCGTCATATAGAGATCGTTAAACTCATCAAGCCGCTGAATACGCGAGTTGCGGCGATCGATAAGATCCCGCAGTTCAGTTTCCAGCGTTTTCAGCTCAAGCTTATTGGCGGCGATGCGAGGGTCTTGCCATGCCGTGAGTGCACGCTGATTTTGCAACCAGGCGATGATCGCCGACATGGCCTCCGCGTAATGCTTCTGTTCCAGCGCCTGAACAATTCCCTTCAGGCCGTCATCCAGGCTCTCTTTTTTGAGCT
Source organism: Scandinavium sp. NPDC088450 (assembly GCF_044900545.1). Lineage (NCBI taxonomy): Bacteria > Pseudomonadati > Pseudomonadota > Gammaproteobacteria > Enterobacterales > Enterobacteriaceae > Scandinavium > Scandinavium sp. NPDC088450. The sequence continues at coordinate 98,083 of NZ_JBJDNI010000019.1, read as the reverse complement.
GCACCACCTGGCCGTGGATGATGTCGTCATCCTCAAGCTCAATCGCATTCTTAATGATTTCCAGCCGCTTGATCGGTTTGTTCATGGCGCCTTGGTTTAGCTTTCAGGTCTACACGGAGGCAGGCAGATTATCACTACCCAGGCCAGGCTGTCAGCGATTGAACGTGATTATAAGTCTCATTGATTCATTAGGTTAGGCTTTTGAAGGATTGTGAGGACTTAATCAAAATCATCGGTTTTTTCTCGCTCTCCGTCGCAGCCCCGCATAAGCAACGTCTTTTAATAAATAAATAAAGCTTATTTTTCGTCGACCAATCGCCGATATGCTGAAGAGCATGACAGGCTCCTGCTGACCCACAGTACACCACTGTAAAACGTTATTTCTCCGCTCTTATCCATCGTTTTCTATTTCCTGCAGTGCTGTCACCATGTCTGACGATAAACAAAAAGAGACTTCTGATGCACACCGTTGATTTAAAAGTGTTACGCGCCGTCCATGTGCTGGCATCCTGTGGCAGCGTGACCAAAACCTCTGAAATCCTGAATGTGACACCTGGTTCGGTAACATACCTGCTAAACAAAGCTCGCCATGCTACTGGCTCAGCGTTGTTTTTTAGAACCAAAAATGGGATGGAACCCGATAGTGTGGCGAAAGAGCTTAGTCTTCGTTATCAAAAGTTTACGACTGAGTTTGAGGAAAACGATAAAAAACTGTCGCTCAATGATCGAAATATCAGCGTGAGCACCTATGCATTGCTGGAACTGATTATAGGGATGTCTTTAAATAATAATTATCCAGTAGAAATCGTGAAATTTATACCATTGCCAATGAATGAAGAAGAACGACTTTCACGTTTACGAAATAAAGAGGTGGATTTAGATTTAGGCTCCGCACTTCCACCTGATCGAAGCATTATACGTTCCAGAGTGATTACATCAGGGGTTAAAATTGCCGTAAGAAAAGATCATCCACGAATAAAAGATAACTATACACTGGAGGACTGGAGCAAAAGTACGCATATAATGTGGAGTCGCCAGTGTCAATTATGTAACGATGACCATCATCAAGCCAATCGATTTTATGATCTTTTAGATAAGCGGAATGTTGTCTGCACCTCGAGTAATTCAACAAATATGCTATTGATGGCTTGCTATACCGATAATATCGTGATCATGCCAGAATTGGTTGTTCCGCACTTTATTGATAAATTTCCTATTGCTTTCTATGACGTTCCTGAGCATTTAGCGATGCGCTATGAATTTCATGTGCATTATCACTGCTCTATGGCCAAAGACCCATCGATTGAGAAAATGATCCAGGCGGTGAAAGACGTCGTCAAACCCAGAGATTTTATTTAAACAATCCCCAGCCAAAGGCCAGGGATTGGATTACTGCATTTGAGTGTTATCAGCTGTGCTGCAGTTCAACACCCTGCTGTACCAACAGTTCCAGATTATCCCCTGTGTGCTGGTAAACCTCATAGGTAACACCTGCCACAGTGGAGTGCCCGGTATCAGTCCAGGTGCTCGCTGCCAGGTCTTCCCCTTTCAGTTCAACCACATCGCCTTTGTCACCCTGAATGGCCAGCTGTTGTTTACCGTCGTTGATAAACATATTTTGCTGGGCATGAGAGAGGATATCGTCGTGTGAAATGGACTGCATGTGCTGCGTGGTTTCATGCAGATCAATCACGGCATTTTGGGTGAGCACAGATTGAGTGTCATCCTGAGCCGTCAGATTATCCGTGATTTGCTCGTGAGTGTCAGAAGCCGCTACGGGTTCGGGCACTGCCTCATGGTAGTTGAACGACAGCTCATCTAAGGTCACGCCATTGCCATCGCTGTATACCACCAATTCGGAGATAGTCTTTCCTTCAGGGGCATCAAAATGGAAAGTGGTATAGTCACCTTGCTTATTGGTCGAAATGCCATCAGCTGTAACGTATGCATCATAAAGCGTCTCGCCATGACTTCCGTGAACGACCACTCGCGAACTTGAATCCAGGCCACTAATTCTTACTGAGACATCATCAACAGCTTCATTGAACTGGAAGTTAGCATATTTATCCGTTCCTCCAGGAACGGCGATTCCGCTAAAGCTCAATGAATCACCGCCATAATGAGAGATACTGGTGTTAGAGTGCATGATATAGTTATGACCCGGGTATTCAAGATCGCTTATTCCTGACTGGAGGGCATCGTGAACATTATTGTTGGTTTGCCCAACCTGGTCTGATGATGGGTCAAATGGTGAAATTGTGTTAAATACAAGGCTATTTACCGTAATGCCTCCATCACAGTTATCCCCATAAATTTGGCAATGATCAATTTCAACACCTGCAGGTGCATCGTAACTGAAAAAGTTCCCATGATCATTGCCCGGATTGGTTACCATGGTATCAATTATTTTATTTCCGTGCGTATCCCATAATACGACACGTGAGCCTCCTTGATCATTCCTCAGGCCACTAATGTAAAAACTAACATTCGTTACGGGGTGATCAAAGTTTACGGTCATACTGGATGTTGGAGTCGCATTCAGCAATGCTATTCCAGGATAACTTGCTGCATCACCATCAAAATGCTTAATTGTATTTTCAGACGTTATGGTGAATTTATCCCCAATATATTCATTGTTGTGAACCTGGTCCGACTGAAGCATATCAGCAATACTATATGTGGCATATTGCGGAATGACCGTAAATCCAATTGCTTCAGATTCAGGGCTCTTTAAATTATGGACAGTATCTTCAACAATGGTTGTAAAACTATGTTCGCCAAATGATAGTGCATCTTCGGGAGTATAGCTCCAGGTTCCGTTTAAGCCTACGACTACTGAGCCAAGATATTCACCCTTATCATTAATGATAAGGGTATCACCAACTTCAGCTTGGCCACTTAGCGTAGGATTTCGATCATCAGTGTAATCACCATTAAAAATTTCGCCTGTTTTGTCACCAAAATCATCAAAGAGGGTGATATTGGTTGCCATTTCTGGCGTTGAAGCTTCTATAAATAGAACGAAATTACTTGAATGATTTGTTTCAGAACCATTCATCGCTTCTGTCGCACTTAAGATGTGTACGCCCTCGCTTAAGGCAGCCGGTGGAGTGAAGGTCCACACCCCGTTGGCATTAGCCACAACGGAAGCGATCCGCTCGTTGCCATCATAGAGATAAACGGTCTGGTTGGCGTCAGCGGTGCCTGTCAAAACAGGGGTGGCGTCATTGGTGCTTTCACCGTTGGTCAGATTCACTGGGTCAGTGCCACTGTCGTTCACTACGCTGGTAATTGTTGGCGTTTGGTAATCGTGGTTGATATCGGTGGTGGTAATCATGAACGGCATCGATGTCATAACCCTACTGCCGCCCGGATCCTTCGCCAGGACTTCAAAGGTGTATTGGGAGTGATCCAGAAGCTGTGGGTCAAAAGACCAGTTGCCGTTGCCATCAGTTTTGACGGTACCCAAAAATTGGGTATTCGCATAAATCATCAGTTCCATGTTTTGGCCGTGTTCTATGTGGCCGTGAAGAACTGGGGTCAGATCGTCGGTAAAACCGTTATTAAGTACTTCACCTTGTTTTGCGCCTGCATCATCGGTTGCGCCATCAATGATGATGTAGCCAGGACCACCCGGCACGTCCGGTGGTGTAGTGTCGGTGGCCTGCAGGGTCATGGCTGCAGCGGCGAGCTGCTCGTCTTGGGTTGAAAGTGTAGATTGACTCATAAAGTCCTCGGATATTTTATTATTTAAAAGGAACGCCATTATTTTTTTGGCATTGATAAACTGTTTCAACGTAGTGTCACAGTAATACTAAATACATTGTGATAATAATGGCGTTTTTGTGTTTGTTAATGAAAGATGATTTTTTAAATATTAGTCTTGGGTGGTGTGAATGGCATCACTATGAAATAAAATGATTTATTTATTTTCTTGATGGTTTTCTTTTTTCTGAATGCCTGTTTCTAATATCTATCCAGATTCATTTTTTTATTTCGCTATACTTGCGGGTGAAATTTATTTTTGGAGGATGAAATGATCTATACCCATGTGTTAATTAAGATGAAGTCAGACGGGAAGAATAAACCAGTGGTGTATGCCGAAGCTGATTTGGATGAGGCGTTTGTGGTTGAGCATGTGATCAAACCGTATGTGAACGGCGAGCGCATCTTCGTAGATGGCGCTCGCGCCAACGCAGACGACATCGAGAAAATTTCTGTTTATGCGAGTGAAGCGGAAAGCAGCGTATTGCTGGAAGAGGAGAATGCACGCAATAAAGGTGTGTCCGCTCGCGAGAAAGCGAATCGTATTTTCTCTGGCAACGTTGGGCGTGCCTCACTGCTTTCCGTGGTTCAGAATGCAGGGCAGAACATTACTCGCCAGGTGTTCAACGAGGCTTTGGGCATCACCCAATAAGTTTTCAGGCCGTAATGCAAAAGCACCTCTTTTTTAGAGGTGCTTTTTTTCATCTTGCGCTGGGGAGTAGCAAAGAAGGCTATTTCACCCCCAACCACTGATTCAACAGCCCTGCATTGGCATAGCTGGTAAACATGGCGGTGTAGGCATTAAAGCGCGTGGTTATCTCATTCACCTGATTATTGTAATAATCACTTTCCGCCGTCAGCACATCCAGCAGGGTGCGGGTGCTGAGCTGACGCCATTGCTCAAAGAAATCTCGACGAACCTGATCGGTCGCTGCCACCAGGCGGTGATACTGATTGGCCTGGTCGAGGTAGGTTTGCACGTTGTGCAGCGAAGAACGCACCTTGGTACTGAGATCGATTTTCTGTTCGTCGATTTGTTCTTGCGCGGCTTCGGCGCGAAGCGCAGCGGCTTCTTCCTGAGCATGCGCAGAACCGCCGCGAAACAATCCCCAACTGACGTTGAGGTAAGTCTGCCATGACTCCTCATAGGCACCCTGATTCAGCGGCACGGTTTTGCTGACCACCCAATCCAGCTTTGGCAGGTTGCCAGCCTTCACCGCTTTGGCCTGTTCCAGCGCAGACTGCGCCTGATTTTTGGCCTGAATCAGAGTGGGATGACGCCCCACGGCGCGCATCAGCTTGTTCGGGTCGTCAATGCGCAATCCCCAGACAGGGTCGGGCGGTAAGCCGGTAAAAGTGCTCTTCCCGGTAAGCTTGCGCAGAGCGATTTCTGCATCGCGTACTTTTGATTCTGCGCTGTCGCGGGAGGCTTCCGCTTGCAGCATACGCGCCTGTGCCTGGGTGAGTTCACTGATACGCCCGGCATCGACGGTGCTGATATCGCCGATCATTTTCACCAGCTTCTGCATGCGAACCACATAAGCCTGGCTGATTTGATAAATCTGCTTTTGTTTTGCCAGCTCCGCCAGCTGCGAGCAAACCTGGAAGGAGGTGTCCTCGTACTGAGCCTGGTAATAAGCCTCGGCGGCTTTGGCGGTGAACTCTTTGCTGTTGATGGTTTTGCTGTTGTACCCCCAGTCGAAGACCGGGGTTTTCATATTGATGTTTAAGCCATTGCTCAGCTCTTCTTTTGGCACTTTTTGACCCGAACCAAACTGCACCGGGTTGGACTGAAGACCCACATCAATTTGCGGTAAGCGCTGGCCTTTGGCCTGATCGATGTCGGCCTTCGCGGCATTGTAATTGCTCATCGCCTCGCGAATTTGCGGGGTGTAGTTTTTCGCCGCCAGCGCCATCTTTGCCAGATAACGTTTGATCACTGCCGTAGCGGCCCCCCGAGGGGAGCCGACGACGAACTGTTGATCCGAGCCATACGGGGATGCCGTGTTTTGCTGCGGGATAAACGTGTTATCGCCAGTAAGCGCCTGATCGTAAGGTGAATGCTGCGCATCAACTGAGGCAAAAGCAGGCTGCAGGCAGCAGGCCAACACCAGCGAGAGCAGGCTGCGCGTTAGCAACTTCGGCAGGTTTTCCATCATCATTGTTTTCATATTTATCGTTCCCTGAAGGCTTCGCGCGCCTTGTAAATCGGTTTAAGCAGGTAGTCCAGAATGGTTTTTTCGCCGGTTTTGATCTCCACTTTGGCGATCATGCCGGGAATAATCGGCAGCACTTTGTTTTTGACGTGCAGGCTGCTGGAGTTCGTTAGCACCATCACCTGGTAATAAGTGTCGTCCGGGCGGCCACGCGCCTGTTTATCTTCGTCTTTTAGGGTGCCGGGGCTGATTTGCTGCACCACGCCTTTCAGGCCGCCGTAGATGCTGAAGTCATAGGCCGTCACTTTGACCGTGGCCGGCAGGCCTGGGCGCAGGAAGGCCACGTCGGCGGGCTTCACTTTTGCCTCGACCAACAGCTGATCTTCAAGCGGGACAATGCTCATGATGTGCTCGCCGGGCTGGATAACCCCGCCGCGAGTGTTGAACTTGATGTCTTTAATGGTGCCTCGAACCGGGGCTTTAATCGTCGTTCGCGTCAGGATGTCCTTACGGCCAATCAGCGTTTCCTGCGCCTGCGAAAGCTCCAGCTGCAGGTTGGTCAACTGGCTGTTGGCGTCGGCACGGAATTTATTCTCCTTTTCAACAATCTGTGATTTCAGATCGGTTGCCTGACGGCGGGTACGCAGCAGTTCCACTTCTGACATCAATCCCTGGCGCACCAGCGGTGCGTCCAGATTCACCTCTTTCATGGTGAGCTGATAGCTGTGCTGCAGGGCGGCGACGCTTTGTTCAAGATCGTGCTTACGGGTGTTGTAGGCATCGGTTTCTTGTTTGATAACGTCGGTATCATGCACCGAAGGGCTGAACTCAAGCGGTTTGTTATAGGACTCGGCGGTCAGACGATCGACGGCAGCCTGTAAGCCGGTAACTTTCGACAGCGTCTCTTTATAGTTGGAGTTAGAGCGCGTTGGGTCGAGCTTGAGCAGCGTCTGGCCTTTTTCCACAATCTGGCCTTCGCTGACTTCCATGTCGCCGAGGATCCCGCCTTCGAGACTCTGAATGACCTGCTCGCGGCTTTTCGAAATGACTTTCGCTTCGCCCTGAGTAATTTCTTCAACGCGGGCGAAGTGTGCCCAGATAAGTAGAGTCACAAACAGCACGCCAATCAGCTGTAACACCAGCTTCGACTTCGGCGTTTTTTGTGCCAGCAGCGAGGCTCTGACGTCGTTCATGAAAGCGGCATCTTCTGCTGACACCATCTCCTGGGATTTGTTTTTCCTTAACATGATGTCACCTCTTCCTTTTTCTCATGTGCGAGGGCTGTTTGTGGTTTGGTAGTGCTGACGATGCTGGGCGCTGTGGTGCTGGACACCTTCACAGGGCGCTGTTTAGCGGCTGGTGTGGGCTTCCCAGCCAGGCTTGCCATGACTTTATCTTTCGGGCCATCGGCGACTATCTTGCCGTCGTCCACCACGATGATGCGGTCGACCAGCGCCAGCAGAGACGGGCGATGAGTGACCACGATCAGGGTCTGATCGTCCGTGGCATTTTTCAGGTGTTCGATAAACTGGTTTTCGGTTTGCATGTCCATCGAACTGGTTGGTTCATCCAGCAGCAGCACGGAAGGGCGGGCGATAAGACTGCGGGCGAGCGAAACCAGCTGGCGCTGACCGCCAGAGAGTCCATCCCCCATTTCACCAATCGGCAAGTTGATGCCCATTGGGTGCTTGGCGGCAATCTGGTCAAGGCCGGAGAGTTTTAAGACGCGCAAAAACTCTTTCACGGTGGCCGACGGGTTGCCAATCATTACGTTCTCACGCAGCGTGCCGTAAAACAGGCGGGATTCCTGGCTGACGAAACCAACATGTTTGCGCCAGTCGACCGGATCGATTTGCGTGATGTCGAGGCCGTCGGCAAACAGCTGGCCCGCGGTTGGGGTGTAGAGACGAGCAATAATGCGCAGCAGCGTGGATTTTCCGCTGCCAATTTTGCCCAGAATGGCCACACGCTCGCCCTGTTTCACCTGCAGAGAGATTTTTTTCAGCACCGGAATGGCCGGCTGCATTGGGGGCGCCGGGTAAGCAAACTCAATGTCTTTCAGCGCCAGGTTGCCGCGCAGCTCTGGTGAAGGCAGGTAGTCAATACGGGTGTCACGGTCGACAGGTTTTTCCATCAGCCCGTTGAGGGAACTCATGGCGGCTTTCGCCTGCTGGAAACGCACAGCCAGGCCGACGATTTGCCCCAATGGCGCGGTTGCACGGCTGGCAAGCATCACGGTCCCGATCAGTGCGCCCTGTGTCATCACCCCGTTGCCGATGAGATACACGCCAACAATCACGATAAGCACAGTCTGGATCTGCTGGAAAAAGGCAAAGCATCCCGTGGCGAGTGTAGAAAGGCGGCGCGACTTCATGCTGGTGTTGGCGGCCAGCGCGCTGAAGTTTTCCCAGCGGCGCTGCATGTGTGCTTCACCGCCAACGGCTTTCAGCGTTTCCATCCCTTCGATGGATTCGATCAGCACGCCTTGCTTCAGCGACGTTTCACGCAGGTTCTCTTTCATGGTCTTCGCCAGCGGCCACTGAATGAGCACGCTGATTGACAAAATAATCGGCAACAGGATCAGCGGAATAAACCCTAAGTAGCCGCCAATGGTGAAAATAACGCCGATGAAGAACAGCACGAAGGGCAGGTCGGCAATCGCTGAAAGCGTGGCTGAGGTGGCGAAGTCGCGTACAGATTCAAATTCACGTAACTGGTTGGCAAAAGAACCCGATGACGCCGGTTTGTACTCCATTTTGATGGACAACATCTGGCGAAACAGCAGGGTGCCTACGATTAAATCGGCTTTTTTCCCCGCAACATCAATCAAGTGTGCGCGGATGTAGCGAGAAAATGCCTCGAACATCATCGCCGTGATTACGCCGGCCGCCAGTGACCATAAGGTGACGTAGGCCTGGTTAGGCACGACGCGGTCATACACGTTCATGGTAAAGAACACGCTCGCCAGGGAAAGCACGTTGATAAGCACGGTGCCAATTGCCGCACTGCGATAGTAGCGGCGATAACGCCAGAGCGTGCCGAACAGCCAGTGGCCTGCGGGTTTCAGTTCTGGTTCTTCAACCCGGCGATCCGTTTTGGCCGACGGCTTAAGGAAAATGGCGAAGCCCGAATAGAGCGTCTGCATTTCCTCTTTCCCGATAGCGACGGGTTCGGCGCTGACTTCAGGCAGAACAATGCGGTAAACCACTTCCGCTTTTTTCTCGGCATTCTGTTTGGTTTCACGCCCAAGGAAAATACAGCCGCCGGAATTATGGCTGCGCAGCAAGATGATGGGCGCAAGCGGGTCAGGCAAATCGGCAAGATCACGCTCAACCAGACCCGTGGTAAACCCGGCATTTTGCAGCGCCACCAGACATTGTGAAGAGGTCAGAAAACGTCCTTTAGGGATACCGGCCATCAATGCATCGTCCGATGCCCCGAGTTTGTAGTGATCGCAAACCCAGGAGACACTCATCAACAACGTATCGTCGACGGTCGTTTTCCCGTCTGAACTTTCTCCACTTTCAATATTCATTGTGTTGTCGTTCATTACAAATCAACTTCCATTTTTATTTAAACCAAATACAGCCAATGAGTTTTCCCTTTGCAAGGCAGGTTTTTAGCCATCATTGATGTTTGATGCGTTGCAGTAATAGGAATATTTGGCTGGTGTCATATTCAGGCGTAACCATACACAATAATATGTTCTGAATTCAGGTGTAGGGAATTTTAAAAAGTCGAGTAAGCGGAGCCTGGACAGTTAATCCCTTGTGGCATAAGGCTTGTTGCTTTATTTTTATGAAAATCATGTGAGTTTTAAAAATCCGCAAACAGCCATTCGGCATGGGTTTGAAAAGGGGGTGAGTGAAAAAGGAAGTTTCGATAAGGGAAGAATAACAAACGTTGTACTGTTTAGATAAAATAATAACGCTGGCAACAGCAAATGTTCTGCGCCAGCGATGCCCAGAAGGTGATTCATAGCAATGAGTTTAAATTAACCAAAAAATAAGAAGCAAAATATTAACGTTCTGGCCCATTACTTTGTTTCTGTTATGTTGATAATTTTTGTAAAACAGAAACACAGAGGCACACAGTAAGGTGGTACTGGCCAAAATGCTGATAATTGCCGACATGCTTGCTCCTTGGGTGTTAAATGAAGTCATACTCCCGCGCGAACAGGGTCAGCTTATTCCGATAACCCAGTTTTTTCAGAATGTGCCCACGATGGGAACTGACGGTCTTCTTGGTGATGTTCATTAAATGGGAAATACGATCGTCGGTCAGGCCATTTTTCATGTGTTCATACAAAACTCCTTCTCGTGCAGAGAGCAGTGATTCAGTGCTTGGCACGGTAATAGGGTGACTGACAGCGAAGTTGAGATGCGCCAGTTTTTTGCGAACGTCATCGGGCGTATGTTGTGGGCCAAATAGCGCGATCGGTGTATGCCGAAGCAGCCGTTTTAATCGACGGTAGGGGTAGTCTCCTGCGAAAACTAAAGGCGTCTCAAGCGGGATCTTGAAATCGTCCGGGCCATTGACACTTTCGGCGAAATCTCTTTCCTTCATTTTCTCATAGTGAATGGTGGTTTGAATCGTAAAAAAGTCATTTAAAATACAGTGAATGCCTGACTGGTAATAGCAATTGTCATTTACAATGAGTACATTCAGGTTTTTATCGTCCATAAATAAAGCGTCCAATACACGAGTCGTTTGTAAATGAAATTATCACGGCATGGGTGGCTAGAATATTGATAGGAGGTGACGTTATTCCTGTTCGGTTTCGCGTTCGCGATCCTTTCTTTTCATAATGTAATAGAGGTAATGCTCTAAATTATCCAGATAGTCAGCAAGCCAGGTCAGTTCATTGATGACTGCTGTATCATGTCCATCCCATTGTCGGATCATTTCCCTTATTTTTTGTCGCATGGTGTTAAGACTGCGACGGTGACAAGATGCGAGCCATTTCTCACTTGCCATTAACCCTCCTGTGCAAAGGAGCGCTCAGCGATCTGAGCGCTCATGGATTTAAAGTGCGGTACGGGTGTTATTTGTCGCTGTCATTATTCCTGATAGCTGCGAATAACTACCCGGCGATCCGGGGCGTAGCAGGCAATTTTTGCGCTTTTCGCTAAACCTTCACAGCCTGTTGCGACCGGTTGTTTGCTGCCTGCGGTCATGGCGCTGATGTTTTCTGCGTGAACGCCATCTTCAATCAGCAACTGGCGAACCGTTTCGGCGCGATTCAGACCCAGGGTCAGGTTTTTCTGCGCCGATCCAATCGGGTCGGTATGACCAATCACCACGATTTTGGCGACGTTCTGATTCAGCTCATGGGCAATTTTCGCCACGTCATCACGGCCGCCCTGCTTGATGCTACGTTCGTTGTACTGGCCGAAATTGAACAGCACGTCGCTGGAAAGGTCGTACTCTTTATACAGGTAGTGACAAGGCACAACGGCAGAGGCACGAGACAGCAGAATATTTTGCAGTTTCGTTTGTGCCAGCTTTTCTGATGCCTGGTTTTCCTGCAGCAGATTCAGCGTAGACAGTGCGCTTTCGGTCGCTTCGACGTAGTAGGTATTACCGCCTTCCAGAGTGACCGGGTGCTGTTTGTCCTGCTTGCCTCTGTACAGAGGATCGTCGCCCAGCCATGCTCCCAGCGCGTGCGCGCCTGGCTTCACACAAAACGCGGTATAGCTCCCTGGCACCAGCGCGGTCTGGAATTCACCGTCAACATAGATGTTGGTGTTTTTCGTTTCTGAACCGGTATTTGCCGGACGGAAATACACCACCTGTGCCTGATCGTTGCCGACATCGGCCACGCGCTGATAGGTCGTTTTCAGTACGTCGTTAGGGGCGGCCACCGCTGCTGTCGCGCCCATCGTCAGTCCACATGCCGTAGCCAGAACCAGTAATTGTAATTTTTTAGATAATGTAAACATCCTGAACTCCACTCTGACTCTTGATATCAGAGGTTTAATAGTCGTAACGGACACGCCAGCGGTCACCCGCAAGCGTGCCTTTGGGTTAGCCGTGTTGAACTTCAATGCCGTGCTGGATAAGCAATTCAACCAGATTGTTTTGCTGCTGATAGACGTCGTAAACCACGCCGCCCGCCGTAACCTGGCCCGCGTTGTCCCAGTTTTGCGCATCGTGGGAAAGATCCAACTCAACGCTGCTGTTGGTGTCTCCGGTGATAGCAACCTGTTCTTTCCCGTCGGCAATCATCAGATCCGTTGTGGCGTGGGAGAGCAACTCGTCCAGGCTCAGCGTCTGGTGGCCCTGAACGTTGATAATGCCTTCCTGCTGATGCGCGTCAGCCTGTGGCTGAGAGAACGCGTCATAGTTCAGGGTGAGTGCCGTTTCGCCTGCATCATGATGGGTGGCGGCAACGTCGTGAGTCGCTTCCAGCGCTGGTGCAGATTCAAGCGCCGGGCCCCAGCTAAAGTTATCGACACGGGTAATCACGTTGCTTCCCTGGCCGTCACCGGTTTCGAGAGTCATCGAGCCAATCTTTTCACCTGCAGGTGCGGTCCAGGTGATGGTCTGCACTTCGTCGTCTGCTTCAACCGGCAGCGCTTCGCTGTGAATGGGCTTCCCGCTGTTGTCGTAGTAAGTGACCGTGCTGCCTTCAAAGCTGGAAGCATTGACGTCAAAGCTCACCGTATCCGTGCCGCCGCCAAATTCGAGTTTGGTCACGGAGTCTTCAACCAGCAGCAGGGCTTCCGTCCCAAACGATGCCGGGCCGTAGTAATAGATGCCATCACTTGAGATCCCGGTGTAGGCATTAATGCCTGCGCCATCGGTAGGGCCGCTGACGAAGGTGATGCTCAGGCCGCTATCCAGCGTGACGCTATCGCCTGCCACTTTGAAATAGTGTTCGGTTGCGGCTTCGAAGTTTTCACTGCCCGATGTTGCCGGGATAGTTGAAGTGTCGACGGTGAAGTCAATCGGTGTCGATTCTGAGCTCTTATTGCCCGCAGCATCTTCCACGACGGTAGAGAAGCTGTGATCGCCTTCATCCAGTGCATCAGGGGTGAAAGACCAGCTGCCGTTTTCATCCGTCACGGCGGTACCAATCACTTCGCCTTTGTCAGAGATGATGACCATGGCATTAGCTTCCGCTTCACCCGAGAAGGTTGGGGTGTTGTCGTCGGTGGTGTCACCCTCATTGATAGGCCCCTGCTCATCGCCAACATCGTCCATCAGCAGGAGGTCGGTGGCTGCATCCGGTGCTACGGTATCAATGGTGAAAGGAATGTCTTCTGACGGCACGCTCTCGTTACCTGCATCGTCAATCACCACCACGTTGATATCATGGTTGCCGTCATCCAGCGGGGTATCCGGGGTGAAATTCCACTCGCCATTGTCATCGACGGTAGCACTGCCAATGGCATCATCGCCATCATAGATAATGACAGTGCTGTTCGGCTCGGCGTCATCTCCACTGAAGGTCGGGGTGTTGTCATTGGTGTCGCCACCTTTGATGTCATTGCCATCAGTGTCTGATGCGGTCACATCGGTGGCGGCTGGCGCGACGGTATCGATAACCACATTGATGTCGTTGGACGGCTCGGACTTGTTGCCATCACCATCAATCACGATAACCGAGATATCATGCGCGCCATCCGTAATTGGGCTGTCAGGCGTGAATGACCAGTTGCCGTTTTCGTCGGCGGTGGTGGAGCCAATCGCCGTGCCATCCGTGTCGGTGATCACCACGGTATTCCCTGGTTCAACACCGCTGCCGTTGAAGGTTGGTTTGTTGTCGTCAGTCGAGGCGCCGTTTTCGATCGGCCCTTGTTTGCTACCCACATCATCGATGATGGCATCCAGCGTGCCGGATTTCACCACCGGGGCCACAGGCGTGTCGCCGCCGTTGCCATTATCATCGCCGCCGCTTCCGCCGTTAGAGGGGTCAGGCGTGGAGCTGACTTTGTCATCGTGATGATGGTGATGATTGGCGAGTGCAACCGCACCGCCTGCCAGCGCCAGTAAGCCCAGACCCGCCAGCGCCCACATGAGTTCGTGGTTGCTGTCGTCAACGACCAGGCCGGCGGCAAAGTCAGGGATGCTGTCCGAACCCAGTGCCATCGGCTGTGCGGCATCGCCGGTCAGAGCCGCGCTGTCCTGGCCGTAAGCGGTGACGTAGGAGTAATAGGCCCCGTCTTCCCCTTTACCGACCAGCTCGCCTTCATTGAGGTAGTAGTCGCGGATGATCAGCTGTGGATGATCGGTATCTTCGCCTTCCAGGCTGATATAAAGATCGTCACCAACACGTTTTACGGTGATGTTTTCTGGTGCGAAGCCGTTTCCGTCTTCCGCCAGCATGTATTTGCCATTTTCTACCGCGTCGAGCGTGACGGGCTTGCTACCTTCAGTTTGTTGTAACTTAAGGGTTTTTTCGATTTTATTCCCTTCAATAACAACAATGTTTACACCTTGACTTTCCACTTCATTACTCCTGTTTTAAATCCTTAAAAAAGTGATTGATTGCTATGTTATCCCTCGCGAGATTTGCCCTTCGGCGATGTGTAACTCATCACGACAATATTGCCTCAATCCATTTTTCTGGCTGTTGTAACTTTATTTTCTCAGCGCGAAGAGAAACCTGAGTACAGGTGACGACGATCTGAGCATTTCGCTTTTAATAACTAATGTACGAGTCGGATAATAATGTTTTTGAGCAAGGTGTAAATTGTCTATTGTTTTGATGATATCCATTAACTGATTGATTATTAGCTGGTTATTGTTTGTTTTTTAATGTGTAAAAAATGCATTTTGCGAATTGTGAGAGGGGCTTTTTATAAACTCAAAAATAATATTTAATTTTAACCGTGTGGTTGGGTGTTATTATCAATTTTATTGTGATGACTTTTCTGGAATGTTGACTGTGTGTTCTTTAATGCTTTCGGACCCCATTGGCAGGATGCATCTGGTATGTCCAGTAAATAATCTGGATGGCATTGAGGGGATATTCATGGAGGCAAGAAAAAAAAAGCAAACTAAGGTTTTTAAAAAAATTAAATAACATGATGGGCAATAAACGTTAATATTGTCCTGATTTTGAAAAACAAAAAAAGGATGCTTTTCCTCAGTAAGCCCTACTTGTTTGAAAAAACAGGTTTTTTGAGGTGGCATGAAGATCAAAAAGGAAGACACAGATGAATTCAAAAGATTTCGATCTTAACTCGTTGTTGATTCTCAACGCAGTGATTGAATGCCGAAGCGTTACGGCGGCAGCAAAGAAGATGGCGATGTCGCCCTCTTCCGTGACTTATGCAATCAATAAGATAAGAAAAACAACAGCTAATCCCATTTTTACGCGATCAAAAAATGGGATTACCCCAACGACGTTGGCTCTGGACCTCAACCAGCGTTATGTCAAAGCCATTGCGCTGATTAATGACGGGCTGGATTATTCGGCCAATGCTGAGGACCCCGATGTTTATCGCAACATCACCATCAGTACTTACACTTTTTTCGAGCTTTGGTTCTCTTACTTTATCCATCAGCAAGAGAAGGTACTGGAGGGGCTTTGCCTGAACTATGTTCTGCATCCCCGCTCCAATGATAAACGTATCGCCAAACTCAGAAATCACGAAGTGGACATTGATATTGGTGGGCTGCTACCAAATGATGCCTCTATTATTTCGCATAAATTATTTTCGTCAGGATTTAAAGCAATGGTCAGTGCTCATCATCCAACGATTACGGACACGCTCACTCTGGATGACTGGAACAACTGCAAGCACGTCGAGTGGCTACAAATGCCGGATGAATCGTTAATTCAGGATGGCGATGCCAACCAGGTCGAAGAACTGGAAGGTCGGAATTACAGTATCAAATCATTTAATACGCTAAATTCGATGATGATTTGCTCTTTAACTGACTGCATTATGATGGTACCAGCATACGTGGAATCGTTCTTAACGGCGGTATTACCAGTAAAGATGTTCGATATTCCTTTTGAGACCACCAAATCTTCTACGGTATACGTTCATTTCCATCGCTCGGCCAAACGTAAAGAGTACATTGGGCAATGTCTTGATGCGCTTGTTACCATGGCACCAAAACAAGACGAATCTGTTTTAGAAAACTGATTTGATTGAATAAAAAAAGAGACGGTTCTCCCGTCTCTTTTTTTTAGCTTTCAAAAAGTGCAATCGTTATGGCTTGCTGCTGATATTCATCCACCAGGAAAAACGGCAGCGGTAATGACCAGCGTCCTGCCTGAACATGGGCGATATACGTCGCAATGTGACCATGAATCTGCATTTCGACGGTGATATCCCCTGCGTAATTCTCCCGAGCCTTTCCGCCGATAGCGGAATAGCTGGCATTGCTACCCACGTGAAAATGATCTGTTTTCCAGCGTACGGGCTGACTGACAGGGTATTTTTTCGGGCGATGGAAGTGGAAGATTTCATCGTGATTCAGAATACTTTCACGCAGGGTCGGCCAAAGTGCCTGACGGAGAAAATGCTGGTCGGTAAATCGCGCATTACCTTTATGGTCTTTGACGAAAGCCAGGATCAAATTATACACCGACGGGATAACGCCCGTGCAGCCACCCCAAAGGCCTGCAAGCAACAGCTCGGTGTGGGTGTAAAAATCTCGCATATGGTGGAACCAGAAGGGTGAAACCACCCATTCAGCTACGGCAGCAGCTTCTTTTTCTGAGAACAGGGAATCTGCATCGCGCACCAAAAAACGCGACACATCAGGATCGTCCATCACCAGAAAGCGCCAAAGCGTAGCGGGGATAGCTGTTTCGTTGCTCATGTTGATGAGCTGAACATCATTATCCTCTAAGCGGGTGAGCACATGCACCGGGACGCTATTGTCATGGTAAACCCGGCAGGTCCATTCCGGGTAAAGCTCCGCGCGTATTTCGGCATTTTTAATCAGCGTTTCGCAATATTTTGGGCTGTCTCCATACAGGCTGAAAGCGATGATGTTTTGGCCGTTATTGTCCGGGTTAAAGACGGGAGGGCATTTTTCGGGATAAATATATTTCATCCCTTTAGAAAAATGATTGTCCGCCTGGACAAGTGACTGATAGCCATATTGGCGGACTTCTGCCGTTTTCCCAAGGATGCCGCACACTTCTGTTAATCCATCCATCCAGTTCCCTGAATACGGTGTTTTATGGCAGGTATCAAGCATATGCAGGTACAGCGCATAGGCTTGCTGATGGTCTCCGGTGCGCATTAACGTTAAGGCATAATCACTCATGATGGTGGGGTTTTCTGGCGTAATGGATAAGACCGTTTCGCAGCATTTTCTTGCCGTCAGATAATCTTGCTTTGCCATTGCTTGCTTAAACATTTTCGCCATGTCATTGAGTTTTGCTGTCTTGCGTGCAGTGTTTTTTATTTTATGGGGTAGTGCTTTTCTATTTTTCATAAATATCTCGCGCGGCATTCGTCAAAGTCGAAGGTCTATTATATAGAATCCATTTTGCTGAATAAGGTGTCGGCTGAGAGATTATTTAGAATACTTTTTTTGAAATAATTTTTTCTCCTTTGGTGCATGATAAATGGACTGTGAAGGATTATTTATGCGCTGCGTGCCGACTTTCTCATTAACAAAAAAACAGGCGCACCAGGCATTCCAGGGCGAACGGGTGCTGAACGATAAATTATAAAAGCCAGTTTTAATTATTGAAATAAGGCTGTCCATTACTTCTGTATACCTCGGCATAATGGAAGTGCAAATAAAAGGAGAGTGCATTAAAAAATATTATGTAGAGTCCGTTAGGGCAAGTTTAATACGTTAAAAAACAAGAAACTTCAACGATAAAAAGGATATGTCATGAGTCAATTCACACTGACAACCCACGATGGCGCTCAGCCATCACAACTGTTTGAATTAAAGAAGCCCGTCTCTGTAGATGATATTACTTCCATTCCTTCAGTCGAGAATGGCTATTATCTGCTTGAGAATGCGGAAGGTGTTTCCCTCAGCCGTCAGGGTAATGCTCTTCACCTGCACAGCGACGATTCCGGCGTCCCTGCTGCTGTAATTCCTGATTTCTATGAAACCGCCTCACTGCTAACGGTTCCTGCCGAAAACAACCTGCTGTCTGCCGTCGCGACCGCTGACGTGCAGGAAGCGCCAATGCCATTGACGGCGTTAATGGATACGCCTGATATGCCATGGTCCGATAGCCCTGTGGTGATTGAAGTTGAGACTGCTGACGGCGAGGTTACCGACCACGGCACTACTACCGATACCCTTCCGACGGTGCATGGCTTTATCGAACAAGGGAAAAACATGGTGTTGAATATCTATGCCAACACCATTTTTCTTGGCACAGCGCAGGTCGGTGAAGACGGTAACTGGAGCTTTACCCCGCCGCATTCCTTTGAGATGGATTCCAGCTACACCTTCCAGGTGTTGATGAAAGATCCCGGTGGTAGCCGTGTACTGATTGCGATGCCATTTGAGATGTCTGAAACCGCGAATGCTCCAGCACCGGACGATCTCCCTCAGCCAGGCAATAACCATATTATCGATGTTGAGGCAACCGATGCGGTTGGCCCACACCAGGGGGCTATCGCCAATAATGGCAATACCGACGATCTGGCACCGGTCATTGGCGGCACGATTTACCAGGGACATCATTTGACCCTGCAGATTTTCGCCAATACCAAATTCCTGGGTACGGTGACAGTGGGTGATGATGATACCTGGTCGTTCCAGCTTCCTGAACTCCAGGAGCATGCTCAGTACGATATTCAGGTGCTGATGCGAGACCCTGGTGGTAGCAGCACAATCATCTCCATGCCTTTTGTCTTTAACACTGGGTTTGACTATGCCACGCCGACAATCACCAGCGTCACGGATAATCAGGGGCTCTACACTGGCACACTGAATGACGGCCAGCCGACGGATGACACCACGCCAACTTTTACTGGTACGTCTGATCCGGGCGTCACCATCAATGTTTATGATGGCGATACTCTACTGGGTACCGCTACTGCAGATGACAATGGCAATTGGACATTTACACCAACAACGCCATTAAGCGGTGATGGCGAGCACGTTATCTCCGTCACGGCGTCCGATGGAACCAGCGAAACTTCACACTCTGCCGGGTTTGATCTGAATCTGGACACCGTGTGTGAAAAACCTGTTATTACAGGCATTGATGATGAAGTCGGCCCGATTAAGGGGAATGTCCTGGATCATGGCTTTATTACTGATGCGGGTTCCGTCGTGGTTTCAGGGACTTCCGAACCGGGTTCAACGCTGACGCTGTTCTTCACCGGTAATGGCGACAGCATCGACAGCATCGATATCACGCCAAATGCGGATGGTACCTGGAGCGTTCCAGTTGATTTCATGGGCGTGAATGGTGAAGGCTCTTATACCTATTGGGTGCTTTCTTACGATGCGGCCGGTAACAAAGCGGTCAGTGATAAAGTCACCATTGTGTATGACAATACACCACCAAACCCAATTTCTGGCGAAGAGCTGATTGATGACTATGGTCCTAAACAAGGGCCAATTATCAGCGGTGATACCACGGATGATACTCAGCCAACCTATAAAGGTAAGGCTGAGCCTGGCGACACCGTTCACATCTATGATGGCACGAATGAAATCGGGACCGCGACTGCTGATAAAGATGGCAACTGGACATTTACCCCAGCAGACCCCCTTGATCAGGGCGATCACAGCTTCTCTGCTATTGTGGTTGACGGCAACGGCAGCGAAAGTGCTCCATCCCAGCCAATTGATTTCACCGTCCAGACCCTGGTGGCACAGGTCACTATTGATAGTGTGACGAATGACCTTGATCCTACGAATGAAGTAGCAGTAGCAAATAACGGCTTCACCAACGATCCAACCCCAACCCTGCACGGTACCGCGACGATTGGCAGCACGGTGATGATCTACGATGTGCAGAATGGCGACAAAGTATTCGTTGGTTCTGCTGTCGCGGACGGCGATGGCAACTGGACATTTACTCCAGATGCGGCACTGGCGGACGGTGAACACGATTTTGTTGCAGACGTCACTCTCGACTCTGGTGACAACGCGGAAACCACCCCGTGGGTTATCACTATTGATACCGTTATTCCTGATCAGATCGACATCAACGTTGATGGCAATCTGGAAGTTTACGATGACGTGCCGCAGATCATTGGTGATGTTACAAATGGCGGCGTGACCAACGATAATATGCCTGATTTCTCAGGTAACAATGAGCAGCCAGGCAACACCATTACCATTCTGGATGGGAAAGACATTCTGGGTACGGCGATTGTTGATGCCAATGGTCACTGGTCGTTTACGCCAGCGAATCCAATGGCAGATGGGCCTCATGTGATCACCCTTGAGACCACTGACCAGGCTGGCAACACCAGCGTACCGTCAGATCCGTTCAACTTTACGATTGATACTGTGGCACCCGATGCCGCAACCGGTGAAGACCTGGAAGATAATGTGGGTCCAATCGTTGGCCCAATCCATAGCGGCGACACCACTGATGATCCACAGCCAGAATTCAGCGGCAAAGGGGAACCTGGTGCTACTGTCTATGTTTATGACAATGGTGACGAGGATCATCCAATCGGTTCAGCAACAGTGGATGACAATGGCGATTGGTCGTTCAAACCTACTGATCCACTGGCTGATGGGCAGCACAGCTTTGACGTTGTGGTAGTTGATCCAGCAGGTAACGAAAGCCCGGCAAGCACGCCTATCGACTTTACTGTTGATACCCGTGTGCCAAGCGTTACGCTTGACGGTGTGTCCGATGATGTCGCCCCAGTTGTAGGCGATATCGGCAATAACGGCTATACCAACGACAACACTCCTACACTGCATGGTACGGCGACAGCCGGTGCCCAGGTTAACATCTACGATCAGGATGGACAGATTGGTACGGCGATTGCCAAAGCTGATGGTACCTGGACCTTTACGCCGGCCAGTGCTCTGGCTGACGGCGAGTACGACTTCAGCGCGACGGTCGTTCTGCCTGCGACCGGTGAAAGTGCACCAACCGACCAGTGGGTGATCAACATTGACACCAGCGTGCCGGATGAAATCGACATTAACTCCCCAGACAATCTGGAAGTGTACGATGACGTTCCTGATTACATTGGTGACATCGCTAAAGGCGGCGTAACGAATGATAATGAGCCTACGTTCTCAGGTAAAAACCAGGAACCGGGCAATACCATTACGATTCTGGATGGTGGTCTGCCACTGGGTACAGCAATTGTACAGGCTGACGGTACCTGGTCATTCACGCCTGTAAATCCGATGAGCGAAGGCGATCATACCATCACGCTCGAGAGCACAGACCTGGCGGGTAATACCAGCCCAGAATCTGACCCGTTCAACTTCACGATTGACACCACTGCACCTGATGCGGCAACCGATCCGCAACTGGTTAACGATGAAGGCCAGACCAACGTTCCAATTACTGAAGGTTCTGTCACAGACGACACCACGCCGCTGTATGAAGGTCATGCCGAAGCGAATTCTACGGTGCATATCTATGACGTTAGTGGTGATGGTAAAAAGGTTGAGCTTGGAACGGCAATCACTGATGCGAACGGCAACTGGTCGTTCAATCCGCCTAACCCGCTGGCCGATGGTCAGCACAGCTTCTCTGCAGTCGTTGAAGATGCAGCGGGTAACTCAAGCCCAGCTTCCGATCCCATTGACTTCATTGTCAGCACCCAAACGGCGACCGTCACCATCACCCATGTGACCGACGATGTGGATCCTGTGACGGGTGACGTTGCCAACAATGGCTACACCAATGACACCATGCCGACACTGACGGGTACGGCGACAGCTAACGAAACGGTTACTATTTTTGACGGCAAGAATGGCTCGATTGGGACCGCTATCGCCGATGCTGATGGTAACTGGACCTTTACGCCGGCGACTCCGCTGTCGGAAGGCGAGCATGACTTCACCGCTTCGGTCACTATTGCTGTTTCTGGCGAGACGGCGACCAGTGATGTTTGGGTGATAAACGTGGATACGGTTGCACCGGATCAGATTGATATCAACCTTGATGGCAACCTGGAAGTTTACGATGACGTACCGGCGATCATTGGCGATGTGACCAACGGCGGCGTGACGAACGACAACATGCCAGACTTCTCAGGCAAAAATGAAGTGGCGGGCAACACCATTATCATTCTTGATGGTGGCAAGCCTATCGGTGAAGCCGTGGTGGCTGCTGATGGTTCCTGGTCGTTTACGCCAGCCACGCCTATGGCTGATGGTCCTCATGTGATTACGCTGGAAGCCAAAGATCTGGCGGGTAACACGAGTACTCCGTCCGATCCGTTTAACTTCACCATCGATACTGTTCCACCGGATGCCGCGAAAGACATCGTCATCATCGACGATCAGGGTGATGAACAGGGTACTGTGGTGCCTGGTGGTGCAACAGATGACACCATGCCAACCATCGACGGTAAAGCAGAGCCGGGTTCAACTGTCATTATCTATGACAATGGCAGCGATGTGCCGATGGGTTCAGCCACTGCCCATGATGACGGCACGTGGAGCTTCACGCCGGATACGCCAATGGATGATGGCCCGCACAGCATCGACGTTGTTGTGGTTGACCCGGCAGGTAACGAAAGCTCACACAGCGATCCGGTCGTGTTCTCCATCATCCATGAAGGTAGTGAGAACTTCACCGGTCAGCCTAATCAAGTGCTGGAGCTTAACCAGGCGTTGGCCCTGGATTCTGGATTGACCCTGACCAGCCTCGTCAGTGGTAAGAATTCCAGCAACTCGAATGGAATTACCTCGGATGGGATGTACTACTGGGCACCTGAAAGCTTCGAAGGCACTGCGCTTGATCTGCTGGCGAAATCGGTCACTAAAGTCGAATTCGGTGGTGAAACCAATGAGGTTAGCTTTGACGTTGCAGATGTCTCTGATACGGGTGGCTATGTTGAGTATTACTCCGCAGACAACAACCTTCTGAATACTCAGGATATTCCAGTATCCCCTGATCTGCAGGTGACCAACATTGCCTGGGAAGCGCCGGAAGGCCAGACGATTTCCTACATCGAAATCCATGTTGGTTCGGAAGATGGCGATGCCCTGATTCGTGTGGATAACTTCCAGTGGGGTGACTCGCAGGTTGAACCGCTGAATGCAACTCACACTGTTGCACAGACTGCGGATATTCAGGCGAATGTGGAGCACAATCCGGCCGTTGTAGATGTGCATCAAGCAGGTGGCCAGCTCACGCTGGATATGCACGATGTCCTGAGCCACGGTCAGCAAAATATGCTGATTGCCGATGGTAAAGCTCAGGTGGCCATCACCGGCGAAACGGGCGAGCACGTGGAACTGACTGGCGTGTCTGAAAGCAGTCTGGCTCAGCACGGTACCGTAACCAGCGGTGGCGTAAGCTACGATGTTTACTCCGTATCGGGTAATGAAACAGAACTGCTGGTACAGCACGGACTGGATCTGCATACCACTGCTTAATAGTATGACGTTGAGTCATTCATGAACCATGCCGGCATTCTTTGCCGGCATTTTTTTTGAAAGAAAAGGTACACGAACGTGCGTTAATACTGTGTGAAAAATATAACCGCCTGCAAGACAGTGGGTTGCAAGGAGCAATATCATGAATATTCTCAATGAAAGTCTGCTAGTGAATTATCAACAACTTTTTCCGGAGTTGACCCCATGGCAACTGGAAATTGTCGTTTTATATTCCTCCGGGTTTAATCAGAATGAGATTGCAAGGATTAAAAATATCAGCAAACAGGCTGTTTCGAAAGCGCTTAATGAAGGAAAGAAAAGGTATCACCTCGAAAAGGTGGAAAGTATTCGTTCGGTGTTTATTGCTCGCCGCTTGTCGAACATTCCCTTTTGCTCTTAGCGTGTGTCCGGTTGCTGGTGCAGGTGTGTTCGGTTGATCTAAATCAAGAATGAGTTGACCCGATCGCGGGATTTTTGTTTTTTTTCATAAAAACAAATACTTCTTTGTTTTTATGAAATATTGAAAACAACCGGAGTGCTACGCTACCATATACAGGACCCGTTGCAGAAATGCAGAATAAATATTCTGAAATGATGAAAATAGAATTTTTTATGGTTTGCACGGCAACAACATCAAATAATTAAAGATCACTAAGGCAAAAATTGAATTTATTAAATAAGGGATGTGGGCATGAATGTTAAGGAAGGGCACGATAGCAACGCAGAGAGTGTAAATGCCGCAATGAACTTACTGAATGATCTGCAAAAGAAAATAGCAGATGTTCAGTGCGATGATTTACCTGCTATAGCTCAAAAATTGACACGCTTACAGGACAGGGTTCTGGCTAAAAATTCAGCTCAGGCGAATTTAGTGGAAGAAGAGGTATTTTCTCTGGCCGTGGATATCGAGGCAAACTTATATGAGCGCCTCAGTGTGCTGGATGAGTCACGGCATACTTTGAGCGCGATGGCAGAGGAGCTTCATACGTTATCCTCAACGCTTCATGCGAACATGCGGGCAATGAGCGATAAATGCTGAGGCCCGACGGGCGAACAGACACTTCTTTACAGCAAGCCATCCCGACTGCCGTTAAGATAAGCCTCGAAAATTACCGAGGCTTTTATGATCGCAAAACAACGCAAAGCTTTTCTGCTCGTTGCTCTGGCATGTCTGGTGGTGCTTGTTTGCACCGCCCAGCGCATGGCGGGGCTACACGCGTTGGTCATGAATTCCCCTGCGTTAACCCAGTCCGTACAGCAAACCGCTGACAGCGACGCTCCCGTCACCCCCTGTGAGCTCAGCGCCAAATCGCTTTTAGCCTCACCGCCGGTGATGTTTGAAGGCGCGCTGTTTGCCGTCGCTTTGCTGATGGCTGTGCTTTCTGTTGTCCCTCAGCGTTTCGAACGCCGCTGGCCGCCGCGCGACATCTCGCCGCCCCGATTGCGGGTGCATCTGCGACTATGCGTCTTCCGTGAGTGAGAAAGGCCTGTTAGCTCAGGTTAATTCATCACTTACGGAGAAAATCTATGCGTATTATTTTCAGGCAGCTTGTGCTCTGCCTGCTCTGGCTATGGCTGCCCGTCAGCCAGGCTGCCGACAGCGGCTGGCTGCGCGCCGCCGATAACGACCACGCCAGCGTCCGGCTTCGGGCGGAGGCTCAGCCTGATGGTGAGGCTCGCGTCTTACTGGACGTTGCCCTGCAAAAAGGCTGGAAAACCTACTGGCGTTCGCCGGGCGAGGGCGGCATTGCGCCTGCCATCAAATGGTCATCGCCTGTCGAAATGGACTGGCGCTGGCCCACGCCACAGCGTTTTGACGTGGCCGGGATTTCGACTCAGGGCTATCACGGCAACGTCGCTTTCCCGATAACCCTGCGCGGCAATCTGCCGGAGAAACTGCAAGGCGTGCTGACGCTCTCGACGTGCAGCAACGTTTGCATCCTCACAGATTACCCGTTCACGCTGGATTTGAAGGCTCCCGCTGACAAAGATTTTGGCTATGACTTCACCCGCGCGATGGGCACGTTGCCGCTGAAAAACGGGCTGACCTCGTATCTTGAAGCGGGCTATCAGACAGGAACACTGACCGTGACGGCTACGCGCGAAGCAGGCTGGCAGCAGCCGGAGCTGTTTATCGACACGCTGACAGACACCGATTTCGGCAAACCAACCTACAAAATCAGCGGCGATACGCTGACCGCGACCGTGCCTGTCAGCGATGGCTGGGGCGAAACCGCGCCCGACCTGCGCGGGAAAACGCTTTCCGTCGTGCTGAGCGACGAAGGGCAGGCGCAGGAAAGCCAGCTCGCCGTCGGGCAAGCGGTGGTGAGTGTAGATCCCACGTCGCTGTGGTGGGTGCTGCTGATGGCGCTGGCGGGCGGGCTGATCCTCAACGTTATGCCGTGCGTATTGCCCGTGCTGGCGATGAAGCTTGGCAGCATTGTGCAGGTGCAATCGACGGATCGTCGCCACATTCGCCAGCAGTTTGTCGCCTCCAGCTTCGGGATTGTCACCTCGTTCCTGGCGCTGGCACTGATGATGACGCTGCTGCGGCTCAGCAATCAGACGCTCGGCTGGGGCATTCAGTTCCAGAACCCGTGGTTTATCGCGGCGATGGCGCTGGTGATGGTGCTGTTCAGCGCCAGCCTGCTCGGCCTGTTTGAGATCCGCCTCTCTTCCGGCGTTACGACGTTCCTCGCGACACGGGGCGGAAACACGCTGACCGGGCATTTCTGGCAGGGCGCGTTCGCCACGCTGCTGGCAACGCCTTGTACCGCGCCGTTTCTGGGCACGGCGGTTTCCGTTGCGTTGGTTGCGCCTCTGCCGTTGTTATGGGGCTTGTTCTTCGCCATGGGGATTG
Organism: Scandinavium sp. NPDC088450; assembly: GCF_044900545.1. Taxonomy (NCBI): domain Bacteria; kingdom Pseudomonadati; phylum Pseudomonadota; class Gammaproteobacteria; order Enterobacterales; family Enterobacteriaceae; genus Scandinavium; species Scandinavium sp. NPDC088450. Next base: position 71,815 of record NZ_JBJDNI010000019.1, on the reverse strand, counting down.
GCATGAGCCTGCCGTGGATTTTCATCGCCATCTGGCCGGGGCTGGCGCTGAAAATGCCGAAACCAGGCCGCTGGATGAACGTCGTCAGAGCCATCCTCGGGTTGATGATGCTCGGTTCAGCGCTGTGGCTGGGTAGCCTGCTGAAAACGCATATCGGCTTTATCCCAACGTTTGTTGTGCTGGCTCTGGTGGCCTTTATTCTGCTGGTTGCCCTCGCATGGCGCTGGGGAAAACGCATCGCGATGGGCAGCACGTTTGCGACCGTACTCGTCCTTGTGGCGACCTTCCTGCTGATGCGCCCGGACAGCAAAGGCATCGTCGAAGATCGCGTGAACTGGCAACCGTTGAGCGAGCAGGCGATTACCACCGCGCTGGCGGAAAACAAACGGGTCTTCATTGATGTAACCGCCGACTGGTGCGTGACCTGCAAAGCCAACAAATACAACGTATTGCTGCGCGATGACGTACAGGACGCGCTGACCGCCCCGGATGTGGTCGCTCTTCGCGGCGACTGGAGCCGCCCATCGGACACCATCAGCCAGTTTCTTCGCACCCGCCAAAGCGTGGCGGTGCCGTTCAATCAAATTTACGGGCCAGAACTGAAGCAGGGCCACGTATTGCCGCCGCTGCTCAGCACCGATGACGTGCTGCAAACCCTCAATCAGGCCAAAGGACAACACTAATGCGCATTTTCACACTGATTTTCCTGTTTTGCCTTTCCACCTTCAGCATGGCGGCCGAACCGCAGTTGCAGGACTTGCTGTTCAACGACCCGAACACCCCGGCAATGGGGGCGAAAAAGCCGCGTCTGACGCTGGTATCGTTCACCGATTACAACTGCCCGTACTGCAAACAGTTCGACCCGGAGCTGGAAAAAATCGTCCACAAATACCCGGACGTGCGGCTGGTGGTCAAACTGCTGCCGTTCCGCAGTGAAAGCTCCGCCGCGTCGGCAAGGATTGCGCTCACCGCATGGCGCGAACAGCCCGAGCAGTTCTGGGCGCTGCATCAACGCCTGATGTCGAAGAAGGGCTATCACGATGACGCGTCGATCCTCGCCGCGCAGCAAAAGACCAACACCGCGAACATCAAACCGGACGGGCAAAGCGGTGAAACGCTGCAAATGAACCTGATCCTCTCGCAGGTGCTGGGCGTGCAGGGCACCCCCGCTACGCTTGTCGGCAAAACGATGGTGCCGGGAGCGATCCCTTATGAAGACCTGGAGGCGCTGGTGAAAGAAGAGCTGGCGAAAGCCGATGCGAGCTAAGCTGAAGCGCTGGCTGCGCGAAGGTATTGTGCTGCTGCTGATTGTGGCAGCGGTGATGCTGGTGATGGATCAGTTTCGTAAACCGACGCTGCCGGCGACGTTTGTCAGTGCGCCATTGCAAACCATTGATGGCGAAACCGTCGACCTGGCCGCGATGAGCCAGGATCGCCCGTTGCTGGTGTACGTGTGGGCAACGTGGTGCGCAGTGTGTCGCTACACCACGCCAGCGGTGGCGAATATCGCGGAAGAGGGCGGCAACGTGATGAGCGTCGCCCTGCGATCCGGCGACGATGCCACGCTGACACAATGGCTGGCACGCAAGAAGTACGCGCTGCCCGTCGTCAACGACGAGCAAGGCACGCTCTCCCGACAGTGGCAAATTCAGGTCACACCCACGCTGGTGGTGATTTCAAAAGGCGAAGTGAAATCCGTCACCACAGGCTTCACCAGCGGCTGGGGAATGAAACTACGATTGTGGTGGGCAGGGGTTTAGTGGTTTAAAGGAATGAGATGAACAAGCCACCAGGGAGGGTGGCTTTGTTTTTGGGGAAGGGACGGTATCAGCAACCAACAAAAAATGTCAGTAAGTAATTGATTTTAATTGGGTGGTAGACTTGACTGGTATTGGCTCAGTGAGTAAAAATTAACCGATGACGGTCGATGGTTTATATTAAGCCATGCAAATATTTTATTAACAGGGATTGAATGCTATGAAATTTAAAAAAATGACAGATGAGCATATACAATTGGACGTCGAAAAAATTAATGGTTACCTGTCTGCAATTGAAACAATGAACATTGCCGATAATATTGGTGTTGAGTACGCGTTTATTAATCTACCTCAGAAACTTACTTTGCTTCAATCTATTGAAAATAATGTTGCTAATATATACCCCGGAACAATTATTGCAAACTGGCATATTAGCCTGGAGGAAGTAAACGAACATCAACTTGTTGATAGCCTTAATACATGGTTCTTCTGCTTCGGTAAAGCAGTGACTTTAAAAAATGAGTTACCTGCTTTGTGTGCAGGGTTTATGGACTTACTGAAACAGCTTGTTTATACGCCTGCTATTTACCGTGTTACCATGATTCCGCCGGTCTGGTATGCAACAGACTGGGAAACTTTTGCCTTCGATACGGATAATGGTTTTTTTTTACTGGAATTTAACTTCGATACTTGATGTCTACACAGTCGGTGAAAACTCAATGAATGATGAGCAGGGGGCAAAAAAGCCAGATAATTTAGAGAGTTATTCTGCGGGTCGATCTTGATTCTCTCGCTGCTGAATGAGGCTCACATCGACCATAGCTTATCGAAGAGTAGATATGGTCATTGTCATCGGTAATTTTACACAAGCATTTGAAGGGAGTTCCTGACGCTGGATAGGTGGATGATTGCGAATCGTCAACAACGGCGGAGAAATCGACTGTAATAGTAACATTTTTTATCCATGAGTTTGGCAAATGCTGCTTTCTCAGAAGGTAAGTAAGGATTTCTGTATAACGCTGAACGATATAATTAATGAGTGGAACATTGGTATTTGGTTGTTGAAGTGGAAATGAAATACCCAGTGAAGTAAAACTTCTTTCCACAGAAAATCGTTTTAGCAAGCCAATTGCCCAGTATCCATCAAAGTCATTGTTTCTGCTGATAAAGCTACCGTTAAGAGCGTTGGCTATGCCTTTAAGCTCCGATCTTCTTGCCATCAATCATTCCTTTTTGTGAGTTAAGTGGGTTTAAATATAATTGGGAAACATTCCCACCTTTCTATTTTTTTGAAACCAAAATCACTGGTTGTTCACTAAATATATTCCTGTTTAATATAAACTTATAGCATTCATTGTTATTTTTTCGCAGATACATCACTCGCCATTTCTTTGCTCCGCAATCAGATATGAATGACGCATCTGACAGTATCGCTATCCTCGCAATATAACCTGAAGATAGAGCGGAAAGAAAAAATGGAATTGCTGCAACAACCACTAAAGACTGGAGCATGGTAATTACTCTGGCAAATATTGAATTCTCATAATTATCTTTTTCCCACTCAGGAAGGAAGCCAATAACATTGCCAGCAATCATGCCTACTGCGCTGAATATACCTGTGACAAGCACCAAAAAGAAATACAGAACACAAATAGAAACAGGGATAGCAACAACGAAAGGCGAGAATTTCAAATATTCCTCATCAACTCCGTAAATCACACTAAGCATTTTTAGTGTCAATACATATGAAATGAACCATACCACCACATTATAAAATTTAATGGCGAATGTACTTCTTATTATCTTTACTAAGAGGTCTCTTTCTGGATATAGCTTGTACAAACTATAGATGAAAATAACAGAAAATGCGGAAAAAACATGCTCGAACTTTAGAAGCAGTAGGCCAGACACGACAACAACGATCAGAAGGAAAAAATTCTTTGTCTTCTCTTTCATGACTTAATCCTTATCATTAATAATAAAACTCCATCAAAGACTGATGAGCGGTATACATATAGAGTGAGAATATAATCGACGATTTTTTTTATTCATTATTTGGTTTTAACGTTCTATGCAGTGATTGTAACTTATAAGTACTCACTTAACTATTCACACTTTGTATGAGGTTCAGAGGTGAAAGTGTGGTTGACTAATTAATGAACGAATGAGATGTAACGATGGGTTAAATTCTTCATTTACTATATATGTTGTTTTTTTTTGGCAGAAAATGGCCTGTTAGTTTAGCTCTTCGCCAAAGCTGTGTCAGATTAAATCTTGGCTAATTCATTCATCATTTGCATTCTACATGCTACTCATGCCTGTTTGTTGTTGTGTTCTTTTGTTCTCCTGGATGTACATCAGCAGGTCTCGACGACTTTCAATTGTGATATTTTTACGGAAGGCTGGGAGTTATTATCGTTCTGAATACGAAAACTTCTTAGATGGACGTCAAATATGCAACACTGCATAAAGCAAAACCATTTCCTGAAGCAGCCTCGCATTTCTGAACATTGCTCATTTATAAAGAACTGTACTTTTATTCAGTACGGTATAATGAACGGGCTTAAAGAAGCATCAGACTGCAACAGGAAAATAAAGAAATAATAAATTCAGATTATTAAAGAGCGCGGCATGAAAGTGCGACCAACACTTCCATACCGCTGACCACAAACAACTTACACGGAGTTGATCATGGCTGACAAAAATCATAAGCCAGAAGTCGCTATTGCCCAAACAGATCCAGCCGCTTTGCCCGATATTTCAGAAAAGCACGATCCAGTACGCAAATATGACCGTTACGGCGTGCAAAACAAAATCATACGCAGAGCGAAATCGGTTTCCGGTACAGACAAAAATAACGGAATTTCTAAACCGCTACGCCGCATGACAGTCAGTTACGTCAGCATTCGCCATTACGACAGAAAGACAAACAGAACAAAGTGCTACACCCGAAATGCCAGCCTGCGCCTGAACGGCATCTGGATGGAAGAAGCCGGATTTACCACCGGAACGCCGCTGGATGTGCGCATAATGCCGGGTTGTCTGGTCATTACTACTCGCCCGACTGAAACGCCATTGATGAAAGTCATGAGCCAGGCGAGCACTCACTTACCAGAAAAAGAACAGCAGCAGGTGATGATGTTTTTACAGGGCGTGTTGGCGAAGGTAGCGCTTGAAGCTAATTGAATGAGAAATGATCCCGCCCGATAAAGGCGGGATTGATGAGCGAAAAGCTTATTTATTGGCGGGCTTTAATAAGCGTGGAAGCTGGTTATTGAATTCGAGTAAGCAGTTATCCATATATTTCTGAGTTTCTGTGGTGACCTTTTGGTAGTTATTTTCTTTCCATTCTGCCAGTGTGGCCGTTACAGGCGTAGGGCTACAATCAGCTACGGTAAATGCGGAGAACAGACTGCCACCTTCAGGGCGCTTATAGAAAATAACTTTGTATTTCAGCTGGTAAATGGGATCGGCAACGCTTGAGTCGTTAAAGATGAGTGCCCAGGTTGCGTGACCAATATATAAAGGCTGGTTATATGTATAACCTGAAGTGTTGGCCGACATCCATTCTGTGATACTCTTCTTTGCTTTTGGCGTGAAGTAGCTTTCTGTAGGGTTAACCATTGTATCAATAGCGCTTCCCTTATAATTTTCCTTATCAAAATCACTGGTGCTAAAATTCCCTGTAACAACTGCTAGCACTGCCAGGCCTTTCCCTGTAGCGTTGTCAGCAGGGGTAACCAGACGTAATTTATTATCTGCTGCCCGATTATTATTTAAATCACCCAGTGCTGCTCCACTAACAATTTCAATAGCGCTGCCATTTGTGGATTTGACCGTTTCAGGCTTTGACGAACCAGCACAGCCCGACAGAAATGCCATTGAGATTGCTACTGCTATTGCCTTTTTCATTATTTTATTTCCTTGTTTATTAAATAATTTTGATTCTAAGTGTCTTCAGTCTGACCACGAAGTTCTGTGCCATTGATACTTTAAGTTTTTCAACACACCTTTCTCTGTACACCTCATGTTGGGTTTTTTGGTCATTACCACTCGCCCAATGCAACGCCGTTAATGACAGTGCTGAACAAAACAACGCAACTTCCACAGAAAGAGCAGTTGGAGGTTATGGCATTTCTTCAGGGCGTTGTGGCTAAGGTTGCCCTTGAAGCGAACTGAATGAAAAATGATCCCGCCCGGTAAGGGCGGGATTGTACTAAATTATGCTATTTTTCTTTTCTTCGTAATCCTGCAAGTATTTTTCAATAGGATATGCAGTCCCAAGTTCATGTATCTCACCTGTATCCTTGTCAACTATAAATGGGGAATTACCTATAAGTTGAGCAGAGAAATCGCCTGTTTCCATATATGCTCTGGACTGAAAATAAAAAAACCATCCCTCCGAAAAGCGTCCTTGTAGGGTAATAACAACCGGCATATCTGTTTTATTAAGATATTGGGTTGCCTTATCAACAGCTTCATCAAAAGTGATCATTAGTTTGTCCTCAACAGTTGGAATGATTTGAACTGGCTGAGATCAGCAGATTTACCTGTCTGCCCGTCAAGGAAACGAACTGTACCATTTTGGTTCACAACATTAAATACATGTCCCGGTTGACCTGGTCCATACGAGCCAAAAACAATACCTCTTGAGCCAGAACCTGCATTTGTCATTTGCTGCGCAATACTTTCAGATGAAGGGGCGTACTTAAACTTAGTGCTATATTGATTTTCTAAAACGGATAATGGTACTCCATTATTATGATTAATCGGTAACGCTGATGCGGGGTTTCCGCCTAATGTTGCATCTGTAGCAATCGAGCAGTTTACACAGTTGTGTGTTCGCCCTGATTCGGGGTATCCCGGATTGACGTTCCTAATTGACCCTGCCGTCTCTTCGCTTATTCCAGAACCTTTCATCCCATAAACAGAACCGCCAATTGCCGCCACACCGTGTACAAATGTCATCGAATCATACAATGTTGAAGCCGTTTCCGGGCTAACACCCCAGTTCTGCGCTATACGCTGAACATTAGCATCGCGCTGGGCTTTAGCATCTGCGGTAGCATATTGCCACTGTTGTCCGGCGATTTTATCCGCTCCTTCCTTGTACACGCTACCCATCGTGCCGACATACTGACCATCCATGTGTTCATCGTAACTCTTGCCCATGCCGGCAAGTTCCTGTCGCATACCGTTACAGGCTGATGAAGATAACCCCTGACACGCTTTGTCCAGTGCTGCATCGAACGCTTTATCTTTCGCATCAAGATCAGCAATGAGCTTTTCGGCTTTTGCTTTTTTGTTGGCATCCTTGATATAGGGCAGTGACCACTTCGCATCCTGACGCTTCTTTTCATCCTGTGCACTGAGAGAGTTATTCTCAGCAACATTCTTCCCGGCACTAGCCCCAGCCGCAGCACCCGCCACATCGCCACCGGCAATACCGCCAGCCATGCCAGCCGACAGCGTTGCCAGTGTACTCACGGTTTGCTTCTGATCTTCCGTAAGTTTCGACGCTTCCACGCCTGGGTAGAGGCTGTTCGCGATGGCTACCGCGATCACTTCGCCGGTTCCTGCGCCGACGGCACCTGCTGCTGCACTGTTGCCCTGAAGGGCTGCGGTTACGCCGCCAAGGATGGCGTGAGCAATGGCTTTGGCTGCCGTGTTGTCATCAATGCCAGCATGGTGGCCGATGATATTCGCCAGCTCCGGCGCTGAAGCACCTGCCAGCGCTCCTGCCATATTGCCGCCCGCCAGTCCCTGAAGTGCCGCTGTTGCCGCCTGAATACCGCGCTGCATGTCGCTGCCGGTGCCGAACTTCGCCATTTCATCTTTGTATGCCTGCGTGTCACGCAGGTTTGCAAGATAAGCCTGACGTTCTTTCTCTGTCGCATTTGCCGGAACGTCTCCGTATTTTTCCTTCGCGGCTTTCAGCCCGTTCAGGTCGCCCTGCGTCCGCGCAATATCCGCCGCCTGGTTGCCGATATCGCTGATCATCCCGACTTCTTTCAGGCGGTTCTGCTCTTTCTCCTTGTCGAAGATGGGGCTGATGCTGTCGTTAGCGTGTTCGGTGTCACGGCTCAGGTCGGCGACATCCTGCTTCTGGTTCGCCTTGTCGCGGATGGTGATAGTGCCATCTGCCACGGCGGCCTGCGTGGTGCCTTCTGCATGGCCTTTGTTGCCTGCGGCTGAAATCATGCCGCCCGGCATGTTGCCCTGGAAATTATCCCCGAAGCTGCCGCCGCCGCTCAGGCTGATGCCGGAGTGCGAGGTTTTAAAATCGGCTTCGTTGTGCAGGTCGCTGAAGCCCAGCGTGCCAGTATCAAGGCTGTTTTTGTCCGGTGTGGCGGTGGAGGCGATAACCGCGCCGTCCAGCTGGGTGTGGTTGCCGACGGTGATATCGAACCCGCCGTCACCCGCATACAGCCCGGTCTGTTCTGCCACCGAATCAAAGCGGCTCTTCATTTTGTCCTGGCTCGCGTTGATGTAACCCGAGCCGGTCATGGAGCCGAAGGTGAAGCTGCCGCCAGCGGCCACGCTGGTCTGCTTGCTGTCGTAGCTGTTGGTGTCCTGCTGGCTGCGCATCAGCAGATCGTGTCCGACATCCGCCACGATTTTATTGCCGTTGACCTGTGCGCCATCGAGGACGGTGTCGTTCCCACTCTTGATGGTCACGGTTTTACCGCTGTCGATAGTGGTTTCAGTCCAGTCTGTACCGTTGCCTTTGTCCTTGCCGTGTGCGGCGTTGACGTTGGCGAACACGCTGATGCCCGCGCCGTTACCGCCTGCGCCGATGCTCACGCCCACGCCGCCGCCGCTGCTGCTGTTCTTGCCGCTGGTTTGTTGGGTGTTGGCTGCACCGCTAAGAATGACATCGTTCTTCGCGTCGAGCAGGGTGTCGCCGCCTGCTTTCAGCTGGCTGCCGGCAATCACGATATCGCCGCCGCCTTTTTTGCCGTTGGCGGTGATGGACAGGTTGTTGCCCGCGTTCAGCGTGCTGCCTGCCACCGCATCACTTTCGGCATGCTGCTGTGATTTCGATTTCTGGGTGGTCAGCGAGAGGGCAACGCCCATCGCGTTCGGGTCGGCGGTGGTGTTCGCCATGTCGGCTGCCTGTCCGGCCTGCACGCCGGACAGTACCGTTTTGGTGGCCTGAAGTGCCTTCAGACGACCGTCGCTCTCCTCTTTGGTGTCCTGCGCTGCGGTGACCGCGTTGTTAATCGCACTACCGACAGTGCCGGAAAGCGCCAGCGTCAGCCCGCTTTTCTTCTGCTCGAAGGTCTCATCGCGGGTGCGCTTATCGTGGCCCGGGTCGATGATGACGCTGCTGCCACTGAGGCTTAAATCCTTCCCGGCGATAAGGTCTGCGCCGCCGATGTGCGCCTGATTACCGGCAGAAATCGACACGCTGCCGCCCGTCGAGCCGACGGTGCTGAAGCTCTGGCTCTGGGTGGTGCCTGCTTCGCGCAGGTCGTGGGTGGATTTGCTGCTGCCGATGGTGAAGCCAATCCCGCCGCTGCTCATCAGGCCACTTTTCTTCTCTTCCTTGAAGCGCCAGCTTGAGTCGGTGTTGGTGGCGGCCACGATATCGACGTTATTGCCCGCATGCAGGTTCACGGCATCGTCGGCAACCACCGAGGAGCCTTTCACCAGCAGATTGTTGCCCGCCAGCACCTGCACGTTGTTGCCGCTGAGCAGGGTGCCCGCTTCACGCGTCGCGCTGTCTTCCTCGATGGTGTGCGTGGTCTTGCTGCTCAGGAACCCTTTTTTGGTCTTCGTCTCTTCTTTGTAGTGGTAATCGCTTTCGGTGGCGGTGGTGAGATTCACATCCCGCCCGGCGGCCACGCCGATATCGCCGCTGGCGGTGACCTGTGCGGCTTCGCTGTTCACATCGCGTCCGGCGATAATCGTGGTGTTGCCGCCGCTGGCGATTTCCGTGCCTTGCTGGCGAACGGATTCGTCAATGACCACTTTCTTGCCGCCACGGCTGCTGCTGCCGTTGACGGTGGCTTCAGATTGAAGGTTCACGTCGCGTCCGGCCTGAATGCCGACATTGCCTTCTGCCGCAATGCCCGCCGCCTGGCTGGTGATATCGCGTCCTGCCACCAGGGTGGCGTTCTCGCCTGCGCTGAGGGTGGTTCTGTCTGCACTGCTCTGATGCGTTTCGCTGCCGCCTGTGCGGCTGGTCTGGCTGGTTTCTCCCGCATTCAGGTTCAGGTCGTTTCCGGCTACCAGTTGCGCGGTTTTGCCTGCGTTGATGCTGCTCGCCGTAACGTTGATGTCGTTTCCGGCCTGCATCACCGCGTTGCCGCCTGCGGTGATGTCGCTGCCCTGGTTGGAGGTGGACGACGCGCTGGTGTCTTTCTTGCCCCAGAAGCCAGACTGGCTGCTGCTGTCGGTTATCTGGTTGGCCGCAATGTTGATGTTATTGCCTGCGCCTATCGCCAGGTCGCCGCCTGCGGCTACGTTCGCGCCGGTGATGTTGATGTCGTTGGCTGCATCCATATACAGGCCATCGCTGGCGGTGATGGAAGCTGTCTGGCCGACATCAGTTCCGCTGATGTGCACATTGCCCCGGCGACTGTCACCGCCGATGCTCCATTGCTGCGTCCGGGTGATGTTGTTGATATTGCCGCCCACACTTTCGAGCTGAACGGTTTTACCGGAAATCGAGGAGCCGATGTTGTTGATGTCGCCCAGCGCACTCAGGTCGAGACCGCCACCCGCGCTGATAAGCCCGGCGTTGAGGTTGTTGAGGCTGTTGCTGCTGTCGACGCTCAGGCCATTGCGGGCAATCAGCGAGCTGCCGCTGTTGGTGATGTTGCCACCCGCCAGTTGTACGTTGTTGCCGCTGATCACGCTGCCGCTCTGCACCGTCACATCTTTTGGCGAGAGATACACTTTCGGCACCATCACGGTCTGGCCGTTGATGGTCGAGGTCTCCCACCACAGAATGCTGTGGTCGAGTGCTGCCACCTGATCGGCGGTCAGCGCCACGCCAAATTTCAAGCCAAGCCCGCTCTGCGCGTTGGCGGCGTTATCCATCAGGTAACGCATCTGGTCGAGATCGGAACCGAGGCCGTTAATGTAGCGAGTGCCGGTCTGGTTCAGCACGTAGTTGCTGACGTAGCGGGTATCAAACGCCGCATCGCCCAGGAAACGGTAGTCTTTGTCCGGGTTGAGGCCCAGACGATCCATCATGTAAGACGAGCCGAGGAACTGGTTAGCGTCGGTGTACTGCGAGTTCGTCTCTTTCGGTGCCGCGCCCGGGTTCATGCCCAGCAGTTTATACAGATCGCCAAACAGGGAAGGATCGAGCTGACCCAGGCCGTCCAGTTTTGGGTTCACCGTGATGAGGTAAGGGCTGTCCGGATCGGTGGACGGCACAAAGTAACCGTTGTTGCCGGAGGGCAGGGGATAATCGCCGCCCATGCCGCCAGGGTTCAGGCCAGTGCCGCCGCCAATCGTCTGGCCGTTGGTGGTGTCTTTCCAGTCCGGGTTGGTGATGGCTGACGTGTCGGCCTGATCCAGCGCTTTCTGGTTTGCGCCACCGCTGATGTTCTGCGCCGAAGGCGTGTTTAACGTCGGCTTCGCAATGGTGTTGGTGATTTTGCCCGCGTTAGCCGTGGTGTTGGTGTTGCTGATATCGCTGGCGAAGTTAGCGATAACATTGCCACCCGCCTGGATGACGGAGCGGAAGATTTCGCCGTTCTGAACATCGCTGCGCTGCCCGTCCAGCGCATACTTAATGGTGTCATTCAGGCTTGGCAAATGGAGCACCGCACCCGGTTTATTCGGCTGTCCATTTGTAGGCAGGTTGTCTACGGTTTGATCCGCATAGTAATACCTGTCGGGGGACACAACATAGGAGTAGTAATCGGTGTAAGTGCCCGACTGCCAGCTTTGATTGTTCAGCGTTGAGCCAGTCAGGTTGACGTTACCGTTGGCAAGAATGTTGCTCGCCAGATTGTCCAGCGATGTGGCATTGATGCTGAGATTAGCGCCTGAAGCAATACGCGCCGCAGCGCCATCACTGGTGACGTCCTGTTGGGTCTGACGGGCAATAAACTCGACTGGGGCCGCGTTTTTCCAGGGGGCGTAATGCCAGCTCTCTGTGGTGATGTAGCTACCGCCGCCGTGACCAGGTGAACCACCGCTCCAGTCCGTTGAAACGGTGCTATAGACACCGTAAGTTCCATCGGGGAGGAGATAGACGGGAACATCAATGGTTGCATTCCCCAGTCCATCAATACCGGCGGGATTATCAATCACAGTTGATGAGCTCACTTTCAGCCCATCACGCTGATTCAACAAATGCCCGGTCCGAATAGTGATATCGCCGTTGGTGGTTTCGATATTCCCGGAGGTGTTGGTCACTTCGCTGTTCGCCGCCCCGCTGGCGTTTTTCTGCATCACCAGGTTGTTGCCCGCGAGAATATCGCCGCGCAGGTTCTGAATCTTGTCGGCATACAGCGCGAGATTGTTGCCCGCGTAGAGCAGGGCGGTGTTGATGATTGACCCGGTCGCGCTCAGCAGCAGGCTTCCGGCTGTGCCGGTAAATCCATCGAGCGTGATGTTGCTCTGGCTGGTCAGGCTGACGTCGCCGCCTGCCTGCAAACTGCCGCTGGCATTCATCGCAATCTGGCTGCCGCTGAGCGTTGTCGCGCCGCTGCCTGCGGTCAGCAAACCGTTATTGGTGAGTTTGCCTGCAGCGTTCAGCGTGATGCCGTTGCCCTGCAAGGTGCTGGCGTTGGTGATATCGCCCTGGCTGGAAATCGACAGCTGTTTGTTCGAGGCGATAACGCCCTGTGAGGTGAAGCTGTTGGTGAGTTTCAGCGTCAGGTTACCCAGCGCCACCAGTTGGCCCACGCCGCTGAGCGAGGCCAGTTCCGTCGCCATATCGCCGCCGCTGAACACTTTGCCGTTGGCGTTGTTGAGGCTGTTGCCTTTGAGCTTCAGGCTCTGGCTGCCGAGCAGCGTGCCGCTGTTGGTCTGTGTCTGATAATTCACATCCAGCATCGCGGCCTGGAAAGTGCCGCCGTTGGTCAGGGTGCTTCCGGTCAGCGTGGCCTGATTCGCCGCGATCGCGGTGCCGGTGCTGGCAAGTTTTGCCACGTTCAGAACGAGGTTTGTTGCCTGTAGCCAGCCGCTGCCGCTGTAGTCTGCGCTGCTCAGGGTCAGGTCGCCGCCGGAAAGCATTTTCCCGTTATTGCGAGCCTGGTTTGCTGCATTGAGTGTGGTTTTGCCATTGCCTTGCAGCGTACCGTCGTTGGTCAGAACCGGGGCGGTCAGCGTCAGGGCATTCTGGCTGAGGATCACGCCATTCGCCTTGTTGTTCAGGCTGTTGAGCAGGATCAGCGTCAGGCCGCTATCGCCCTGAATGCGCCCGCTGTTGGTCAAGGTGTTGGCGTTAAGTTGAGTCGCAGCGCCCTGAAGCTGGCCGCTGTTGTCGATGTCTTTCGCTTTGACGTTCAGCGCGCCGCCGGTCAGCATTTTGCCCTGCTGTTGCAGGTTGCCGTTCAGCGTCAACGCCAGGTTGTTCACCCCGCTAATCTCGCCGCTGTTGGTCAGCGAGTCGCCTTTCACATCCAGCGTTTTGGCGCTGATCAGCCCCTGGTTATTCAGCGCTTTTCCGCTCAGGGTCGCATCCCCGAGCGCGGTAATTTTGCTGCCCGTGGCGGCAATCACGTCGCCACTCAGCGTCAGTGCCAAATCCAGCGCACTTTGAATCGCGCCGCTGTTATTCAGGCTGTTGCCGTCGAGAGCGATAGTCTGCCCCTGCCAGCGTCCGCTGTTGGTGACGTTACCGGCGGTGATGTTCAGGGCTTGCTGGCTCAGCAAGTCGCCGCTGTTCGTGAGCGCGCCAGTGCTGCTGAGTTGCAAACCGTTGAGGCCAACAATTGTGCCCTGGTTATCAATGCTGCCCTGAGTCAGGCTGAGCGTGTCGCCCTGAAGCGTGCCGTTGCTGCTGAACTGGTTGCCGCTCAGCGCCATATCGCCGGCTGCCAGCAGTTTGCCGTGGTTGGTCAGCGTCGGCGCTGTCAGGCTGAAATCGCCCTGGCTCAGCAGCTCGCCGTTATTGAGCAGCGAGTTTGTCAGGCTGGTGTTCAGGTTGCCGGTTGCGAGTGCTGAACCGGAGTGGGTCCAGTCTTTGGCCTTCACGCCCAGGTTTTGCCCCTGCGTGGTGCCTGCGGTTGTCAGCGTTTGGCCGCTAATCGATAAATCACCCGCTGTCAGCCAGCGTCCGGCGGTTCCTTGCGATAAGGTATCGCCCGAAATTTCCAGCGCGTTTGTGCCCTGCAACAGGCCATCGCCCGTCAGCGTCGCGGCTTTCACGGTCAACGCATTGGCGGTGATTTTGCCTGGGTTAGTCAGCGTGGTGGCATTCAGCGTCAGAGATTTGTCGCTGGTGATAAGGCCGCTGTTGCTGATGCCGGGGATATCCAGCACCAGATTTTCAGCGCTGTAGAGCGTGCCGTTCAGCTGGTTGTTCAGTGAGCGAGTACTCACCTTCAGCGCGTTATCGCCCTGCAGCAGCCCGCTGTTGGTCAGCGTTTGCGACTGTGTGCTCAGGGAAGAGGCAACCAACACGCCGCTGTTGTTCAGTTCAGGTGCCGTCAGGCTGGTGGAGGCCGCGCTGCTTTTGCCGCTGTGCGTGAGCTTCTCGCTGGCGTTAACTGTGAGCGATTGCTTTGCTGCATGCGTTCCCGCAAGACTGGCTTCCCGGGCTTTAATGCTGAGATTTTTGCCGCTCTGCACCTGCGAACTGGCGGCTGTTGTGAGCTTGTCGCCCTGCAACTGTATGTCGCCGCCCGCACTGGTTTCACCGTCCAGCGTGGCTGTATTGGCCGTGAGCGCCAGATTGCCGTCAGAGTGAGTCACCGCATTTTTGCCGGAGGTCAGCGAGTCAGCATTGACGGTCAGCCCTTTACTCCCGGACAACGTGCCGTTCTGAGCCACATCGTGAGCTTTCAGAGTTAGTGAGTCATCACTTACAAGCGAGCCGGTGTTGTTCACTTGCCCGCTGGCGGTGATATCGGCTTTGCCTTTCGCGCCAGTGCTGCCGCTTTGCGTGAAATCTTTGGTGGTGATGTTCAGGCCGCTGCCACTCAGCAGCGAGCCGCTGTTGGTGAGGGAAGTGCTGTTCACCGTCAATGCGCCGCCCTGCACATTGCCACGGTTGGTGAGCGTGCTGGCGTTAAGCTGTGTGTTGCCGTCCGCCAGCAGCTTGCCGCTCTGTGTCAGCGTGGTGGCGCTGGCCGTCAGGTTTTGCCCGGCGGTATTCTGGCCTTGGGTGGTGAGCGCGTCACTGGCATTGAGCGCAACGTTGCGCGCTGCGTTGATCTGGCTGGTGGCGTCCTGGCTGATATTTTTGGCTTTCAGCGCCGCATCCCGTCCGGCGGTCAGACTGGTCTTGCTCTGCGAAAGCGTGCCGTTGGCATTCAGCACCAGGTCGTTATCGCTGTTCAGCGATCCGTTGCTGAGCGCGATGTCGCTCTGACTGTTCAGCGTGATGTTGCCGCTGGCTTTATGGTCGCCGGTCAGGGTGATGCTCTGGCCTTTGGCGTCCAGTGCTCCGCTGGCAAGGCTGTTATGCACGGTGAGCTTGCCGTTGGCGTCGAGGGTGATATCGCCCTGACGAGCATTCAGGTCGCCAAGGTTAACGCCCACGCCTTTGTCGCTGGACACCAGATGAATTCTGTTGGCGTACATGCCGCCCAGCGCGCCGGTATCGACCGCCACCGACGGCGCAGCCCCTTCGCCTTGTTGCGCCGTGACGCTGCCGTCAGCGCCAACCCGGTTGGCCCCGACGATCACTTTCAAATCCTTTGCATGAATGGCGGCATTCACTTCGGTCGCACGCGAGATGATCGACAGCGCATCGCTGCCGCTGGCGTCAACCCCTTTGCCTTCAATCGTGATGCTGCCTTTTTTGACATCCAGCGCCTGTAAATTGCCGTTCGCGTCGAAAACGGGTTTGCCCGTGGTCAGCGTTGCCTGCGGAGTGTTGATAAAGCCGCAGCCGTTACAGGTGATGCCGTACGGGTTGGCGACCATTACATTCGCCGCTTTGCCCGCTACTTCGGTATAGCCCTGAAGCTGTGAACGGTTGCCGCCGGTCACTTCGTTGATAATGCCTTTCGCTTCCTTGCCTGCCTTCAGGTTCGGGTTGCCGTTGATGATCCCGCCGAGCTGTGTCTGGTTCAGCTTGCCGGTGGCATTGTTGAGGATCAGGCCTTCTTTGCCGACGTTGTAGTCTTTGAACTGGTTGTGCGAAATCCCCGCGCCGTTTGGCGTGGCGATGTTCACCACCGGCACTCCGTTCGCCGCTTTGTCTGCGGAGGTGTTGCCCGTTGGCGTCAGCGTGGCAGAAATCGCAGGCAGCAATGGCTGACCGGCGAGCAGGGCGCTGACCAGATAGCTGAGCAGACGGGACGTTAAGCGAACAGGAGGCTGCTGATTCATGACGATAATCCCTTAAAACGCGACGGCAACGCGGTAGTAAATGCTGACGTGGTCTGGCCCGAGCCAGTCCGGGTAAACAAGAGGAAGCCCAACGGTGAATGACGTTGATACCCAACGGTTGGCAGTACTGAGCCCGGCGGCTGTGCCCCAAAGGGTGCCTCCGGCATACGGATCGAGCCTGTCGGAGTGCAGCCAGCCGCCATCAAGAGCCACCAAAGCGCTGACCTGGCCGATGACCGGCAGCGTGAATAGCGTGTAGTTGAGTTCGTTACGCCAGTACGCGCCGTTGTCGCCGGAGATGCTTTGTTCTTTGAATCCACGAACCGAGCTTTCCCCGCCAATCGTCATGCGTTCGCTGCCGTACAGGCGGTCTGGCGTCCACTGGCCGTAAGCACTCGCCAGCCACCATAAATTGTCGGCAACGGGGCGCTGATAACTGGCGTTAAGGCTCCATTTGCGGAACTGGGCTTTAGGCAGGTCGCCGTTCTTATTGCCGTCACTTTCGGCATCAAACCACGGCATGCCGCGGCTGAACGTCGGGTTCAGCGTTGCTACGCCACCCAGAATTTTTTGCGTGTGATTCAGGCCAAACAACAGGCTGGTGAGCTTGCGGCTGCTGCTTTGCAACAGAACGTCATCCAGATAATTGCGGTTGATGCGGTGGCTCAGGCCCACAGACACGCCCGTCTTGATATCGCCATTGCGGAACAGAACGTGGGAAAAGTTAAAGCGGTGCGTTTCGGTGTCACCGCTGGAGCGCCAGATATAGCCGTTGTTATCAATGGTGCTGAGGTAGTTGTTCCAGCTGTAGCTGTAGTCAAACAGGCTGTAGCCGTAGGGGACGCTAACGCCTGCGGCAAAATTCTGCGCATCTTTAGAATTCGAAAACGCGCTGCTACGCCCGCCGCTGACAAACCAGCTGTCGGCTAGCCCCAGCAGGTTGTTGCCTGTCAGTCCGGCATTAATTTGCCCCACGCCTGTACTTTTTTGGCCGCTATTATCAAAACTCACTGAGCCAGAAAGGGGGAATTCCGGTGTGGCGGTCAAATTAACAATCGACCAGCCCTGTTTGCTTCCCGGCAATATTTCAATCTGAACCGGCGTGGTGCGGGCACGGTTAATTTGCTCCATGCCTTGTTCAATATCGCGAAGGTTAAGAATATGGCCCTCAAGCCCCGGGAATGCCATTTTCAGCTCGCGGTCCGGTGCGCCGTCCATACGAATTTTTTCGAGCCGACCTTCAAGAATGGCTAAATGCAGTTCACCCGAGCGTAAATCTTGTTCCGTCAAAAAAGCGCGGCTGGTGATATATCCCCGGCTGATATACCAGTCAGAAACGGTATTCGTGAGTTGGTTAATCCGCGCCATATCCAGACACTGGTTCAGCCAGGGCGCGAGTAATTTTTGCTGCTTGCGGGCATCAATCAGCGTGGCATCGTCGAGCACAATGCGATGGATAGTGAAACAAGGGCCAGTCGCTGAGGCAGGGAGTTCAGGCTGCGAGGGACGCGTTAGCGGTACAGCGCGCTCCAGCGACTCACGCTGCTGCTGGTTCTGAAGGAGCAATTGCTGCTGTTGTTGTTCGATGCTGTTGCGATCTGCTGGTGATAACGGTGCAGCGAAAACAGACTGACTGAATACCAGTAACACCCACACCGGGTATAACGCTTTCATCCCTGATCCTGTGGCTCTTAGTTATTTACGTTACTAATGCACTTAATGACATTTGTTTACATTTTTTGGTTACTTTAAACACAGTTCGGAAAATGTTCAAACAATAAAGGTGCGTAAACGGACTAATTCGGATTTTTAAAAGTTTTAATGTTGCAAAAATCGAGACTTTGGCTAAGGGGCGTATGTCGCGGGTGCGTGATTTTTATCGGAGGTGCGAAAGAGGGGCAGACCAAACTTGCAGCTCTAACTCAGTCATCCATACTTAGTTCACATTTGAGAGATTTAGTGTGAGTAAAGTGAATAAACGCTTTGATGTTTAAGTAAAAGTTGGGCGATATTATAACCTTGTACAGTGTCTGGACAATTTTAAGGATATGAATATGGCACCAGTAATCGATAAAGCATTGGACTTCATCAATGGTATGAATACTTCTGTTCCTGTCCCCCAGCCCATGGACGAAAGCACGACGAAAGGAATTTTGAAGTATCTGAAAGAGTTGGGCGAACCCGTCACTGCCGAAGATGTGATGGCCCGAGGCAGCCAGGAAGGCTGGGATGAGGGATTCACTCACAAAGTGGCCGGTTGGGCTGAAAAAATCAACGCCGGTGAGCGTCTGGTGATTAAAGATCCGGAATACTTTTCTGCGTACATGAGAGAAGAGCTGCAAGCACTGGTCTGAGTCAGCCATGCTCGAATGGACATGTCAGGTGTTGACTGCCGCCACGCCATTTTTGCGACACTGCGCGGTAGATAAAACAAAAAAGCCACTCTGTCGAGTGGCTTAATTATATGATTTTAAAGCTAAAATTTGGTTGGTCCTGTTGGGTTGAATCAACAGCCTGGCGATTATGAGTCCCTACTGATACTACCTAAAATCAATAGGTTGCGTTATTTGTCATTGACATACTTTGCATCTGTTTGCCAATGATTACCCGTTATATGCCATTTCTATCGCCACTTTATCGCCATTAAAAAACTTTACATTCTAAGCAGTTGATCTGCAGGTAAGCAATTCATATAACAATGTTATGTCCAGACTCAACCCGATGGACTGTTTAAAAGTGGTAAGGCGGCTTCCTCATATCCTTAAGGAATGGATATGAAAAAGCTTAAACGTAAACGTACAACCTGTGCTAAAACCGCTGGCTGCTCGAACAGTAGGGCCATTGAGAAGAAATTCCTATTCTCAGATAACCAACTGAGAACATTGGGTTTAACTGCTTCTTTAATCTCGATTTATAGGTCCGCTAAAGAGCTAGGTTGGTTTGAAAACCTACCAGTGATATGGGAGATACTAGGCACAGAATTTACCATTTTTTATCATTTTATTGATAAGTTCTTATAAAACAGGAGGTTGTATGAAAACAGCCGACATTTTGTATCTGAGTTCAGTAGTCTAACACCACTTATTAAACGGAGGAGTCTCCTCCATTGCACCTATCAGAAGGAAGTAGAACTTTTGATAGTTAGGGTTAACGTAAAAATGGAGTATTGAAGTTGTTAACACCTCATGTCATTAAGCGCGACGGCAGCATAGCCAACTTTTGTTCTGAAAGAATAAACGAAGCGATCATGCGTGCCGCGCTTGAGGCAATTATTGAGGAACAGCTTGGCAAGACTAATGACAGCCACCCTTTCAAGTTCTGCCGCCGTAGATTTGTTGGCTTTGAAAATAGCTACATATGTTTAGGGCTCAAAAGAGAAAAGAGAAGAGTAATACTTTTCGTTTCTGAACAGGGTGTCACTGAGCGTCTAGTCTCTGCGATTACGGGCACAATGGGTTACCTCTCGATCCCAGACATGCTTGCTCCAGTTGCGGCCATCCATCTACTTAAAGCATCGAGAAGGCTCGCTCGATCTCCCCCATCAGACCCTTCCTTGCATGCTTAAGTTAAGCGGATTTAGCTTTACAGCATCCTCTAAATGATCTGGCGCAAAGTGCGCATATCGCATCGTCATCTTTATATCTGTATGTCCGAGCACTCGTTGTAAAACCAATATGTTCCCTCCATTAATCATAAAGTGGCTGGCAAAGGTGTAGCGCAAAACGTGGGTGAATTGTCCTGCTGGCAGTTCAATGCCTGTTCTTTCCATAGCCGACCGAAACGCGCCATAACAATCACTAAACAACCAGCCGTTTTTATCATCAGGCAGAGACTCATAGAGTTCTTTGCTGATTGGAACAGTGCGGTTTTTCCTGCTTTTCGTTTTGGTGTAAGTGATTTTGAATTTCGCGAGCTGGTTTTTCCTGACTCTCAGCCTCAGACCACCGAGCGCCAGTGGCGAGACAGATTCTTACCACGGTTTTTAAATCAGGATGGTCATGCCGTTTGCTAATGGCTACAAAAGCAGACACCGGAAGGAGTGACCCGTTCGCTAGAGGCCCAAGCCAGTCGTACTGGGTTGCTGTTCCTGTCGCCATTTTATAGCCACTCAGAAAACAGATAACAAAAAAGCCACTCTGTCGAGTGGCTTAATTATATGATTCTAAAGCTTAAATTTGGTGGCCCCTGTTGGGTTTGAACCAACGACCAAGCGATTATGAGTCGCCTGCTCTAACCACTGAGCTAAGGGGCCGTGGCGGGGAATTATAAAGGAACTCCCGAAGCCAATCCAGTAAATGCTCTGCGGGTGCTGTTTTTATAAACAATGGCTTATCAATCTCTTATACTTTCCCACTCATTCCCTCAGTCGAGTTGTGTCATGGTCAAGGATATTCTTAAGCCCGGGTTGCGGGTGGTCTTCTGTGGTATCAATCCCGGTAAGTCTTCTGCGCATCTGGGGCTGCCTTTTGCCCATCCGGCGAATCGTTTCTGGAAAGTGCTGCATTTGGCCGGATTTACCGACCGTCAGCTTAAACCTGAAGAGGCTGAGCAGATGCTGGATTACGGCTGCGGTGTCACCAAACTTGTTGAGCGCCCTACGGTGCAGGCCAGTGAAGTGGCGCTTCACGAACTGCGTGAAGGGGGCCGGGGGCTTATCACCAAAATGCAGGACTACCAGCCGATGGCGCTGGCCATTTTGGGGAAGCAGGCGTTTGAGCAGGCATTCAGCCAGCGTGGTGCGCAGTGGGGCAAACAGGAGGTCACGGTAGGGGACACTGAGGTGTGGATTTTACCCAATCCCAGCGGCCTGAGTCGTATCACGCTGGATAAACTGGTTGAGGCATACCGGGAATTAGATCAAGCGCTGGTGGCTCGCGGGCGTTAACCCTGCCAGCCACCGCGATGAGCGTTGCTGTTCTTAGAGCTGAGTGGCCTGTGAAATCATAATCTGGCCTAAGGTGCTTTCAATCCGGTAGCAGAGCGTTTTCATTCTGGAATCGTAGGAATTGAGAACCAGCTCGTTAATCTGCGGTGAAATCTTCTCTTTTACTGACGCAAACTGGCTGCTTTTACGGGTCAACTGGCGCATTTCGGCACTGTACTTATTCCAGCTTTTCGGGCTGTAGCTTTTCAGCGCAGCCAGTTCATTGGCGCAGGTTGCTTCTGTCGCCAGGCGGGGTTTTGCCTGATTTTCGTTGTTGGCTGGCTTCTCTGGCTGCACTTCTGTGGCGATGGCCGGCGGAGAAGGCGGCGTCACCAGAGACACTGGCGCGAGTGGAGACTTGCTGGCACATCCAGCCAGTGCCAGACACAACACTGTGAGCCACAATTTGTTCATTAAATACGTTTCCCTGAAAGTGTGTAGACAAA
This sequence comes from Scandinavium sp. NPDC088450, assembly GCF_044900545.1. Lineage (NCBI taxonomy): Bacteria > Pseudomonadati > Pseudomonadota > Gammaproteobacteria > Enterobacterales > Enterobacteriaceae > Scandinavium > Scandinavium sp. NPDC088450. The sequence continues at coordinate 50,219 of NZ_JBJDNI010000019.1, read as the reverse complement.
AAGAATAAGAAAGATGGAATGCAGGAGGCGGCGCTTCGTTGGGTGCGCGAGTCAACGTCAGCCCTCGCGCAGCCAGCATTTTTTGTGAGTATACGGTGAGAGGCCTTCATTCTGATAAGTGCAAAAGCGAGCACAAATAGCCGCAAATAGAGCAACGAAGAAAACGGAGAGGGATGTTCTGGAATAAAGGCGAGGGTGATGAAATCAGGGACAAAAAAAGACCGCAGCAAGCTGCGGTCTTTTCATCTGAAGCCAGTGATTAATCGTCGAGGAAGCTACGCAGCACTTCAGAACGGCTCGGGTGACGCAGTTTACGCAACGCCTTCGCTTCAATCTGACGGATACGTTCGCGGGTCACGTCGAACTGTTTACCCACTTCTTCCAGCGTGTGGTCGGTGTTCATGTCGATACCGAAACGCATACGCAGGACTTTCGCTTCACGCGCGGTCAGACCGGCCAGCACGTCGTGCGTTGCCGCACGCAGGCTTTCTGTGGTTGCAGAATCCAGCGGCAGCTCGAGGGTAGTATCCTCGATGAAATCGCCCAGATGTGAATCTTCATCGTCACCGATTGGGGTTTCCATGGAGATCGGCTCTTTGGCAATTTTCAGCACTTTGCGGATCTTGTCTTCCGGCATCAGCATGCGTTCTGCCAGTTCTTCCGGCGTTGGCTCACGGCCCATTTCCTGCAGCATCTGGCGGGAGATACGGTTGAGCTTGTTAATGGTCTCAATCATATGCACCGGAATACGGATGGTGCGCGCCTGATCCGCGATCGAACGGGTGATCGCCTGACGGATCCACCAGGTAGCGTAGGTGGAGAACTTGTAACCACGACGGTATTCAAACTTGTCTACCGCTTTCATCAGGCCGATGTTGCCTTCCTGAATCAGGTCGAGGAACTGCAGACCACGGTTGGTGTATTTCTTAGCGATAGAAATCACCAGACGTAAGTTCGCTTCAACCATCTCTTTCTTCGCACGGCGGGCTTTCGCTTCACCGATGGACATGCGACGGTTGATGTCTTTAACCTGCTCGATGGTCAGGCCGGTTTCTTCTTCAATCTGCTGCAATTTCTGCAGGCCGCGCTGAACGTCTTCTTTTACGTCGTTCAGTTTTTCAGACCACGGCTTGTTCATTGCGACGGCGGCGTTGAACCAGGTTTCGCTGGTTTCGTTACCGGTGAACAGGGTGATGAAGTTTTTCTTCGGCATTTTGCACTGTTCAACGCACAGCTTCATGATGATACGCTCCTGAACGCGAACGCGCTCCATCATGGTACGCATGCTGTTGACCAGATAATCGAACTGTTTTGGCACCAGGCGGAACTGTTTGAAGACTTCAGACAGTTTCAGGATTTGTTCCTGAGCGGCGGCATGGCTGCGGCCTTTCGCTTTGATGGTGTCACGTGCAAGTTCGTACTGGGTACGTAGTTCGCCGAATTTTTCACGGGCCAGTTCCGGGTCGATGCTGTTGTCATCGTCACTGGAATCGTCGTCTTCTTCTTCGTCTTCATCTTCGTCGTCAGCCATCTCTTCCTGAGAGAGTTCAGACCCGACGTGAGTGGCGGTTGGGGCCAGATCTTCTTCGGCGTTAGGATCGACGAAACCGGTGATCAGATCGGACAGACGAGCTTCTGCCGCTTCAACACGATCGTACTGCTCAAGCAGATAGGTGATCGCTTCCGGGTATTCAGCAACGGAGCACTGTACCTGGTTGATGCCGTCTTCGATACGCTTGGCAATATCGATCTCGCCTTCGCGGGTCAGCAGTTCAACGGTACCCATTTCGCGCATGTACATGCGCACCGGGTCGGTGGTACGTCCGATTTCAGACTCAACGCTCGACAGCACCTGTGCGGCAGCTTCTTCCGCATCTTCGTCGGTGTTGTTTGAGTTTTCAGCAAGCAACAGATCATCGGCATCCGGTGCTTCTTCCATCACCTGAATGCCCATGTCATTGATCATTTGGATGATGTCTTCGATCTGATCGGAGTCGACGATATCTTCCGGCAGATGGTCATTGACCTCGGCATAGGTCAGATAGCCTTGCTCCTTGCCCTTGGTAACAAGAAGTTTAAGCTGTGACTGCGGGTTTTGCTCCATAAGACGGTATCCACACTTAATTCATTGATTGGTGTCGGTCGGCGAAAACAAGTTACCGACTTTTAAAGCGAGGGCCTGCTTATATTATTGCCGCTGCGCCTCGGTGCGGCCTTCGGGATCGTCCCGATTGCTATTCGGCACTTAAGCCGTTGAATTCATTTTTTGGCCAGTTCCTGGTTCAGTGTCCAGAGTTCCCGGCGTTCATCACTGCTTAACCCGTGTGTGCGGTCTCGAGCTATCAACTCTTCTTGCCGCTGGACTAACAGTGAATCGAACATATGGTTCAGTGAGTCGGTGAACGTTTTCTCAGCGATTTCCTTATCTGCTATATCGTCCCACATCGACAGTTTTTCAAGGGTAGCGGCTTCATTTGTACCGCGATACTGCTCCAGAAGCTGGCCGGTTGTCAGTCCAGGTTGTGACAGACAAGTGTTGACCAGTTCAGAAAATAAGCCAAGTCCGGGCAGCTTTTTCGGATCAAGCCCGGTCAGGGGTGGAACCAGAGCGCCAAGCTCGGGGTTTTGCACCAGTAACCCTATCAGTATACGCATGGTCGTGCGTTTTAGCTGTGGAGCAGGGCGGGCAGTGCCATTTTCTGCCTGTTTTGGCATTAAACGCTCAAGCTGGGCATCATCAAGAATGCCGAGCTTTTTCCCTAACTCCTGACGCAAATAGATGCGCAGCGTTTCGCCAGGAACCTGAGTAATCAGCGGCAGCGCCAGCGTACTGAGTTGTGCTCGCCCGTCCGGGCTACTCAAGTCGACCTGTGGCATCAGGCTGTTAAACAAAAACGTGGAGAGCGGCTGTGCCTGCTCCATCCTCGCTTCGAACGCCGCTTTGCCTTCTTTACGCACCAGCGTATCCGGATCTTCGCCATCCGGCAGAAACATAAAGCGCAACTGACGGCCATCTGTCATGTACGGCAGCGCGGTTTCCAGCGCGCGCCATGCGGCGTCTCGTCCTGCGCGGTCTCCGTCATAACAACAGATAACGTTGTTCGTCACCCGAAACAGCAACTGAATGTGATCGGCAGTAGTCGAGGTGCCCAGTGACGCAACGGCATAGTTGATGTCGTATTGCGCCAGTGCCACCACATCCATATAGCCTTCGACCACCAGCAGACGCTGCGGTTCAGCTTCGGTTTGTTGCGCTTCATAAAGGCCGTAAAGCTGGCGGCCCTTATGGAAAATATCGGTTTCCGGGGAGTTGAGGTACTTTGGCAGGGCATCGCCCAGCACACGCCCGCCAAACCCAATTACCCGGCCACGTTTATCGCGAATGGGGAACATCACTCGTTCGCGAAAACGATCGTAACTGCGTCCCTGATCGTTCGTGACTAACATGCCTGCGTCGGTCAGTGATTGCTGATTTTCGCGGTTGTTGCCAAAACGCTTTAATACGTTGTCCCAGCCTGGCGGTGCATAGCCAATCGCAAAACGGGCGATGACTTCACTGCTCAAACCGCGTTTCGTCAGATACTGACGCGCAGGGTCTGCGGTGGGTTGATTCAGGGATTGCTGATAAAACGTACTCAGGCCTTCCATTAACTGATAGAGACTTTGCCGCTGATGGCGTTCTATCTGGGTGGGGCCGGAGCCTGCTTCGTACGGCACTTCAAGGTTGTGCATGGCCGCCAGTTCTTCGACGGTTTCCACAAACTCGAGCTTGTCGTAGTTCATCAGAAAGTCGACGGCGTTACCGTGCGCACCACAGCCGAAGCAGTGGTAAAACTGTTTCTCACCGTTGACGGTGAACGAAGGCGTTTTTTCGTTATGGAAGGGACAACACGCGTGATAATTTTTGCCCTGCTTTTTCAGCTTAACCCGTGCATCGATAAGATCGACGATGTCCGTTCTAGCCAGCAAGTCATTGATAAAGACACGTGGGATACGTCCAGCCATAAGCCTCGTTATTTATCAGTTTTATAAACGAAAATAAGCCGCGCATTCCTTCCGGAAGCACGGCCTTTACAGCTTAAACTCGGTCTGGATTGAGAGCGTGCGCTCTCAACAGATTAGTACAGACGAGTGCGGCGTGCGTTTTCGCGAGCCAGTTTCTTCGCGTGACGTTTCACAGCAGAAGCTTTAGCGCGCTTACGTTCGGTCGTTGGTTTTTCATAGAACTCACGACGACGAACTTCCGCCAGAACACCTGCTTTTTCACAGGAACGCTTGAAGCGACGCAGTGCTACGTCGAACGGCTCGTTTTCACGTACTTTAATTACCGGCATGTAACTCTCACCTTTGATAAATTCGGTTTGCCGCTGGCATCAACGCCAGCTTATTTCAAAATGGTGCGGAATTTTACTGCAACTCCTGCTGCTTTGTAAAGCACCAATGCCGTTTTTGAACGGGACTTTTGTAAGGGGGAAGAGTATACACGAAGTCACCCCTCAGGGTATACATCGACCCGCATTCGCCCTACACTGCGCGGTATTGAAACGAGGTAAAAGCAACCATGCGTGTACTGGGAATCGAAACATCCTGTGATGAAACTGGCATCGCCATTTACGACGATGTAAACGGATTGTTAGCCAACCAATTGTATAGTCAGGTGAAACTGCACGCTGACTACGGCGGCGTTGTGCCAGAACTGGCCTCCCGCGACCATGTGCGGAAAACCGTTCCGCTGATTCAGGCTGCCCTGAAAGAAGCAAATTTAACGTCGCAAGATATTGATGCTGTCGCCTACACCGCTGGCCCAGGCCTGGTTGGTGCGCTGCTGGTCGGCGCAACGGTAGGGCGTTCTCTTGCGTTCGCCTGGAACGTGCCTGCGATCCCGGTTCACCATATGGAAGGCCATTTACTGGCCCCGATGCTGGAAGATAACCCGCCGGAATTTCCGTTCGTGGCGCTGCTGGTCTCTGGCGGCCACACTCAGCTTATTAGCGTGACGGGCATTGGTGAATATGAACTGCTCGGCGAATCTATCGACGATGCTGCCGGTGAAGCGTTCGATAAAACAGCCAAACTGCTGGGGCTTGATTATCCTGGCGGGCCAATGTTGTCGAAAATGGCTGCGCAAGGGACGGAAGGGCGCTTTGTCTTCCCACGTCCGATGACGGACCGTCCTGGTCTGGACTTCAGTTTCTCCGGCCTGAAAACCTTCGCAGCCAACACTATTCGTTCGAATGGCAATGACGATCAGACCCGCGCTGATATCGCGCGCGCGTTTGAAGATGCCGTCGTGGATACGCTGATGATCAAGTGCCGTCGTGCGTTAGATCAGACTGGCTTTAAGCGTCTGGTGATGGCGGGCGGCGTGAGCGCTAACCGCACGCTGCGCGCAAAACTCGCCGAGATGATGCATAAGCGTAAAGGCGAAGTGTTTTATGCGCGTCCGGAATTTTGCACCGATAACGGCGCGATGATTGCCTACGCGGGCATGGTTCGTCTCAAAACCGGCGAAAACGCGGGCCTCGGCGTCACCGTGCGTCCTCGCTGGCCGCTGGCTGAGCTGCCTGCTGCGTAGTTATTGCCGGGCGGCACTTCGTTTGCACCGGCCTACGGTTTTGTAGGCACGGTAAGCGAAGTGCCACCGGGCAACACACATTACCCCTTCAGCATCCCTTTATCTTCCAGAAACGCAATAATCGCAGGTAAGCCTTCGCCGGCTTTCAGGTTGCTGAAAGTCCAGGGTTTGTCGCCGCGCATGCGATTTGTGTCGCGTTCCATCACTTCAAGAGATGCTCCCACGTAGGGCGCAAGATCGGTTTTATTGATCACCAGAAAATCAGATTTAGTGATCCCCGGGCCGCCTTTGCGTGGGATCTTTTCCCCTTCGGCTACGTCGATCACGTAGATCGTCAGATCCGCCAGTTCCGGGCTGAAAGTCGCACTCAGGTTGTCGCCGCCGCTTTCCACGAAGATCAGATCCAGATTGCCGAATTTCTCGCTTAATGCCTCGACCGCCGCCAGATTCATCGAGGCATCTTCACGGATTGCGGTGTGAGGACAGCCACCCGTTTCCACGCCGACAATACGCTCCGGTGCCAGTGCGCCCGCTTCGGTAAGAATGCGCTGATCTTCTTTGGTGTAGATATCGTTGGTCACCACCGCCAGGTGATATGTGTCGCGCATTGCTTTACACAGCGCTTCCAGCAGGGCGGTTTTACCGGAGCCCACCGGGCCGCCTACGCCCACGCGCAGGGGATGTTTATAGCTTGCCATACCTTCTCCTCAGGAACGGAACAGTCGGGAATATTGGGTTTCGTGGCGCGCCGAAGCGATAGCCGCCAGCGGCGTCGCGGAACCAATGTGTTCATCGGGGCAATTCAGCCCTTGCTCGATGCCTGCGGCGTAATGCTCGCAGAGTGTCATAATCAGTTTTTGCGCGGCCTGTTGCCCAAATGGCACCAGCTTGACGCCAGCCATCACCGCGCTTTCAATCCAGCTGTAACCGAGCGCCAAAGCCAGTTCGGGCAAATCGATTTTCCAGCGTACGCCAAGCCATGCCATGCCGCACAGTTGGCTTTGGTTAAACAAAGATCGCCACTCCTGTGGACATTCCGGATGCCAGTCATACAGCAGGCGGGTGAAAGCTTGCCCGCGATTACGTTCTTCTTCGCGCAGTTCACGCGTTTCGCGACAGGCCAGAAGCCATGCCGTCCAGCGCATTGCGGCTTCCGCGTCGTTTTTCTCCCACGCGTGGTACAGCCTGGAAAACAACGGCAGATCCACATGAAAAAAGCTGTGTTCCATCTGCTGCAGCTGCCAGTGGGCAAACGCCTCAGCATTTTTGACCCAGCCTGCTTCAACCGCCCATTCCAGCCCTTGCGACCAGCTATAGCCCCCGACGGGCAGATTGCTGCTGGCGAGCTGCAACAAACGCAATTTTTGCGTGGTGTTCGTCATCAGTGGCTGTGCGAAGGGTCGTGCGAATGATGATGGTGGTGGTGTCCTTGCGCTTCGCTGGTATAGGCCCCGGCTTCTGGCTCGAAAGGCAACTGCGCGAAGCTCACTTCTAGCCCGAACTGGCGCAGCATATCGTCCAGCACGTGGTCGTGGTGATAACGCAGTTCACCCGGCATGATTTGCAGTGGCACGTGGCGGTTCCCAAGGTGATAACAGGCTTTGGCTAGCTGGAACGGATCATCACAGCGCACCACGGAGACGCCCTCATCGGCGGCTATTACCGCAATAAATTCGTGTCCGTCTTCGCTGCAAAGAACGTCGCCGCCTCTTAGCTGCAGGCCTCGTGGAAGCATCAGGCCTGCTTCGCGGCCATCGCTGAGCGTGACTTTGGCGCGGCTTTTCACTCGCACGTCGATGGGGAGCGTCACGCTGGCCGTGAAGTGATGGGCGTTATCCACCCGTTGAGTCAGATACAGCATTGTCGCTCCTTAAAACAGAAAATAGCGTTGTGCCATCGGCAGCACATCCGCGGGTTCGCTGGTAATGAGTTGCCCGTCGACGCGCACTTCATAGGTCTGTGCATCGACGGTGATATCAGGCTGCAGGCTGTTGTGGATCATGTCGGCTTTTTTGACCGTTCGGCAGCCTTTCACCCCTGCTATCTGGCTCTTCAGCCCAAGCTGTTGAGGGACGTTGTTATCGATAGCGGCTTGAGAGAGAAACGTCAGGCGGCAGTGATGTCTTGCAGCGCCCAGTGCGCCAAACATCGGGCGATAGTGCACGGGCTGCGGTGTCGGAATGGAGGCGTTGATGTCGCCCATTGGTGCCATAACAATCATCCCGCCTTTGACGATCGCCGCAGGTTTGACCCCAAAAAAGGCCGGCGACCAGAGCACTAAATCAGCCAGTTTTCCCGCTTCTATCGACCCGACTTCATGGGCGATACCGTGCGTCAGCGCCGGGTTGATGGTGTATTTGGCGATATAACGTTTCACGCGGAAGTTATCGTTCTCGCCTTGCTCTTCCTCCAGCGCGCCACGCTGAACTTTCATGCGGTGCGCCACTTGCCAGGTGCGAAGAATGACTTCCCCGACGCGGCCCATGGCCTGGGAATCCGAAGAGGTGAGCGAGAACGCGCCGATGTCATGCAGGACGTCTTCTGCGGCAATGGTTTCACGACGAATACGCGATTCGGCAAACGCCACGTCTTCAGCGATATCCGGCGACAGATGGTGGCAAACCATCAGCATATCGAGATGCTCGTCGATGGTATTGACGGTGTACGGCAGCGTCGGGTTGGTGGAAGAGGGCAAAATATTCGGCCGCGAACAGGCGGTGATAATATCCGGTGCGTGGCCGCCGCCCGCGCCTTCGGTGTGGAAGGTGTGAATGGTGCGATCGCCAATGGCGGCCAGCGTGTCTTCCACAAAGCCAGCCTCGTTGAGGGTGTCGCTGTGCAGCGCGACCTGAATATCCATTTCCTCTGCCACCGTCAGCGAACAGTTGATCGCCGCGGGCGTTGAGCCCCAGTCTTCATGAATTTTCAGGCCAACCACGCCTGCCGCGACTTGCTCACGTAAAGCATCAGGATTCGAGCCATTGCCCTTACCGAGCAGGCCGATATTGACGGGCAACGAATCAATCGCCTGAAGCATCCGGCTGATATACCACGGGCCTGGCGTACAGGTGGTCGCGTTGGTGCCTGCTGCCGGGCCAGTGCCGCCACCAATCATGGTTGTGACACCGGAGACTAAAGCTTCTTCGGCCTGCTGCGGGCAGATCCAGTGAATGTGGGTGTCGATCCCACCTGCGGTGACGATCTTTCCTTCGGCGGCGATCACTTCTGTGCCTGCGCCAATCGGGATTGTCACGTTGGGTTGAATATCCGGGTTGCCCGCTTTGCCGACGGCGAAGATCCTGCCGTCTTTCACGCCGATATCGGCTTTAACGATCCCCCAGTGATCGACAATCAGCGCGTTGGTCAGCACCAGATCCACGCAGGCGTCGGCGGTCATCTGGCCCTGACCCATGCCGTCGCGGATAACTTTGCCACCGCCGAATTTCACCTCTTCACCATAAGTGGTCAGATCGTCTTCCACTTCAATCCACAGTTCGGTATCGGCAAGCCGCACTTTATCGCCGGTTGTCGGGCCGAACATGTCTGCATAGGCCTGGCGGGAAATCTCGCTCATGGTTTTGCCTCCAGTTCGCCCATGACCTCGCCACGAAAGCCGAAAATGCGTTTGTTGCCTGCTACTGCCACCAGCTCGACTTCTCGCTTTTGCCCTGGCTCGAAGCGCACCGCGGTGCCTGCCGGAATATTCAGGCGATAGCCTTTGCAGGCTTCGCGATCGAATTTTAGCGCGGGGTTAACCTCGTAAAAGTGATAGTGCGATCCCACCTGAATCGGCCTGTCGCCGTGGTTTTCGACGATCGTTTTTCGCGTTTCCCGCCCTGAGTTCATCGCAATGCTGCCGCTCTGGATCTTGTATTCACCGGGGATCATGAAAGCCTCTTCAGATTATCGGGTTATGAACGGTGACAAGTTTGGAGCCATCCGGGAAGGTGGCTTCAACCTGAATATCCGGGATCATCTCTGGCACGCCTTCCATCACCTGATCGCGGGTTAAGACATGGCGGCCGTCTTCCATCAGCGAAGCCACGCTTTTCCCGTCGCGGGCACCTTCCATGATGAAGGCGCTGATCAGTGCCACGGACTCGGGGTAGTTGAGTCGCAGGCCACGGGACAGGCGGCGCTCGGCCACCAGCGCGGCGGTAAACAACAGCAATTTATCTTTTTCTCTTGGCGTCAGTTCCATAGCGGTCTCTCAGGTCTGCCAGATTCGGGGTAACACAGGGGATTTGTTGAGCAGTTGCGGGCGCAGGTACTGCCAGATTTCTCGCATCGCGCGTTGGCAGATAAGGTTGTCGTGCGATAAAAAGCGCACCGTTAGCAGGTCGTCGGTTAACGTTGCCCCGGCATAAAAATTCAGCGGAGTTAACAACTCGCGAACGCCTTCCAGCATATTTTCAGTTGCCGGATAGAACACCAGGTTACCGACCCAGGGTTGTTCCGCCACCGCGCTGAGACTGCCGTCGGCAAGGTGCAGGCGTTCCATCAGCAGCGGCATTCCGCTTTTCCAGACTTCAAGGCGGCTGGAAATTTCACCTTGCCCGAAAGCTTCACCCATCACTGGCCGCCCGAGGCAAAATAATTCCCAGGCCAGCAGCTGCGAGCGCTCATGTAAATGGAACACGGTGTGAAGCTGAGCGCGGGCGGCGGGGAAGAAAATAGTGTCCTGCGGCAGCCATTCGAGAATCGCATTTTCAGCAAGGTCAAAACGTTGGCTGAGCCGCGCCTGCGGGCCATGGCTACGGTAAAACTTACTGGCACCGGGCATGGTGATCAGCGCGTGGCTGTTAGGTTCCAGTGTAACGTTGATATCCAGTTCATCGCCGCCGACTATGCCGCCGGGGGGATGTAGCAGATAAAGGTGGCAAGTGTCTTCTTCGGGATAAAAAGGGCGCTGAACGGTCAACGGGCCCGTATGGCGAGCAGAGGCCAGCACCGTTTTTTCCGGCGTATGGCGGAACTGTAAGGCGAGCGTGGCATGCCAGCCTTTTTTTGCACTCTCCAGTCCTGCGCCAGACAAAACGGTACCTCTGCAATTGCGTGATTAATCAGACGCTAATGAGTATGGATCAGCAGAGGAATTTGCAGGTCATAGGAAAGGCTTATGATGTTAAGTAAATGTAATAATTGATGTCGCCGCCCGGATGGCGGCGAGGTGAAGGGCTTAGTCCTGCGATTTTTTCTTTCTGAGGCGGGTCCAGATTTTAGTTTCTTGCCGACGCCACAGGCGCTGAATGTTGTCATGGTGGCGCAGTAAAATAAGGCAGGAAAGCATCGACACCGGGAAGGTGTACTGCGGCATAAACCACCAGACGTAAAACGGCGCAACCAGCGCACTGACTATCGCCCCAAGCGAGGAATAGCCGCTCAGCAATATGGTCAAAAGCCAGGTGCCCGCCATCACGCCGGTGAGATCCCAGCCAATCGGTGCGATGGCACCAAAGGCCGTGGCAACCCCTTTACCGCCGCGAAAACCAAAGAAGACCGGCCAGATGTGACCGAGACAAGCGGCGATGGCGACTATCCCAAGCCAGAAGGGAGTAAACCCCAAAGCCCAGGCGCCCCACGTCGGCAACATGCCTTTGAGGATGTCGAAGATCAGTACAGCTACGGCTGCTCCCTTGCCGCCAATTCGTAAAACGTTGGTCGCTCCGGGGTTACCAGAGCCGCTTTCACGGGGATCAGGCAGACCCGCGAGGCGACAGACCAGAATGGCGCTGGAAATTGAGCCGCAAAGGTAGGCGAGGAAGACCATTCCAGGCGCGATTGCACTCATAACGCTGTTCCGTTTTGAAAATGTATCGGTATTCTCTTCATCTGTGGATAATACGCATATTTTGCCGGAAGTGGTATCCGGCGCGGGCAAAAAGCAGGCAGGGCGTGATGGATATTGTATTTATAGAGCAACTTTCGACAATCACCACCATTGGTGTTTACGACTGGGAACAGACCATCGAACAGAAGCTGGTGTTCGATATCGAAATGGCGTGGGACAACCGGAAATCGGCCGTCAGCGACAACGTTGAAGATTGTCTGAGTTATGCCGATATCAGCGAAGCGGTGATTGCTCACGTAGAAGGCGGAAAATTCGCGCTGGTGGAACGTGTTGCGGAAGAAGTCGCTCAGCTTTTACTGACGCGTTTTAACTCACCGTGGGTGCGCATCAAACTGAGCAAACCTGGCGCTGTGGCGCGAGCAGCAAATGTGGGGGTGATCATCGAGCGTGGCACAATTCCGAAAGGATAAGTTTAGATTCATCATCGTTAAACGAAACACCGATAGATATGTCTTAATGCTGACGTAGAGTTAGCGGTCTTATTTTTCATTTTTTTTCTTTACTTTAAGGGTTTATTTGATGAGCGATATGCACTCGCTGCTGGTAGCGGCCATCCTGGGTGTTGTCGAAGGACTGACAGAATTTTTGCCGGTGTCCAGCACGGGCCACATGATTATCGTGGGCCATCTGCTGGGGTTTGAGGGAGAGACGGCGAAAACCTTCGAAGTGGTTATCCAGTTAGGGTCGATTCTGGCCGTAGTCGTGATGTTCTGGCGTCGGCTGTTTGGTCTGATTGGTATTCACTTCGGACGCCCGCCGGTACATGAAGGCGAAGGCTGCGGGCGTTTGTCTCTGATTCACGTTTTGCTGGCGATGATCCCGGCCGTGGTGCTTGGGCTTGTGTTACACGATGCCATCAAGGCGCTGTTTAACCCGGTGAACGTGATGTATGCGCTGGTGGTCGGTGGCGTGTTGCTGATTGCGGCGGAAGTGTTTAAGCCAAAACAGCCACGTGCAATGGGCCTGGACGATATGACCTATGGTCAGGCGTTCGCGATTGGCTGTTTCCAGTGTCTGGCGCTGTGGCCGGGCTTCTCCCGCTCCGGGTCAACCATTGCGGGCGGGATGCTGATTGGCGTGAGCCGTTATGCCGCGGCAGAGTTTTCCTTCCTGCTGGCAGTGCCGATGATGATGGGCGCGACTGCGCTCGATCTCTACAAAAGCATCGGCTTCCTGACCACGTCAGATATTCCGATGTTTGCTGTCGGCTTTATCACGGCGTTCGTGGTAGCGCTGTTTGCGATTAAAACCTTCCTGCACATCATCAAACGCATCACCTTTATCCCGTTTGCTATCTATCGCTTCATTGTGGCGGCAGCGGTTTACGCGGTGTTCATGTAACCTGCGGGCAGCGTTTTTCTTTCCACTGCGCGACGGCTTCGATACGGCGTCGCGTCAGTTCCTCCCTGACTTCCGGCCCTTTAAATCCTGCATCAATCACCGGTTTGGTCGGTACAGATTTTGCCACTTCCCAGGCTTCACGCAGTAAACGCCCTTGCGGATAATCACAGGCTTCGAACGTGGTACGCCCACGCACATCGGCTTCGCTGGTGAGGGCAATTTGTTCCACACGCTGCGGCTTGCGCCACGCATCAATCGAATCAAACAGCTTTACTATGGTTGCCGGTTTGAGAATGGGCATGGTGTGGATGAGGTCGTGAAATTCCGCGACCAGCTTGGCCAGATCTCGCATTTCATTTGGCACGCGTAAACGAGCGCACAATTGCTCGACGAGTTTCACCCCTGCCGGGCCGTGGCCGTGATGGCGAGGCCAGAACTCTTTTGGCGTCAGCCCTTTGCCCAGGTCGTGGCAAAGCGTTGCGAAACGGACATCCAGTGCAGGCGAAAGCATCGCAGCCATCGACAGCGTCATCAGCGTATGCACGCCAGTATCGATTTCAGGATGCCACTTCGCCGGAGCAGGCACGCCGTACAGTGCGTCAATTTCCGGGAACAGGACCTTTAACGCGCCGCAGTCGCGCAGCGTCTGGAAATAGACCTGGGGGTTGCGGGTGCCAAGTGCGTTCTCGGTTTCCTTCCAGACGCGCTCCGGCGTGAGATGTTCAAGCTCGCCTGCCGCCGTCATTTCACGCATTAACGCCATAGTTTCATCGGCAATGCGGAAGCTCAGGTGAGCGTAACGAGCGGCAAAGCGCGCCACGCGCAGCACGCGTAAAGGATCTTCACTGAAGGCAGGGGAGACATGGCGAAGCAGACGGTTTTTCAGATCGTTCTGACCGTGGTACGGATCGATAATCGTGCCGTCTTCGCTTTGCGCGAGGGCGTTAACCGTCAGGTCACGGCGCAATAAATCTTGTTCAAGGGTGACGTCCGGGGCGGCATAACAAGTGAAGCCGGTATAACCGGAGCCGGATTTTCGCTCGGTACGCGCGAGGGCATATTCTTCGTGGCTTTCAGGATGGAGAAAAACAGGAAAGTCGCGGCCTACCTGCTGGTAGCCCGCGTCGAGCATTTGCTGTGGTGTGGCACCGACAACCACCCAATCTTTGTCTTTGACCGGCAGGCCTAACAACGCATCACGAACCGCACCACCGACCAGATATGTCTTCACGCCACACAACCCTCTCACTTTGATTATCGGAAGATAATACGTAAGTGTAGAGGCGTTTGCGAATCGGACGGTCAGTTCATCCAGCGATCTTTGCGCTTGCGGCTTGGCACCAGCAGCGGCAGCACCAGGCCGAGGATCAGGCCCACACCCAGCACGCCGCCACCGTACATGAACCACTGCATGATGATGGTGCGCTGTTTGTCATCGAGCTGCAGATTGGCGGCATTCACCTTTTTCTGCGCCACGATGAGTTCGTTTTTCAGCTTTTGATTCTCTTCTTTCAGCCCATTAATGACGCTGTCGCTGCCCGCGACTTTCTTCTGCATATCTGCAGTGCGCTCATTCCAGGTGGCATCAATATTGTTCAGCTTGTCAGTGAGCGTTTTCACCTGGTTTTCCAGGTCGGGAACGCGAGTTTTGAAGCTCGGTTCGCTCTTCAGCTCTTTTAACGGGATCCAGGCGGTACGGCCGTTGCTGTCACGCACCTGTCCATATTGAGTACTGTCGTTGGTTTGCAGAAGAGTGACCGCTTCTCCTGCGGTGACGGTGCCAGCCAGACGATAGTTGTCGCCCGGTCCGCTGCGGACCCAGGTGTTCAGTTCATCTGAAACGTAACGGGTTTCTTCCGCGTGAACGGCAGCAGTTGCGCTAAGCGCTAATAAAGTTAATCCAATCAGGCGTAATTTAGGCATCAGGTCATTCGTTATTGTCATAAAGTGAAATGATAGTAATGGCATCAGTCTGACGATGCCAGGCATTCTGCCGCAATCAGAATCCTCCAGGAGGAGATTGCATGGCAAAGTACCGCGAAATACACTCTACTGACAAAAAAGATGCGCGTAAGTTCGGCGTAACGTTCAATCAAGGCTTCGCAACCATAAGAAATCAGTCATGGATCAGGAAATCGAATTGAAGTTCATCGTTGAGCCGCAGGGGGTCGATACCTTGCGCCAGCAGCTCAACAGCCTCTCTGCGGAACACGTTCCGGCCGCGCAATTACTCAATATTTACTACGAAACGCCAGATAACTGGCTGCGTAAGCACGACATGGGCCTGCGCATCCGCGGCCACAACGGTCGCTATGAAATGACGATGAAAATCGCGGGGCGTGTGGTGGGCGGTTTGCATCAGCGCCCTGAATACAACATCGATCTGGATAAGCCTGAACTGGCGCTGGAAAAGCTGCCTGCGGAAGTGTGGCCCGAGGGAAAATTACCCGGTTCGCTGGCCTCTCAGGTGAAGCCGTTGTTCAGCACCGATTTTTACCGTGAAAAATGGCTGATTAACCACAATCAGAGCCGTGTCGAACTGGCGCTGGATTTGGGCGAGGTCGCTGCTGGTGGGCATCAGGAAGCTCTCTGCGAACTGGAGCTGGAACTGCTTCATGGCGACGTTGAAGATATTCTGGACATCGCCGAGAAGCTGCTTTCTGCGGGCGTTTTACGCCAGGGAAGTCTCAGCAAAGCGGCGCGAGGATATCATCTGGCGCAGGGCAATGCCGAACGAGCCCTGAAACCTGCGGAATTTACCGCCGAAGGTAATGCCGCGCTAGAAGCGGCGCTTGCGCACTGGCAGTATCACGAAGAGCTGTGGTTACGTGGCAACCACGCGGCAAAAGCGGAAGTGTTGAAAGCGGTCGCATTTATCCGCACGGCACTGGCAAGTGACCATGAAATGGCCTCTGAGCAAATGGCACAAATCGCGGAGGCGATTGCCGTGGCTGACAACGCCCACAACGCCGTTTTCCAGCCGCAAATTGCCAGAGCCAAATTGATGCTGACGGCTTTTTTAGTCACCGGACGATAAGCAAGTAACGAGGGCAGTCATGACGCCGTTTTCTATGCAGTTACAGCTTCACTGGCAGACGGTCGTCGACAGACTGCCAGCAGAATTTCCTTCCTCAGAATTAAGCCCGCAGGCTCAGGCGGCGATGACGTTCAGTGATTTCATCGCCCAGAGTCTGACGGCTCATCCGGAGTGGATTAGCGAGCTGGAAAGTTCGCCGCCGCAGGCTGACGAATGGCAGCATTACGCCGCCTGGTTACAAGAGGCACTTGCTGACGTGAGCGATGAAAACAGCCTGATGCGGGAACTGCGTCTGTTCCGTCGCCGGGTCATGGTTCGCATCGCCTGGGCGCAAGCGCTCTCCATTGTCAGTACCGAAAGCAGTTTGCAGCAGCTCAGCCACTTAGCCGAAACGCTGATTGTCACCGCGCGAGACTGGCTGTATGACGCCTGTTGCCGTGAGTGGGGCACGCCCTGTAACGCCGAAGGAAAACCGCAGCCACTGCTGATTTTAGGCATGGGCAAACTGGGTGGCGGCGAGCTTAACTTCTCCTCGGATATCGACCTTATTTTTGCCTGGCCGGAGCACGGTTCCACGCAGGGCGGCCGTCGTGAGCTGGATAACGCCCAGTTCTTTACCCGCATGGGGCAGCGCCTGATTAAAGCGCTGGATCAAGCGACGATGGACGGCTTTGTGTATCGCGTTGATATGCGTCTGCGTCCTTTTGGCGACAGCGGCCCGCTGGTCCTGAGCTTTGCCGCGCTGGAAGATTATTACCAGGAGCAAGGGCGTGACTGGGAACGTTATGCGATGGTCAAAGCCCGAATCATGGGCGATCGCGAAGGGCTGTACGTAGAAGAATTGCGCTCCATGCTGCGTCCTTTCGTCTTCCGCCGTTACATCGATTTCAGCGTGATCCAGTCACTGCGTAACATGAAAGGGATGATTTCTCGCGAAGTGCGTCGTCGCGGTCTGAAAGACAACATCAAGCTGGGCGCGGGCGGTATTCGCGAAATTGAGTTTATCGTTCAGGTCTTCCAGCTGATTCGCGGCGGGCGTGAGCCTGCACTGCAAGGCCGTTCTCTGCTGCCAACGCTTGAAGCCATCAATAATCTGCATCTCCTTCCTGATGGTGAAGCGGCACAGCTGCGCGAGGCGTATCTTTTCCTGCGCCGTCTGGAAAACCTGCTGCAAAGCATCAACGACGAACAGACTCAGACGCTGCCGGAAGATGACCTCAATCGGGCGCGTCTGGCCTGGGGAATGGGCTTTGCCGACTGGGATGCGCTTTCCGCTGAGCTTGGCGACCATATGGCGCAGGTCCGGCAGATTTTTAACGAGCTGATTGGCGATGACGAAGAAACGTCCGCCGATGAACAGCTCTCCGAGCACTGGCGTGAACTCTGGCAGGATGCATTGCAGGAAGACGACACTACGCCGGTGCTGGCGCATCTGAGTGACCACGATCGCCATCAGGTGCTGGCGCAAATTGCCGATTTCCGCAAAGAGCTTGATAAGCGCACCATCGGCCCGCGTGGGCGTCAGGTGCTGGATTCTCTGATGCCACATTTGCTGAGCGAAGTGTGCAGCCGTGAAGACGCGCCTGTGCCGCTCGGTCGAATCACGCCTTTGCTGACGGGCATCGTCACCCGCACGACCTACCTCGAACTGCTGAGCGAATTCCCGGGTGCGCTCAAACACCTGATCCGCCTCTGCGCTGCCTCGCCGATGATTGCCAGCAAGTTGGCGCGTTATCCTCTGTTGCTGGATGAACTGCTCGATCCGAACACGCTTTATCAGCCTACGGCGACAGACGCCTATCGTGACGAATTGCGCCAGTATCTGCTGCGCGTACCGGAAGAGGACGAAGAACAGCAACTGGAAGCCTTACGCCAGTTTAAACAAGCACAGTTGTTGCGTGTGGCGGCGGCAGACATCGCCGGAACGCTGCCAGTGATGAAAGTGAGCGATCACTTAACCTGGCTTGCAGAAGCGATGATCGATGCGGTTGTGCATCAGGCGTGGACACAAATGGTGGCTCGTTACGGGCAGCCGAAACATCTGGCTGAACGTCAGGGGCGCGGGTTTGCCGTTGTCGGATATGGCAAGTTAGGCGGCTGGGAGCTGGGTTACAGCTCTGATCTCGACCTCGTGTTCCTGCATGATTGCCCGGTGGAAGTGATGACCGATGGCGAGCGTGAAATTGACGGGCGGCAGTTCTATCTGCGTCTGGCGCAGCGCATCATGCATTTGTTCAGCACCCGAACGTCCTCGGGCATTCTGTACGAAGTGGACGCTCGCTTACGTCCTTCTGGCGCGGCGGGCATGTTGGTGACCACCACCGAGGCTTTTGCCGATTATCAGCGTACGGAAGCATGGACATGGGAGCATCAGGCGCTGGTTCGTGCCCGCGTTGTTTACGGTGACCCGCAATTGCAGATGCAGTTTGATGCCATTCGTCGCGACATCCTGACCACGCCGCGAGAAGGTGAAAAGCTGCAAACAGAAGTGCGTGAAATGCGCGAAAAAATGCGAGCACATCTGGGCGGAAAGCACCGTGATCGCTTCGATATTAAAGCAGATGAGGGCGGGATCACCGATATTGAGTTCATTACACAATATCTGGTATTGCGCTATGCCCATGACAAACCGAAGCTGACGCGCTGGTCGGACAATGTGCGTATCCTCGAACTGCTGGCGCAAAACGACATTATAGAAGAGGAAGAAGCACTGGCGTTGAGCCGTGCCTACACCACACTTCGTGATGCCTTGCACCATTTAGCCTTGCAGGAAGAAGCCGGGCACGTCGCGCCAGAGGCGTTCAGTTTGGAACGCGAGCTGGTCACCTCCAGTTGGCGGAAGTGGCTGGTTATGCCATGAATTATGCTATTATCGCGCGCAATTGATGAATCTTTCAGGAGTCTGGAATGAAAGTAACGCTGCCAGAATTTGAACGTGCTGGTGTGATGGTTGTCGGTGATGTGATGCTGGATCGCTACTGGTATGGCCCGACAAGCCGCATCTCCCCGGAAGCTCCGGTTCCCGTGGTCAAAGTTGATACCATTGAAGAACGCCCTGGCGGCGCGGCTAACGTGGCCATGAACATTGCTTCGCTTGGCGCCTCTTCTCGCCTGGTCGGCCTGACCGGCATTGATGACGCGGCGCGTGCCTTGAGCAAAGCGCTGGCGGATGTGAATGTGAAGTGCGATTTCGTCTCTGTGCCCACGCATCCGACCATCACCAAGCTGCGTGTGTTGTCGCGCAACCAGCAGCTGATTCGTCTGGACTTTGAAGAAGGCTTCGCGGGCGTTGATCCACAGCCTATGCACGAACGCATCCAGCAGGCGCTGGGGCATATCGGTGCGCTGGTGCTGTCTGATTACGCCAAAGGCGCGCTGGAAAGCGTGCAGAGCATGATCCAACTGGCAAGAAAAGGCGGCGTGCCAGTGCTTATCGATCCGAAAGGAACCGATTTCGAACGCTATCGCGGTGCCACGCTGCTGACGCCAAATCTTTCTGAATTTGAAGCGGTGGCGGGGAAATGTAAGACCGAAGCCGAAATCGTGGAACGCGGCATGAAAGTGATCGCTGACTACGAGCTCTCCGCGCTGCTGGTGACGCGTTCTGAACAGGGCATGACTCTGCTGCAACCGGGCAAAGCACCGCTGCATATGCCCACTCAGGCGCAGGAAGTTTACGACGTGACCGGTGCCGGTGACACGGTGATTGGCGTGCTGGCGGCAACGCTGGCGGCAGGTAATTCTCTGGAAGAAGCGTGCTTCTTTGCGAACGCTGCGGCGGGTGTCGTGGTGGGCAAACTGGGGACCTCAACCGTTTCGCCTATCGAGCTGGAAAACGCGGTTCGCGGTCGTGCGGACACCGGTTTTGGCGTGATGAGCGAAGAAGAGCTGAAGCAGGCCGTCCTGGCGGCGCGTAAGCGTGGTGAGAAAGTGGTGATGACTAACGGCGTGTTCGACATTCTGCACGCGGGCCATGTGTCTTATCTTTCGAACGCCCGCAAGCTTGGCGATCGCCTGATCGTGGCGGTGAACAGCGATGCGTCCACTAAGCGCCTGAAAGGCGAAACCCGTCCGGTGAACCCACTTGAACAGCGCATGATTGTGCTGGGTGCGCTGGAATCCGTTGACTGGGTAGTCTCTTTCGAAGAAGACACACCGCAGCGCCTGATTGCCGGTATCCTGCCAGATTTGCTGGTGAAAGGCGGCGATTACAAGCCGGATGAAATCGCAGGTAGCGAGGAAGTCTGGGCGAACGGTGGCGAAGTGATGGTGCTCAATTTTGAAGACGGCTGTTCAACCACCAACATCATCAAGCGCATCCAGAAAGACAGCGGGAAATAAAATCCCATGCCCGGTGGCGCAACGCTTACCGGGCCTACACGTAGGCCGGGTCAGGCATCGCCGCCACCCGGCATTACACCACGCGCTCTCAGGCTTTATCATCCACTGGCGGAATAGCAGGAATAGCCGAGCGGTTTTCCAGCTCGCTGATGCGCTGTTCCAGCAATGCCAGCTTCTCGCGAGTACGCAGCAGCACTTGCGTTTGCACGTCAAACTCTTCGCGGCTCACCAAATCCAGACGGGTCAGCTGAGATTGCAGAACCTGACGGATTTTCTTCTCAACGTCATCACCAAAGTCACGCAGGCCTTGCGGCATGGACTCATGAACCTGGCGGGCAATCTGTTCAATTTTTTTCGGATCAATCATTACGGTTTCCCTGAGTCTGGTCGGTTTTGCAGAGTATTGTAGTGCCTTATGGCGGGCCTATAAACCAGAAATGTTTGAAGCTTATGCAAACCCGACCATTGCCGCCAATAATCATTAGCGTTATAGTTATCTCGCTTATTCTCAGGGCGGGGCGAAATTCCCCACCGGCGGTAAATCAACTCAGGTTGAAAGCCCGCGAGCGCTTCAGATTTCGGTCTGAAGGACAGCAGATCCGGTGAAATTCCGGGGCCGACGGTTAAAGTCCGGATGGGAGAGAGTAACGATCTACGGGCTCGGCCCGCTCACGTTATTTTTTTGCCGCTTAGCCGGTGCTCCTAAGACTGCCCTGATTCTGGTAACCATAATGTTAATGAGGTCTTTTACCATGAATCAGACGCTACTTTCCTCTTTTGGTACTGCTTTTGAACGTGTGGAACACGCGTTAGCTGCGCTGCGCGAAGGCCGCGGCGTGATGGTGCTTGATGACGAAAACCGCGAGAACGAAGGTGACATGATTTTTGCCGCCGAAACCATGACCGTTGAGCAAATGGCGCTGACCATTCGCCACGGCAGCGGCATTGTGTGCCTGTGCATCAATGAAGAACGTCGCAAGCAGCTCGACCTGCCGATGATGGTCGAAAACAACACCAGCGCATTCGGGACCGGTTTTACCGTGACTATCGAAGCCGCGCACGGTGTGACCACCGGTGTTTCAGCAGCAGACCGCGTAACCACCGTTCGTGCTGCTATCGCTGATGATGCCAAGCCATCTGATCTGCATCGCCCTGGCCACGTTTTCCCACTGCGTGCGCAACCGGGTGGCGTGTTAACCCGTGGCGGTCACACTGAAGCGACCATCGACCTGGTTTCACTGGCTGGTTTCAAACCTGCTGGTGTTCTGTGTGAGCTGACTAATGATGATGGCACCATGGCGCGTGCGCCGGAGTGCATCAAGTTCGCAGCCGAGCACAACATGCCGGTTGTGACCATCGAAGATCTGGTGGAATACCGCCAAAAGCACGAACGTAAGGCCAGCTGATTCAGTCTGAGCCTGAAAAGAAGAACGCCGGGATAATCCCGGCGTTTTGCTCTGTACTGTTTGCTGAGTGAGTGTTTTTGTCGGCCGGCATTTGTGTCAGGCAAAATCCATCGACTGCAACAGCACCAGACTTAAGCCCATCACTGACATACCACACAGCACGCCATAACTTGGGTTGTTATGCGGGTCGATTTCTTTGGCGAGCGGCATCAGCTCATCAACCGACAGCGCCACCATAATCCCAGCGACCGCCGCCATGATGGCCGCCATCACCACTGGTGACACCAGTGAACCCAGAATCAGCCACGCCAGCACACCTCCCAGAATTTCAGCCATCCCGGAAATACCTGCCCAGAAGACCGCTTTACGTTTCGAGCCTGTCGCCGCATAGACTGGCCCAGCCACTGCCAGACCTTCAGGAATATTGTGCAATGCAACGGCCAGCGCGATACCGAAGCCCAGTTCCAGATTACTGCTGGCAGTGACGTAGGTCGCTACGCCTTCCGGGAAGTTGTGCAGGCTGATACCCAAAGTCAGTAAAATGGCGGTACGACGCAGGTTGCGAGGCATGACAGCTTTATCACCCTGCATGAGATCTTGCGGATGTGCGTGCGGTAAAGCCCTGTCGAGCGCGAAATAACCCAGCAGGCCGATAACAAACATGCCGTAGCCGAGCACTGGCGACATGCCTTCCGTCCCGAGCGCGGCGGGCAGCATTTCCATCAGTGAGATCAGCAGCATAATCCCGGCGGCAAAGCCCAGAGAAAACGCCAGCACACGGTTGGAGGGCTTCTGCCCGATAACGCCCAGCACCGCGCCAATGAAGGTGGCCCCACCAGCCAGTAAGGTCAGGATCAAAGGAACTGACATGGAATCTCCTATATGATAATGATTATCATTTATAGTAAAGTGAGCACGGCGAGAAAGCGAGTGCGCCGTGACGCTTTTACGTGTCCTTACATTCAAATTTCCTGATGATCTTCATCATGCTTATCTGAGTTCATCCCTGACAGAAAACGCGTAATGTAGACCCATCAAATCGACTGTTCCTGTAAGGATATCATCATGTCTTCTTCCCGTATGCCAGCACTGTTTTTAGGTCACGGTAGCCCGATGAACGTGCTGGAAGATAACGTGTACACTCGTGCCTGGCAGACGTTGGGAGAAACACTGCCGCGCCCTAAAGCGATTGTGGCGATTTCCGCGCACTGGTTTACTCGCGGGACTGGCGTGACGGCGATGGAAGCCCCGAAAACCATTCATGACTTCGGTGGCTTCCCTCAGGCGCTTTACGATACGCATTACCCGGCACCAGGGTCTCCTGAACTGGCACAGCGTCTGGTTGAACTGCTCGCGCCAGTGCCCGTTGCGCTGGACAAAGAGGCGTGGGGCTTTGACCACGGTTCGTGGGGGGTACTGATCAAGATGTACCCGAATGCCGATATCCCGATGGTACAGCTCAGCATCGACAGCACCAAGCCCGCTGTCTGGCATCTCGAAATGGGACGCAAGCTGGCGGCACTGCGTGATGAAGGCATTATGCTGGTGGCAAGCGGCAACGTGGTTCATAACCTGCGAACAGCGCGCTGGCATGGCGAAAACACACCTTATCCGTGGGCGACATCGTTCAATGAATTTGTGAAAGACAACCTGACGTGGCAAGGCCCGGCGGAAGAACATCCGTTAGTGAATTACCTTGATCACGAAGGCGGTGCGCTGTCTAACCCAACGGCCGATCACTATCTTCCGCTGCTGTATGCGTTAGGCGCGTGGGATGGCGAAGAGCCAATTACGCTGCCGACTGATGGTATTGAAATGGGTAGTTTGAGTATGCTTTCGGTGCAGATCGGAGGTTAAAGCAAAACGGCAACCTTGGGGTTGCCGTTTTTAGTGTTTGCTTCCTCTCCACGTGGGAGAGGGTTGGGGAGAGGGCATCAGGCCGCACCTGACCAGAATCACTCCACAAAAATATGCGGATAGAAGCGTGACAGATCCTGAGTGATCAACGCGCGGTCTTCTCGAATGCCGATCCCGGCAGGTTGATCGTTGATAAGCCAGCTGCCGATCAGCGTATAGCTGTCGCCAAACTTTGGCAGTTCGCAGAACTGCTGGACGATCATCCCTTCTTCGCCGTAGGGCCCTTCTACTGCTTCCAGCACTTTACCGTTCTCAACGATTGAGACGTTAGCGCCTTCACGGGAGAAGATCGGCTTCATTACGTACTTTTCCATTTCTGGATAGCTGTCTTCAGCAAAATAGGCCGGCAGCAGATTCGGGTGATCCGGGAACATTTCCCACAGCATCGGCAGCAGCGCCTTGTTGGAAATAATGCTCTTCCAGGCGGGTTCCAGCCAACGTACGCCAGCGTCTTCCAGCTTGGTGGAGAACATTTCACGCAGCATGTATTCCCACGGATAAAGCTTGAACAGGTTACTGATAACCTGATCCTGCACATCGGTGAACTGGCCTTTTTCGCCCAGCCCGATGTCTTCCATATAGAGGAACTCGCTGGCGACGCCCGCTTCATTGGCGCAGTCCTGCAGATATTGCACGGTACCGCGATCTTCTACGGTGTCCCGACAGCAGGCAAAATGCAGCAGGTTAAAACCGTGCTGTTCGCGCAGTTCGGCGAAACGCTCGATCAGTTTTTCCTGCAGGCTATTGAACTGGTCGCTGTTGGCCGGAAGCTGGCCCGCATTCTGCTGATCTTCGAGCCAGATCCACTGGAAGAAGGCCGCTTCATACAGTGAAGTTGGCGTATCGGCATTATTTTCCAGTAACTTAGGTTCACCTTTCCCATCCCACGCCAGATCGAGACGTGAGTAGAGTGAAGGCTGACGACTAGCCCATGACTGACGTACAAAACCCCATGTGTGCTTTGGAATGCGGAATTTGGCCATCAGCTCATCGCTGGCGACCACACGCTCCACCACTTTGAGGCACATCTGATGCAGCTCCGCTGTAACTTCTTCGAGCTTATCGACCTGAGCGAGCGTGAGCTGGTAGTAGGCATCTTCACACCAGTACGGTTCGCCGTACATGGTGTGGAAGTTGAAGCCATACTCTGTGGCTTTTTCGCGCCAGTCAGGGCGCTCAACAATGCTGACTCTTTCCATGGTTGTTAGCCGCCCATGGAGCGAGAAGACGTACCAGAAGCGCTACGCTGCATGGTGGATTGCTTCGCAACCGACTCACCAAAACCACCACGGGTGACGGTGCTGGTGGTAGCAGGTTTAGGGGCCATCGCGGTTTTCGGCACGTTCATGGTACGGCCTGGCTGGGCTGCGCCATATCCTTTACCGCTGGCATCGGTGTACTGGCCGTAAGCCGGGCTTGCCGGGTTTTTCGAGCTGAACAGCGGCTGTTGCTGCATTCCGCCGCTCATCATGCGGCCCATCATGTAGCCTGCCATCAGCGGCATCCAGAAGCTGCCGCCACCGCTTTGCGCTTGTGCCTGGTTTTCAGGGGCCATGCCTGCCTGAGCCGGTGCCTGCTGACACTGGCCTTCACCAAATTCGGCGACGCAGTCTTCACGGCTGGCATATTTTGGCGCGGTGCGCTCGGCTTCTTTCAGCGCGTTATTGTAGGAGGCAGTACATTCCGCACTTTTGCCTGGGTTTGCGCTGGAGCAGTCGTCGGCGTTTTGATACATCGACACCGTTTCATCCGTTTTTTCACAGCCCGAGAGCATAAAAACGGCGGTAACAGCCAGCGCAACTGGCGTCAAATGGCGTGCGCCCCAGTTCTTGCGGAACGAAG
Organism: Scandinavium sp. NPDC088450; assembly: GCF_044900545.1. Taxonomy (NCBI): domain Bacteria; kingdom Pseudomonadati; phylum Pseudomonadota; class Gammaproteobacteria; order Enterobacterales; family Enterobacteriaceae; genus Scandinavium; species Scandinavium sp. NPDC088450. Next base: position 24,909 of record NZ_JBJDNI010000019.1, on the reverse strand, counting down.
CGTGATTAATGGATTTTGTCCGTTTCATTGTTTTTCATCCTGGACCCAGTGGTAGTGCCCAGAATAGTGGATGAGTGGTTGAAATTGAAGCGATGCGAGCCAGCAGGGGGAGATCTTTACGTTGCCTTACGTTTACAACGTTATCGCCAACGGAGCAGGAAGTGATATCCGGCGGACAGCGCCGCCGGATAAGCCCGAATCAATTTTTGAACGGGTTGGAGCCTTTGCTGCTGGTGCTGGAAGTTGTACGTGCAGACGCAGGCTGTGCCGCTGGGGCCATACTCGCGTCATTGCCGTTGTAGCCATCAGCACTTGCGTCCTGTTGCGCGTTTTCCGGCGCGACAGTTTCTGGTGAGGTCGGCACTTCTTTTCCGAGCGCACCGTTGAGCGCCATCAGATCGTTCTCGTTCAGCGTACCGAGCGCTGATTTGATGTTCAGCTGGTTGATCAGATAGCTATAGCGAGCGTTAGACAGACTCTGTTTTGCCTGATACAGCGTTGAGGTGGCATCTAACACATCAACGATAGTACGGGTACCCACCTGGTAACCGGCTTCAGACGCATCCAAAGAGCTTTGTGCAGAAACCACCGCTTGTTTATAAGCGTTGATGCTGCTGATGGAGGCGTTGATGTTATTAAAGGAAGAACGCACGGTCTGAACGACGCTACGGTGCGCACTTTCCAGCTGTTCGCTGGCGCCAACAAAGTTGTACTGAGCTTGTTTCACCTGAGAGGTGACGGAGCCACCGCTGTACAGTGGCAGGCTGAAGTTCAGGCCAATCTGATTCTGTCCGATGTTACGGTCAGTATACTGGCTGCTGGTGGCGTTGCTGCCGTCATACTTGGTGTCAGTGACGCCAGTAGAGGCTGTCAGGCCGACGGTAGGCATGTGGCCGGTTTCTGCATAACGAATCTGCTCACGCGCCAGATCCTGGCTCAGACGTGCCTGCAACAATGCCAGGTTGCGATTTTCGGCTTCTTTCAGCAGTGAGTTTACCGCTTGCGGTTTGTCCGTTTTAAAGGTGCCGACATTCAGCGAAGCCAGTTGCGGATAGAAGTTGCCGGTAATCTGACGCAGTTGCTCAACCGCGTTATCGAGGTTGTTACGGGCAGTGACTTCATTCGCCAGCACGGTGTCGTACTGTGAACGGGCGTTCTGTACGTCAGTGATAGCCACCAGGCCTACGTTAAAGCGCTGAGTGGTTTGATCCAACTGACGGTAAACAGCCTGTTTCTGCGCTTCGGTGAAGGACAGCGAGTCAATGGCATTCAGCACGTTGAAGTACGCGGTGGCGGTATTCAGGATCAGCGTCTGCTGATCGGTCTGATAGCTGACATCCTGGATGCCTGCAGTTTTTTCCTGCAGCGTCAGGGCGCGCCATTTCGACATATCGAAGATGGTCTGCGTTAAGGTCAGCGCGGCGCTGGTTGCGTTGGAATTGATACCGTTGCTATCTTTATAACCGTTTGTGTAGGTGTAATCTGCACCTAAGCCGAGCTGCGGCAGTAATGGACTGCGTGCTTCGTTAATTTTCTCGAATGCAGCATCACGATCGGCGGCGGACTTACGCAGGTCCGGGTTACTCAAACGTGCCTGCTGATAAACCTGTAACAGGTTTTCCGCCTGGCTCACAGCACTGAACCCTGCGAGGCTCAAGCCGATAAGGATGGGGAGCAATTTCTTCATTTGCATTCCTTGTTGTGAAGCATTTAGCGCTGATCTAATTCAAAAAGATTCGTCGATTGTACCAGAGTCCGACCGCGTAAAAAGTTGGCGTAACGTGCCATCTGGCGTTAATTTGCACCAATCTACCACAGCATTATTAAAACAGTAGTCAAACTGACCCGAAATCCCTAATTTCATCACTTAAACATCAGGAAAACGATGATGACCAGCAAGCACTCGTCTGGCGTAACCTACGCCAAAAATGATGTAGAAATTATTGCACGTGAAACGCTTTATAGCGGTTTTTTTTCGATAGATCTGTACCGTTTTCGTCACCGATTGTTTAACGGCGAAATGAGTGGTGAAGTGCGTCGTGAAATTTTTGAGCGCGGGCACGCCGCTGTCTTGCTACCCTTTGACCCAGTGCGTGATGAAGTGGTGCTGGTCGAACAGATTCGCATCGCGGCGTATGACTCAAGCGAAAGCCCATGGTTGCTGGAAATGGTCGCCGGGATGATAGAAGAGGGCGAAAGCCCGGAAGATGTGGCTCGCCGGGAAGCCGTTGAAGAGGCCGGGCTGCAAGTCGGGCGAGTCAAAAATATGCTGAGCTACCTGGCAAGCCCGGGAGGCACCAGCGAGCGCTTAACCATTCTGGTAGGTGAAGTGGACGCCACGACCGCACACGGTATTCACGGTCTGGCTGAAGAACTCGAAGACATTCGGGTTCACGTGGTAAGCAGGGAACAGGCTTATCAATGGGTAGAAGAGGGGAAAATCGATAACGCAGCCTCTGTCATCGCCCTGCAATGGCTGCAATTGCATTATCAGGCATTACGAAACGAGTGGACAAAATGAAGCGCTATACACCTGACTTCCCTGAAATGATGCGCCTGTGCGAAACCAATTTCGCGCAGCTACGCCGCCTGTTGCCTCGCACTGACGCACCCGGCGAAACAGTGAGCTATCAGGTGGCCAACGCACAATACCGGTTAACGATAAGCGAATCGACCCGCTACACTACCCTGGTGGACATTGAGCAAACGGTTCCGGCCATCAGCTACTGGAGCCTGCCGTCAATGTCGGTGCGGCTTTACCACGATGCGATGGTCGCTGAAGTGTGTTCGAGTCAGCAGATCTTTCGCTTCAAAGCACGGTATGATTACCCGAATAAAAAGTTGCATCAACGCGACGAAAAGCATCAAATTAACCAGTTTTTAGCCGACTGGCTGAGGTACTGTTTAGCACATGGAGCGATGGCGATTCCGGTTTGTTAGCGTCGTGAAACCTAAGGACACCATTTGGAAAGCCTGTTAAATCTCTCTCTGGCTGGTGGGGCCGGGGTCAGAGTCTTACAAATTACTGATACTCACCTGTTTGCTGAAAAACATGAAACGTTGTTAGGGGTGAACACCTGGGAAAGCTATCAGGCGGTTCTGGCGGCCATCCGCGCCTCGCAACGTGAGTGCGATCTCGTTGTCGCCACAGGGGATTTAGCACAGGATCATTCGTCCGCGGCTTATCAGCATTTTGCTGAAGGCATCGCGGGCTTCGCTGCGCCCTGCGTCTGGTTGCCCGGCAACCACGATTTTCAGCCTGCGATGTACAGCGCATTGCAGGATGCAGGCATTTCGCCAGCGAAAAGGGTTATTGCCGGTGAGCACTGGCAAATTCTGATGCTCGACAGCCAGGTGTTTGGTGTCCCTCACGGCGAGCTAAGCGAATTTCAGCTCGACTGGCTGGAGCAACGGCTGACACAATCCCCGGAACGCAACACGCTTTTACTGTTGCACCATCATCCTCATCCGGCAGGATGCAGCTGGCTGGATCAACACAGCTTGCGTAATGCCGGGGCGCTGGATCGTGTGCTAATGCGTTTCCCGCGAGTGAAAAACCTGCTTTGCGGTCATATTCATCAGGAGATGGATATCGACTGGAATGGGCGACGCATGATGGCTACCCCGTCTACCTGTGTTCAGTTCAAACCCCACTGTGCGAACTTTACGCTTGATACTATTGCGCCGGGTTGGCGCTGGCTGGAACTGCATGCCGATGGCACGTTGACCACCGAGGTCTGTCGCCTCGATGGCTCGCAGTTCCGCCCGGATACCGCTTCAGAAGGATACTGATGTCTACGCTTCTTTATCTCCACGGCTTTAACAGCTCACCGCGTTCTGCCAAGGCTACGACCATGAAAACGTGGCTGGCGGAACACCATCCCGACATCGAGATGGTCATTCCACAGCTCCCGGCATTTCCGGCGGAAGCGGCAGAGCTGCTGGAGAAACTGGTCCTGCAACACGGCGGCGAACCGCTGGGGATTGTGGGGTCATCGCTGGGCGGCTACTACGCCACCTGGTTGTCACAATGCTTTATGCTGCCAGCCGTGGTCGTCAACCCTGCGGTGCGTCCATTTGAGTTGCTGACAGGCTACCTTGGGCATAACGAGAATCCCTACACCGGGCAGCAATATGTGCTAGAGTCACGCCATATTTACGATCTGAAAGTGATGCAAATCGACCCGCTCGAAGCGCCGGATCTTATCTGGTTATTGCAACAGACGGGTGATGAAGTGCTTGATTACCGCCAGGCTGTGGACTACTTCGCCTCCTGCCGCCAGACGGTCGAGGAAGGCGGTAATCACGCATTTATCGGCTTTGAAGATCATTTCACACAGATTATCGATTTCTTAGGGCTGCGTTAAACGGCCCGTACAATTCGTGAACATACCATGACCCAATCTTCTTATAATGCTGATGCCATTGAGGTACTCACCGGGCTAGAGCCAGTTCGCCGCCGCCCGGGGATGTACACCGATACCACACGTCCTAACCACTTAGGTCAGGAAGTGATTGATAACAGTGTGGATGAGGCACTGGCAGGCCATGCTAAACGCGTGGAAGTTATCTTACATGCTGATCAGTCGCTGGAAGTTATCGACGACGGTCGCGGCATGCCTGTGGACATTCACCCGGAAGAGGGCGTCCCGGCCATCGAGCTTATCCTCTGTCGGCTGCATGCGGGCGGTAAATTCTCCAACAAAAACTACCAGTTCTCCGGCGGCTTGCACGGCGTAGGGATATCGGTGGTTAACGCCCTGTCAAAACGCGTGGAAGTCAACGTGCGTCGCGACGGCCAGATTTACACCATGGCGTTCGAAAACGGCGACAAGGTGGAAGATTTACACGTCACCGGCACCGTCGGAAAACGTAACACCGGAACCAGCGTTCACTTCTGGCCGGATGAAAGCTTCTTCGACAGCCCGCGCTTCTCCGTTTCACGTCTGACACACCTGCTGAAAGCCAAAGCTGTTCTGTGCCCGGGCGTAGAAATTGTCTTTAAAGACAAGGTCAATAACAGCGAGCAAAGCTGGTGCTACGCGGACGGTCTGAATGACTATCTGTGCGAAGCCGTCAACGGCCTGCCGCTGCTGCCAGAAAAACCGTTCGTCGGCAGCTTTGCTGGCGACACCGAAGCGGTTGACTGGGCGCTGCTGTGGCTGCCGGAAGGGGGCGAACTGCTGACTGAAAGCTACGTCAACCTGATCCCAACCATGCAGGGCGGCACGCACGTGAACGGCCTGCGTCAGGGTCTGCTTGATGCGATGCGTGAGTTCTGCGAATACCGCAATATTCTGCCGCGCGGCGTGAAGCTGTCGGCGGAAGATATCTGGGATCGCTGTGCCTACGTGCTGTCGGTGAAAATGCAGGATCCGCAGTTCGCGGGTCAGACCAAAGAACGTCTTTCTTCGCGTCAGTGCGCGGCCTTTGTTTCTGGCGTAGTGAAAGATGCCTTCAGCCTGTGGCTGAACCAGAACGTGCAGGCCGCAGAAATGCTGGCCGAAATGGCCATTTCCAGCGCTCAGCGTCGTTTACGCGCCGCCAAAAAAGTGGTGCGTAAGAAACTGACCAGTGGCCCGGCACTGCCTGGCAAGCTGGCAGATTGCACCGCGCAGGATCTGAACCGCACCGAACTTTTCCTCGTGGAAGGGGACTCGGCGGGCGGCTCCGCGAAACAGGCGCGCGATCGTGAATATCAGGCGATCATGCCGCTGAAAGGTAAGATCCTCAACACCTGGGAAGTGTCATCTGACGAAGTGCTGGCCTCGCAGGAAGTGCACGATATCTCTGTGGCGATCGGCATCGATCCGGACAGCGACGATCTGAGCCAGCTCCGTTACGGCAAGATCTGCATCCTCGCGGATGCGGACTCCGATGGTCTGCACATCGCCACGCTGCTGTGCGCCCTGTTCGTCAAACATTTCCGTCATGTGGTCAAAGCCGGACACGTCTACGTTGCCATGCCGCCGCTGTACCGTATCGATCTCGGCAAAGAGGTCTATTACGCGCTCGACGAGCAGGAAAAAGAAGGCGTGCTGGATCAGCTCAAGCGTAAGAAAGGCAAGCCGAACGTGCAGCGCTTTAAAGGCCTGGGTGAAATGAACCCGCTGCAGCTGCGTGAAACCACGCTCGATCCGAATACCCGCCGTCTGGTTCAGCTGTTCATCGATGATGATGCCGATCAGCAGACGGACGCGGTGATGGACATGCTGCTGGCTAAAAAGCGTTCTGAAGACCGCCGTAACTGGCTGCAGGAAAAAGGCGATATGGCGGATCTGGAAGCCTGATCCGGTTCAAATGTGAAAAGCGCCCGAAGGCGCTTTTCAGAAGCATCAGGATGTGGCTTTTTTGCTCATCACTTTTTGTTTAATGCGGGCCCCAATACTGGCATCGATCTGTGTCCAGTAGTCGAATGCTCGTGAGAGAACCGGCTCCTCAACGCCATCGAGCAGGTGTCCGGCAACATTATCGACAAGCCTTTCACGTGCAGCCTCGTCCATGACCTTATTGACCAGCGCATTTGCCTGCCCAAAGTCATCATCATCCTTACGAAGCGTGTAGGCGGCGCGAACCATTTCTCCCTGTACAGGCCAGGTTGAATCGACCGGCAGCGTGTTGCCTTCGGCCGACGGCCCACCTTTCGAATTAGGCGCATATACCGGGTCGCTGACAGGTGTGATGCGCATAGCGCCATCTTTGCTGTAGCTGTTGACCGGGGAATGAGGGGCATTCACCGGGATCTGCTTGTAGTTCACGCCCAGACGCGCCCGGTGAGCATCTGCGTAGGCAAAAATACGACCAATCAGCATTTTGTCAGGGCTCAGACCGGTGCCGGGTACGAGGTTGTTAGGCTCAAAGGCGGCCTGTTCAATTTGCGCGTGATTGTCTGTGGGATTGCGGTCGAGCGTGAGTTTGCCCACTTTAATCAAAGGGTAATCTCCATGAGGCCAAACCTTGGTTAAGTCGAAGGGATTGAAGCGGTAGTGTTCTGCCTCCGCCATTGGCATGATCTGCATGTACAGGGTCCAGCTTGGGAAATCCCCTTGTTTGATGGCGTTGAACAAGTCGCGAACGTGATAGTCGCCATCCTGTCCGGCCAGCTTGTCAGCTTCATCCTGCGTAAGGAAATCAACGCCCTGATCGGACTCAAAATGGTATTTTACCCAGAACTTTTCTCCCTCGGCGTTAACCCACATATAGGTGTGGCTGGAGTAGCCGTTCATATGACGCCAGCTTTTGGGGATCCCCCTGTCACCCATCAGGTAGGTAACCTGATGCGCTGACTCCGGCGATAATGTCCAGAAATCCCACTGCATGTCATGGTCGCGAAGATTGTTATCGGCGCGACGCTTTTGCGAACGGATGAAATGTTGAAATTTCATAGGGTCCCTGACAAAGAATACCGGCGTGTTGTTTCCTACCAAATCAAAGTTGCCTTCTTTGGTGTAAAACTTAATAGCGAATCCGCGTGGGTCGCGCCAGGTATCAGGGCTGCCACGCTCTCCCGCCACGGTTGAGAAGCGAACCACCACCTCCGTTTTTTCACCTGGCTGGAATACACTGGCTCGGGTGTACTGACTGACATCATCCGTCACTTCAAAATGCCCAAAAGCGCCGCTGCCTTTAGCATGAGGTTGGCGTTCAGGAATGCGCTCCCGGTTGAAGGCCGCCATTTGCTCAATAAGATAATGATCATGAAGCAAAATAGGACCATCGGCTCCGACGGTGAGAGAGTGCTCATCACTGGCAACCGGTATCCCAGCGTCGTTGGTCGTGTGCTTATCGGTATTATTGCTCATCAAAGGCTCCTCAGGGTTTCTTATTGGTGTGCTACAGCTTCAGCTTAGTTCACTTACAGAATTCGTAATGAAAGAACCGCGATGAAATTATTGCCATAAGTAACCATAATAAAAGACAGCGTAAAATTACCGCTCCGAAAAACCACAATCCGTTATAGAAGAATCCTAAAAATTCATTTTTAAGCGTCATGCACCCCAAAATTAACCAGCGTTAAAATGGAAAATCGATTATCTCTACTATATTTATCTGGTTGTTAAGCAAACCCGTACAGACTTAACTTTGGAGAAAGTGATGAACGAAGATCGCATTAGTGGAAACTGGAAACAATTCAAAGGAAAAGTGAAAGAAAAATGGGGCAAGCTGACGGATGACGATCTGGATGTCATCGAAGGTAAGCGAGAGCAGCTGGCTGGGCGTATTCAGGAGCGTTACGGCTACGCAAAAGACCAGGCTGAAAAAGAGATGAAAGACTGGGAAGACAGCAATAAGTATAAATGGTAATAATAAAAGGCCTGCAAAATGCAGGCCTTTATAAACAGTTAGTTGTGACGATCGTGTTTTACCCAAATGAGCTTGTTTATTGGGAAACCGTATTCTTTGGCAATCTCAAGGTATTTTATTTTTACACTGGTTGGAATATCTGGCGTTCGTGATAATATCCAAAGATAATCCCGATTCTGACCACTGACCAGTGCATATTTGTAATCGGGGTCGATCGCGATCACATTATATCCAGCGTAAAATGGGCCAAAGAAAGAGACTTTGAGCGCGGCGACGTTTTTTGCCTCGACAAATACGGCTTTCCCTTCGCTTTCTTTCCACTTCATTTTTTCCGGGTCATATCCCCGATTCACAACCCGGAGGGTACCATCTTTATTTAATGCGTAGTCAGCCGTAACATTATCGAGCCCTCGTTCAAAATAATAATCGAGGCGAGCGATTTCATACCATTTCCCCAGATAATTATCGGCTTCAAAATTGTCTACGGGCTTTACGCCTTTTGGTGGCGTAGGGGATTTGCAGGCAACAAGCGTTAACACAACGGTAAGTCCTGTAACCGCATGCCATAATTTCATAACGATCTCCTTTCAGTCAGTCTGATATAAGTGTAGAGAAAAATCGATAAATTATGTGACGGGGAGAACGAATCAGAATCTTCAACAATCCTCAGCCTCTGGCGGGTACCTGACTTGCTTTTCACTCTTTGCAGATGCTTGAACGTCTTACCCAACAGAATGCGCTGTACCAGACCTCTTGACTCCCGGATGATAACGTCCCGGCGTTAGGTCCTGCATTTCTTCCTTGATAGCCTTAAGGTTGCCGTTTTGTCCGAACGGCATTTTGATATCTAAAGAAGGGTTTCATCTTCTCGTTTCCACACGTGGAATGGGGGGGTAAGGGGTGACAAAAATCCTGAATGCCTTTCCTGGCATTCAGGTTAAGTAAGGGTAGGGATTTATTTTAAAGCGTAATGCCTTTGATACCGGTCAATGGACAAACAAGGCAATCAGAATAATGATCGGAATGGGTACACCTAAAAAGAAAAGCAGTAATGAGCGCATAATAACCTCCTTCGTAATCAAACATTATAAGTCGCGTTGACGACCGCCAAAGGTCGCACTTAAGCTGGCAACGAAAGCACCAATCAGCAGTGAGATAAAGGTCCAGAGGGTGACGTAGCTGGTGGCTTTTCGTGCCTTATCTGCTGCCTGCTGGGCTTTCAGCTTCGCCTCTTTCAGTTTCGCCTGAGCCTTGTCGTAATTGGCCTGAACCCGCTGTTCAGCTTCTTTTGGATCGATCCCCGTTGTTTGAGAAATGAGCTGAGCCACATACTGAAGGTCTTCAGGAGGCAGCGAACCGGTGCTGATGCTATTGGCAAAAATACCGGTGACTTCACCCATCTGGGCTGGCGTCACTGGCTGATGAGGTGCAGGCTGGCCAACCGCCGGTGAATCTGTTGCGGCGGGCGTAGTGTTGGTGGCAGAGGGACTTGATCTAAATAACGACTGAATGAAATATTGCATCGAGGTCCCGGACACATTGGCCGAATGACCTGCCATACTCGCTGCGCCGGTCAAGGAGGCTGCAGCGGCACCGCCTGCTACGGATCCCACTACTTTTGCACTTCCGCCAACGAGGGAGCTTACCGTTGCGGACAACAACACTGCCGAGACAAGCAGCGCGACGGCCCAGGTCAGAAAACCGTGTGCGGTATCACGGAAGTAGACTTCATCCACGTGCGTATCCACCCATTTGGTGCGCAGCCGCCCGGCTAAATACCCCCCCATTCCGGAGGCCACGATTTGGGTAAACGTTAGCCAGGCGATTGCCGCTATCCCTACGGTGCCAGCGTCCAGGCCATGATTCTCCCAGGGAGAAACCGACGTCAGGCCTAATCCGGCACCCAGCATGAGGAGGATCAGCGCCAATGAGGCTGCCGCCGCTGCGCCGGCCAATATAGCTCCCCATGAGACGGCGCTGGGGTTGTTCCCCGTCGGTAGGGGGAGGGGCAAATCGGGATCTCGATGATGAACGACAGGTTGATCGTAGAGAGTAGTCATTTCTGTTTTCCTTTAATGTGTCTGGCGTCCTGACGCAGATGTTTGCAATGCGTTCAGAGGGAACTTATTGAAATAACAGGAAACACTATATGGTCAAAAATTGATGTTAGGATGGTGAAGAAATAATGAATAGGTTGATCTTGAAATATAAAGCATAACTACATGATCTCATAATAGTTCATATTCTTTCATTAACCATGAACAGTAACGAAAATATGGCTGGATATTGTAATTTTTTGTAAGTAACAGGGGCGGGTTGCTTTCAATATAAATTCATTGTTGATTGCGTGAGCGTGGCATTCCTATTTTAGGGACGCAAAGAAAAATAAAAGTTGTGTGACTTCTCAACCTTAAAAAAGCCCTGATTTTAACTAAGTAATAGGCTTGCAATTATCCATTCTGGACTCAGAGCATAAAAATCCGTTGTCATTGAGACAACGGATATGAAATGACCTTTATCCGAACGGGCAATTCGGATGACGAGCAGTGTAACCGTGTTAGCCGTCAGGCGACGCCAGTCCCGCCATCAGAGCACCACACCTGGCCTGACGCGTATGAGCACTCATCGGATGCCAGCAGAACATAGAGCGGGGCGATTTCGACGGGCTGACCCGGGCGTCCCAGCGGGGTGTCTTCCCCAAACTGCTGTACCTTTTCCTGAGGCTGTCCCCCACTGGACTGCAGCGGCGTCCAATAGGGGCCTGGTGCAACCGCATTGACCCGAATGCCCCTGGGCCCAAGTTGCTTTGCCAGAGACTTTGTAAAAGCCACATTGCACGCTTTGGTCTGCGCGTAATCCAGTAGAATTTCGCTAGGCTTAAAAGCCTGAACCGATGAGGTGTTAATAATCACCGCCCCTTCTTTCAGGTGGCGCAGGGCAGCGCGTGTGATCCAGAACGGCGCATAGACGTTTGTTTTGAAGGTCGCGTCAAAGGCCGCCGTCGTCAAATCCTCGATCGATTCGCAGAACTGCTGTCTGCCAGCGTTATTGACCAGAATATCCAGGCCGCCCAGCTCCGAGGCCGCGCGCTCTACCAGCGTTTCACAAAACGACTCCACCCGAATATCGCCAGCAATGGCGACGGCTATACGCCCTTCGGCCTGAATCAGGGCAATAACTTCCGCCGCATCCGTTTCTTCTTCCGGCAAATAACCGATGACCACATCAGCCCCTTCCCGGGCGTAAGCTATGGCAACGGCTCGGCCAATGCCTGAATCGCCTCCGGTAATGAGGGCCTTTTTACCGACGAGCTTGCCCGATCCTTTGTAGCTTTTCTCACCGTGATCGGGCCGCGGCTTCATCTCTGATGCCAGGCCTGGAGTAGGTTGTGGCTGCTCCACAAACGGTGGACGCGGATAAGATTGCGATTCATTGTGTCCTGATGACATACCGGCCTCCTTTATTTGGGAATATAAAGCATAGACAGTGCGGCACGCCCTTTCAGGCCGTCAGGCAGAATTCGGAATTATCGGTACGTTTTACTCCCCGACATCCGGGTTAAATAAGTAATACCAAAAGAGAATGGTGCGGATTGCCGTGATGCTTACAGACTATCGTTTTCCTCCTGCTTTATTTTGGGTAAAGTGGGGGCATTATCGTAAAATGTCGCTTTTAGCGCAGGTACACTCCAATGGCTTTGATCCCTAAAAACTACACCCGGCTGGAAAGCGGTTACCGCGAGAAAGCACTGAAAATTTATCCGTGGGTCTGCGGACGCTGCTCGCGTGAATTTGTGTATTCGAACCTGCGTGAATTAACGGTTCACCACATTGACCATGACCACACCAACAACCCCGAAGACGGCAGTAACTGGGAATTGTTGTGCCTGTATTGTCACGACCACGAACACTCGAAATACACCGAAGCGGACCAGTACGGCACCACGGTTGTCGCAGGGGAAGACGCACAAAAAGACGTCGGCGAAGCCACCTATAATCCCTTCGCTGATTTAAAAGCGATGCTGAATCAGAAGAAGTAATCCCCTCGATAAAAAAGCCCGGTAAGCGCCAGCGCCACCGGGCAATTCCTTTCAGTGTGAAACTGCACTTCCTGCCCAACGCGGCGCTTTCAAATCCCCGGCAAACATCCACACCAGTTCACACAACAAGCCTTTCAGCACTTTTGCATTTTCCGGCGGCAGCGAGTGTCCACACAGCAACTGCGCCAACGTCTGGCAGTAATTGCACAACACTTCCGCATCTGGCTCGAATCGTTGCGGTTCATCGAGAAGCTCTTCTACGGTAAAGCGTTTGATTAAATGCTGAGGAATTGGCTCGCCTAAAGTTGGACGAAGCAGGGCCAGGCACGCACTGAGCCTGCCTAACAGCGCCAGATTTTGCGTAGTGTCGTCGCATTCAATCAGAATTTCAGCAAAGCGGTCGCAGTAGTCTGCCAGATCGGTAAAGTCAGTTGCGGCGCTAAAGGGAAGAGTAAGTACATCGGCGTTTGTTTCGAGGGTTAATGCCATAAGGGCAACCTCCACTAAGTGACAAGTGTGCCGCCAGCGGAGAGGTCAATCTCACGGGTGGCGGACCGGGCGGGGTTGACCTTACCGGCCTTAGTGACACCGGCGCGTCTTGCGACGCCCCCACCCGGCCCACCATTGTAGTGCAGCCGTGCGCACGACACAAAAAAGGCGCAGACGCGCCATTGTGTCGTCACTAAGGTTTCTCAGGAGGTCAAGCCCGACACCTGATTTGGCAGGTGCGAAGGGGAGAATACTGCGATAACCAGGCAGCAACAAGGGGTATTTCCGGAAGGAAGATCTCGTTTGGGAATGAAATCGTGCTGGGTTGGTTACATCATTTTAATCAATGGTTTTGGTCTGCTTTGAGCGAGGAGCGGAAGTTGGCATTCCAACCGTCAAAGGGTATATCAAGCATTGCTGTGTGTCGATCCGTGTGAAGTTGGTCCGTCCACTATGCATCTTACGGGGGAGGGCGTGCTTTTAAGAAAGACGCCCACACTAATAAATTAATATTCTATTGAATAATTGACTGATAGAGCCACATCAATATATATAGTTTCATACCAGACGTTAAACCATAATTTGATGTTTTTCCGGTGTGCTGGTTGGGTTATTCTTGAATAATTTTAAACTGGAATTTAGAAAGGTTTGAAGATACTTTCATAGTGTCGTCATATTCTGGATGTTTGGAAATCATGTCGCAAAAGTAATTGTGATATGAAGCGAGCCAGGCAAATTTAGAAAAAACGGTTGGAATAGCAGCATAAGCCTTTAATGCTTTTTCAATCTGCTGTTTGTGAAGGATTAAAGAATTCGTATCTAGATGTTGCTCATGTATACCATCAATAATACACTCCACGAGATAATTTATAAAATAACGACCATCCGGTCCTTTCAGCACATCTCTCAGTTGTGGAGCCGCACCTTTAGCGTAGTATTTGAGATGCTCGTCTACCATCTTCATGGTGTCATCGCACAACACGACAATAGGGTTAACAGCCACGTTACTTTCCAGGCGATATGACTCCAGCAATGCGGCACCATAGACACTATTTTTATCCATGAATAGCTGTCCGACTGCAAGCCCACCACGAATAAAAAATCCATTAAGCGCCATTTTGAACTGATATTCTCGGATCGGAAAGAGAATGAGTCCAAATTCTGATTCCATTTCACTGCTAAAATCAGGATGCGCAAGTACCACGTTGTCTGTAAATGATTTAAAGTAAAGCATTGACTCATCGGTATCTTCCTCAAGCGAGGAAAGACTTTCGGTGAGGATATGGTGAAATTCAGCTAATAAAGTATCTTCGGTGCCATTTATATAACTGGCACTTGTTTTCGCTGAAAATCCAAGAACATCCAAAAAGGCGCAATATGATTTTCGATGAATTGGCTTTTCATTATGAAAGTAATCATTTTTTTTATTATATTTATTTTCTTTTTTGGTTTTCATTATATGACTAAATCCTTAAGGTGATATTTATTTTTTCAAAGTGCTTTGGTGTCACAATTCTAGGGTGATTATGTGTTTTAGTATGGCCTGCATCAGACTCATTACTTGCTTTAATACTTTTGATAGCTATCAAGTGGTAAGCCTTTATCTCCAGAAATTTTAAGAATATTACAAACAATCTCAAAATATGGCGGCTGAATACCTTCAATTTCTTTAAATTTACCATGATTGTTTAACGAGCGAATAGTTTTGAAATTATCCCACAATCTGTTTTTGGTTATAAAATCGTTAACTTCGTGGTGTTTCGTGAAACTATGTTCTCGATAAATTTTTATGTACTCGCTGATTTCTTTGGTTTCATTCGAAGAAAGAGGTTTGCCTCTAATAACTGACTCCGAAATCTGTCCCTGCTGGGAATACTCTCGGTAGAGAAATACCATTTTACTAAATCTATCTGAACCACTGGATACTAGTAATTGCAAACTTTGCCACGAAAGTTGCGTTATATTTGTGATGTGAATAGTGCTTTTTCTACCTTTGCTATTAGATACTTGAACTACTTTATTTACACTGAAATTTGCGATTTCTCTGTAAAGACTTACGTCATAATCAATCTTCATAATGACCTCCAATTATAAATATTATTGAAATTTAACACAAAGTTAAGGAGATTCGAAGTTCTGTGTATGACTTTATCAGTTAAGGTTGTCCCGAGGGCGAATTTAAACTACTCAGAGGGGGTATTCGAAATCATTATATCTGCAATCTGTGGGGCGTTCGTGGTTTTCTCACCTCAAAAAGATCTGTCAGTACGTTGTTGAATATAGGGTGCTGGAGGTTATCAAAGTACGTTAAGGGATTGAGCGCCAGAATCCTTGGATGGAAAAACATCGCTGAACCAACGTCCGCTCCTGCCCCAAACCCATCCCTAACACACCACTCCGTACCCCATTCCAGTTATCACCACCCAACAAAAAGCCGGATAACGCGAACGAGGCGTCTCCGGCTTTAAGAGTTGAATAAACCCGGTAAACAAAGTGTCACCGGGTTATTGAGAAGGGGAATTAAACGCCTTGTTCCAGAATGCGAATGTGGCTTTCCAGAACGTTGGCTTTCACCGCTTCACTCCACGCTTTCATGTGCGCGGTTTGCAGGTGGGCTTCCAGATGGGCCACGGTTTCCCACAGTTCCACCATCACGATGGAGTCCGGGGCGGTGGTCTGGAAACTCACGCCCGCGGCGTGATCGACCATTGGCGCATAGCCATGGCACCCTTCTTCCTGCAAAACGGTAGGGATAATTTTTGCGAACTCATCCAGTACAGCCTGACGATGGTGCTGGCCCGGACGGGTACGAATTTCAGCAATCACAGTTAACATAGTTCAAGCGCTCCTTGTGTTCAGACCCTCAGTTAACCAAAAATCTCGCCAAGATGCTTGCGATATTCTGCTACATCACGCGGCACGTCAGGCATTTTGATCACGTCATTGGCGATAAAGGTTGGCAGCGCTTCCATCCCCAGGAACTGATTGGCTTTGTGGAACGGCAGATAAACGCCATCAACGCCCACGCCGTGGAAGAACTGGTCTTTCTCAGTGAAGGCTTCCATGGGGGCGTTCCAGGTCAGGGACAGCATGTATTTTTTGCCCTGAATCAGGCCACCGGAACCGTATTTTTTGCTCTCGTCAGAACGGGTGCGGCCATCGCTGGCGTACAGGGAACCGTGACCTTCAGTGAACACATCATCGATGTATTTTTTCACGGTCCATGGCGCGCCCATCCACCAGCCAGGCATTTGCCAGATAACCGCATCAGCCCACAGGAAGTTCTGCACTTCTGCTTTGACGTCATAGTCACTGTCGGCGCGAACAACACGGACTTCATGCCCGGCGTCGCGCAGGAAACCGTCCGCGACCTCGGTCATGGTGTCGTTCAGCTGGCCGTTGGAGTGACCGAATTTTTTACCGCCGTTGATAATCAGGATCTTGCTCATGGTTACACCTCTGAAAACTAAGTTTGTCTGCCATTGTAGCGCCGACACCGTAGCGGTGAAATTCGCAAAATGTACAAAGTCTTTTGCTGTATGAGCAATAATCCCGTTACCAACGAAGGTGCGCGATGAAACCGCCTTCAGGCGCATTGCCAAACGTCACGGACATCTGATGCAGTGAGGCGATGCGCCGCACGATAGACAACCCAAGGCCGCTGCCGGGTTCGTCTTGCCCTGGCGGGCGGTAAAAACGTTCGCCAATACGGGCCAGCGCTTCTGGGCTTATGCCCGAACCGTTGTCGCGAACCGTGAACTGAGTGGTCTCAAGCGTGACATCCACTGTGCTGCCACGTGGGCTGTAGCGAACGGCGTTATCGAGCAGATTGCGCACCATCAGGCTGAGCAACAGCGGCTGGCCTGTGCGGCTGACCTGCGCGTCAACAATGTTCAGGCGGACTTCAATTCCTGCCTGCTGTGCCGGATGGTAAATATCCATCACCGCGGATTGTAGTAAATCTGCCAGCGAGACTTGCTCCACGTCATCCAGTTGCGACAGGGAGTCCAGCCTTGAAAGGGTCAGCAGTTGATCCACCAGGCGTGCAGCTCTGTCGATGCCGAAATGAAGCTGAGAGAGCGCTTTTTCGCGTCCTTCAGGATCGTCCATTGAAAGCTGGGCAACTTCGGTTTGCACTTTCAGCGCGGTGAGCGGGCTGCGAAGCTCGTGGGCGGCATCGGAGGTAAAACGTCGCTCGCGCATCATCATTTCGTGCGAGCGAGTAAAAAGCTGATTCAGGGCGTCGACCAGCGGGCGAACTTCCCCGGGCACGCCGGAAGAGCTCAGCGGCGAATCGGATTCTGGCGAGCGTTCCCGCAATGTGCGGGTGAGTTTTTTCAAGGGCGCCAGTTCACGGCTGAGCAGCACAATCAGCAGCAGCACCATCAGCGGAAGGGCGACCAGCCACGGCGTGAGCTGCGATGTCACGATATCCAGCGCCATTTCCTGTCGATAATCCCACTCCTGGCCGACCACGATGCGATAGCGCCCGTCAGCAGTGGTGACCCACAAAAAACGCCATTCATCGTCATCATTATTTAACCGCCCATCGTCAAACCCTTCGCGGCGATAGTGGTAGGGGATGTCCTGGCCATTATCGCCGTCATTCACCACCATTCGCCCGTCGGCGGTATAAATCGCAAAGGCCAGTGCGTCATCGTCCAGATGCCCGTGCTTGATTTTCTTTTTGGTCCGCAGCGCAGGCGTGGTGACGTGCAGCTCGTCAAAGTCCATCACGCTCAGGCGTTTGGCGAACAGCATTTGTTGGGTATCAAACAGCTTATCGAGCTTTTCGGTGGTCTGCTGCCAGGCGATAAAACTGGCGCAGCTCCAGGCGACCAGCGTCAGCAGGATAAACAGCAGCGTCAGGCGCAGACGCAGGCTCATGTGATGCAAAAATCTCATTGGTCACCCAGGGTGTAGCCGATACCGTGTACCGTGCGGATAAAATGGCTGCCGAGTTTACGACGCAGATGGTGAACGTGGACCTCCACCGCGTTACTGGACACCTCATCATCCCAGTTATACAGCTTCTCTTCGATGAGCTTGCGCGGCAGCACGCGACCCGCATTGCGCATCAGCAATTCCAGCAGCGCGAACTCTTTGGGTTTAAGGGATAACGCTTCATCATTCAGGAAGGCCGTCAGGCTGTCAGGATTGAGCGTGACCGGCCCATGACACAGTGCATTGCTGGCCTGGCCGTGAGTGCGACGAATCAGGGCTTCCAGGCGCGCGGCCACTTCTATCAGGGCGAACGGTTTACACAGGTAGTCATCAGCCCCAAGGCGAAGCCCTTCCACGCGCTGGGCGAGCGCATCACGAGCAGTGAGGATCAGCACGGGCTCTTTGCGACCCGCCGCACGCCATTCACGCAGAATGTCCAGCCCGTCGATACCCGGTAAAGTGAGATCAAGGATAACGGCATCGTAGGGCGCGGAAAAAAGTGCGACTTTTCCTTCTTCGCCGCGGGTGAACCAGTCCAGCGTAAAGCCCATTTTGATGAGCCCGGCTTTCAGACCATCACCAATGAGTTTGTCGTCTTCTACCAGTAAAACTCGCATTCTTTCACCTGTTTACGCGCCCGTATTGCGGTCAGTAAACCCTTGCCGCGCCGCGCTGTACAGCAATAAATAATCTTTTTTCTCCTTAAGAAGTTGTTAAGATCTGAACGGTTTAATAAGGACCAGACACCACTCAAGGGAGAGATTAAAGATGAAAAAGATTTTTGCGGTTGCCGCCATTGCGGCGTTGATGTCAGCCCCGGTTTTTGCCGCTAACACTCAGGGCGGTTTCTCCGGCCCGGGCGCTACGCAGTCCGGCGGTTTTGTTGGGCCAAACAGCAGTGTGACCACCGTTGAAAAAGCCAAATCTCTGCGTGATGACGCATGGGTGACGCTGCGCGGGAATGTGGTTGAGCGTACCTCCGACGATCGCTATACCTTTAAAGATGCCACTGGCACCATTAATGTCGATATTGACCACAAGCGCTGGAACGGCCTTACCGTCACCCCGCAGGACGTGGTAGAAATTCAGGGGGAAGTCGATAAAGACTGGAACTCTGTTGAAATCGACGTGAAGCAAATCAGTAAAGTCAGCAAGTAATCCTCGTGCCGCCGTTTTCGCGGCGGCGCTGCTCCTTCCTTCTCGGGGCTGCATTGCGCAAGATCGGTCAGGATTGTTGTCGACCGAACGGGCAAAGTAGGTCATCAGGAGGATGCGATGAACGAAGCAATCACCTCGGCGTATCGAGAACGTTTCACCCTGGTCTGTGACTATATTGCACGCCATCTGGATGAACCGTTGACCCTGGAAATGTTGAGCAGCATGGCGTGCTGTTCGCCGTATCATTTTCACCGTCAGTTTCTGGCCTTCAGCGGCCAGCCGTTGTACCGCTATATTCAATGGTTACGCCTGCGTCACGCTTCGTGGCGGCTGGCGTTTAATCCGCAGGATAAAATCATTGATATTGCCCTGGATGCCGGGTTTCAGAACCCGGAATCGTTCAGCCGTGCCTTCAAAACCGCGTTTGGTCAAAGCCCTCGTCAGTTTCGACAACAGCCGGACTGGCTCGACTGGCACCAGCGCGTCCCGAAAATAGCCTCACAGGAGCCACAAAGGATGGACGTGAAAATTGTCGATTTTCCACAAACCAACGTCGCCATGCTGCAACATCGCGGCAGCCCGGATTTGGTGAACGCCAGCGCGGCGAAATTCATCGAATGGCGCAAAAGCACGGGCCTGTCACCGGTTCGCGAAAGCAAAACCTTCGGCATTGCCTGGGATGACCCGGCCACCACGCCGCCGGAAGCCTTCCGTTTTGATATCTGCGGCAGCGTTTCTGCAGCGATTCCAACGAATGACTTCGGCGTCATCAACGGTGAAATTGAAGGGGGCCGCTATGCAGTAGGACGCCATTCAGGTTCTCTGGATAACCTCTCGCAAACTGTCTGGGCGATGTTCCGCGACTGGCTACCGGGCAGCGGTGAGACCCTGCGCGACGCGCCAGCGTTCTTCCATTATCTCAATTTCGTCAATGATGTTCCGGAGCATGAATTGCAGACGGACATCTACCTGCCGCTGAAATAGCAGAAGCCGCCGGGCCTCCGGCGGCCCCCCTGTGACTCCTCACGCGAGATAAGGTATTATCGCCCGATGCTTGCCGTCTGTACCCCAGTGCGGCGCAAAGATTGAGGAACACACATTAATGAGCGATATGGCAGAGCGCCTTGCGCTACATGAATTTACGGAAAAGGCTTATCTCGACTACTCCATGTACGTCATCATGGATCGTGCGCTGCCGTTTATCGGTGACGGACTGAAGCCTGTTCAGCGTCGTATTGTTTACGCAATGTCCGAGCTTGGCCTGAGCGCCAGCGCCAAATTCAAAAAATCCGCCCGTACCGTCGGTGACGTGCTGGGTAAATATCACCCGCACGGTGACAGCGCCTGTTATGAGGCGATGGTCCTGATGGCCCAGCCGTTCTCTTATCGTTACCCACTGGTCGACGGTCAGGGAAACTGGGGTGCGCCGGATGATCCGAAATCCTTCGCCGCAATGCGTTATACCGAATCCCGTTTGTCGAAGTATGCCGAAGTGCTGCTGGGCGAACTGGGTCAGGGAACCGTTGACTGGGTACCGAACTTTGACGGCACGATGCAGGAGCCGCGCATGCTGCCCGCGCGCCTGCCAAATATTCTGCTGAACGGCACCACCGGTATCGCCGTGGGTATGGCGACAGACATTCCGCCGCATAACGTGCGTGAAGTCGCCAAAGCCGCTATCACCCTGATTGAACAGCCGAAAACCACGCTGGATGAGCTGCTGGATATCGTCCAGGGGCCGGATTATCCAACGGAAGCGGAAATCATCACTTCTCGCGCGGATATCCGCAAAATCTACCAGAGCGGTCGCGGTTCCGTGCGTATGCGCGCGGTCTGGAAGAAAGAAGACGGAGCCGTGGTGATCACCGCGCTGCCACACCAGGTTTCGGGTGCGAAAGTGCTGGAGCAAATCGCCGCTCAGATGCGCAACAAAAAGCTGCCGATGGTCGACGACCTGCGCGACGAATCAGATCACGAAAACCCGACGCGTCTGGTTATCGTGCCGCGCTCTAACCGGGTCGACATGGAACAGGTGATGAACCACCTGTTTGCCACCACCGATCTGGAAAAAAGCTACCGCATCAACATGAACATGATCGGTCTGGATAACCGTCCGTCGGTGAAAAACCTGCTGGAGATCCTGACCGAGTGGCTGGCCTTCCGCCGTGATACGGTGCGCCGTCGCCTGAATTTCCGTCTCGAAAAAGTGCTCAAACGCCTGCATATCCTCGAAGGTTTGCTGGTGGCGTTCCTCAACATCGACGAAGTGATCCACATCATCCGTACGGAAGATGAGCCGAAGCCGGTGCTGATGTCTCGCTTTGGGATCAGCGAAACCCAGGCTGAAGCGATCCTCGAGCTGAAATTACGTCACCTCGCCAAACTGGAAGAAGTGAAGATCCGCGGTGAGCAAAACGATCTGGAAAAAGAACGCGATCAGATTCAGGCGCTGCTCGCTTCCGAGCGCAAGATGAATAACCTGCTGAAGAAAGAGCTGCAGGCTGATGCCGAAGCCTTCGGCGACGACCGTCGTTCTCCGCTGCATGAACGCGAAGAAGCGAAGGCGATGAACGAGCACGACATGCTGCCGTCAGAGCCGGTCACCATCGTGCTGTCTCAGATGGGCTGGGTGCGAAGCGCGAAAGGCCACGACATCGATGCCAAAGGGCTGAGCTATAAAGCGGGCGACAGCTGGAAAGCTTCCGCGAAAGGCAAGAGCAATCAGCCGGTGGTGTTTGTCGACACCACAGGGCGCAGTTACGCCATCGATCCTATCTCGTTGCCATCGGCACGCGGGCAGGGTGAGCCGCTCACCGGTAAGCTGACGCTGCCACCGGGTGCAACGGTTGAACACATGCTGATGGAAAATGACGATCGTAAACTGCTGATGGCTTCTGATGCGGGTTACGGTTTTGTCTGTACCTTCAACGACCTGGTGGCACGAAATCGTGCAGGCAAGGCGCTGATCACGTTGCCGGAAAACTCACAGGTTATGCCGCCGCTGGTCATTGAAGATGAGTCTGACATGCTGCTGGCGATTACCCAGGCGGGCCGCATGTTGATGTTCCCGGTCAGTGACTTGCCACAGCTGTCGAAAGGGAAAGGCAACAAGATAATCGGCATTCCGTCCGCCGATGCGGCGAAAGGCGCTGACGGCCTGGCACACCTGTACATCATTCCACCGCAGAGCACGCTGACCATTCACGTGGGCAAACGTAAGATTAAGCTGCGTCCGGAAGAACTGCAGAAGGTGACGGGCGAACGTGGTCGTCGCGGGACGCTGATGCGCGGTCTGCAGAAAATCGACAAAATCGATATCGACTCGCCGCTGCGCGCCAGCGCAGGTGACAGCGAAGAGTAACCCCATTGCCCCTTCCGTCCGGAAGGGGCTGTAAAATTTGCGGCAAAACCGTTGTTAATTCGTGCGTTGCGATTAACAATACCCCATTAAGGGTTCTGCAAGTTTCATCCTCTGACCGGTATATAATTCTAAGCGGTTAGGTTCTTAGAGGTAGCTATGCTATTGATTTTTCGCGCAATCATCGTTGTCATTTACTGCATTCTGGTGTGCATTTTTGGCTGTATCTATTGCCTGTTTAGCCCACGTAATCCGAAGCATGTTGCGACGTTTGGTCATATGTTTGGTCGCCTGTCGCCGGTTTTCGGCCTGAAAGTCGAAAAACGCTTACCGGAAGGATATGAAAACTTCGGTAATGCCATCTACATCGCCAACCATCAAAATAACTATGACATGGTGACGGCAGCCAATATCGTGATCCCGCCAACGGTCACGGTCGGCAAGAAAAGCCTGCTGTGGATCCCGTTCTTTGGTCAGCTTTACTGGTTGACGGGTAACCTGCTGATTGACCGAAACAATCGCGCCAAAGCGCATGGCACCATTGCCAGCGTGGTGAATGCTTTTAAAAAGCGCAAAATCTCTTTCTGGATGTTCCCGGAAGGGACTCGCAGCCGCGGTCGCGGCCTGCTGCCGTTCAAAACGGGGGCCTTTCACGCTGCCATCGCGGCAGGCGTGCCCATCATTCCGGTGTGCGTTTCCAATACATCGAATAAAATTAATCTCAACCGCCTCGACAACGGTCTGGTGATCGTTGAAATGCTGCCGCCTATCGACAGTACGCAATGGGGTAAAGATCAGGTTCGCGAGCTGGCGGCACATTGCCGCGACATAATGAGTGCCAAAATCGATGAGCTCGATAAGGAAGTTGCTCGTCGCGAAGCGGAAAAAAAGAAAAAGTAAGAGCCTTCACGAGCCGGTTTACGGTGGTGAACGCAGTTTGGGAACGGTTTCCCTCTGTTTAGTTGTCAGTTTCATGGAGTTAATATGTCACTCAGTCGGCGTCAGTTTATTCAGGCATCAGGGATTGCGCTTTGTGCAGGTGCGGTGCCGCTGAGGGCAAATGCAGCGGGGCAACAGCCCGCGCTGCCGGTTCCACCGCTGCTGGAATCTCGTCGCGGACAACCCCTGTTTTTAACCCTGCAACGTGCCCACTGGTCTTTCACCCAGGGCACGCGCGCACCGGTCTGGGGAGTGAATGGCCGTTATCTTGGGCCGACCATCCGTGTCTGGAACGGCGACGACGTCAAACTGATTTACAGCAACCGCCTGACGGAAAACGTGGCGATGACCATTCGTGGTCTTCAGGTGCCAGGCCCGTTGATTGGCGGAGCGGCGCGCATGATGTCACCGAATGCCGACTGGGCACCGGTGCTGCCGATTCGTCAAAGCGCGGCCACACTCTGGTATCAGGCGAATACACCGAACCACATGGCGCAGCAGGTTTACAGCGGCCTGGCCGGAATGTGGCTGGTCGAAGATGATGTGAGTAAGTCCTTACCTATTCCGAATCACTACGGCGTGGACGACTTCCCGGTCATTATTCAGGACAAACGGCTGGATAACTTTGGTGCGCCGGAGTACAGCGAGCCGGGTAGCGGCGGGTTTGTCGGCGATACGTTGCTGGTGAACGGTGCGCAAAGTCCTTATGTCGAAGTATCTCGCGGCTGGGTGCGCCTGCGTTTGCTGAATGCGTCAAACTCTCGCCGTTATCAACTGCAAATGAGTGACGGTCGTGCGCTGCACGTCATTTCTGGCGATCAGGGTTTCCTGCCAGCGCCAGTCTCCGTCAAGCAGCTCTCACTGGCTCCGGGCGAGCGTCGTGAAATCCTCATCGACATGACCAATGGCGATGAAGTGTCGATTACCTGCGGCGAAGCGGCGAGCATCGTGGACCGTATTCGCGGTTTCTTCGAACCGTCGAGCATTCTGATCTCCACTCTGGTGCTGACGCTGCGCCCAACAGGCCTGTTGCCGCTGGTGACAGACAGCCTGCCAATGCGCCTGCTGCCGGAAGAAGTCATGACCGGGACGCCAATTCGTAGCCGTGATTTCACTCTTGGTGACGATCCGGGTATCAACGGCCAACTGTGGGACCCACAGCGCATCGACGTAACCGCGCAGCAGGGCACCTGGGAGCGCTGGACGCTGCGAGCCGACAGCCCGCAGTCCTTCCACATTGAAGGGGTGATGTTCCAGATCCGTAACGTGAACGGCGCAATGCCCTTCCCGGAAGACAGAGGCTGGAAAGACACGGTGTGGATCGACGGGCAAGTAGAGCTACTGGTTTACTACGGCCAGCCTTCGTGGCCACATTTCCCGTTCCAGTTCGCCAGCCAGACGCTGGAACTGGCGGACCGTGGCTCGATTGGCCAGATGCTGGTGAACCCGGCACCTTGATTTCCCCCTCTCCCTAACCCTCTCCCAAAGGGAGAGGGGACTGTCACGTGCTCATGTCTTTCTCCTTCTTCTCCCAAAGGGCTGAGGGAACTGTCATGTACTCATGTCTTTCTCCTTCTCCCAAAGGGCTGAGGGATCCCCAGTAATATGGTCATTCGCCTGTGACCATATTACTGTACTCTTTCCCTAATAATTTCAGTGCATTAACTATATTCATTCG
>NZ_JBJDNI010000018.1:0-101001 GCF_044900545.1 Scandinavium sp. NPDC088450 | reverse complement strand
TCTGTAAAGGCACGATGAGGTCTCTTCTGTTTTGTTAGCGCAACCAGTAGATCACACTTCATCGTGCTTTTCACTTTTGTGGGGATACCTCAGCCACGTGGGAGAGGGTTAGGGAGAGGGGCTGGCACAGATTATTTCTGCGCAGCCAGCGCTTCTTTTACCCAGCCGTCAAACTGCTGCTGGTGGCCTTTGATCCAACCATCAACGTGGCCCTGGATATCCGCTTCTGACGAATGACCTTCGTGCATCATGGCGTTTTGGGCGTTGATATCTGCCAGCGGCAGTTTCATCAGCGAGAACAGCTTCGCGGCCGCCGGGTTTTTCTCAGCCCAGGCAAGGTTGGCCACAATGTGCATGGTGTTCACCGGGAAACCGTAGTTAGCGCCGTTTGGCAGTTTGGTGTCGATGTCTTTCTGCTCACCCGGCATGGAGGAGAACGGCACCTGCAGCCACACCACATCTTTCCCTGGCTTGAGCACATCGCTGACCCAGTAAGGCGTCCAGGTGTAATAGATAACCGGTTTGCCTTCTTTATAACGGGCGATAGTGTCCGCCATCATTGCGGAGTAGTTGCCGTGGCTAACGTCAACGGTTTTCGCCAGGTCGAACGCTTTGTTCTGGTGATTAATCACCGCTTCACAACCCCAGCCCGGTGAGCAACCCATCATGTCGGCTTTACCGTCGCCGTTGCTGTCAAAGAGTTTGGCAATCTTCGGGTCTTTGAGCTGGGCGATATTGGTGATGTGGTACTGATCGGCGGTTTTTTTGTCGATCAGATAACCCTGTGCTGCACCTGTTACGTACACGCCTTCACGGTAAAATTTCTTGTCGCCGCCCGCGGCCTTGTACATGTCGTCATGCAATGGCTGCCAGTTGACGGCGGTAAATGTGGCATCGCCAGAGGCAATGGAGGTGTAACCCACGTTGTAATCGACTTCGCTCGGTGCGTTCACCGTGTAGCCAAGTTTTTCCAGTGCGCGGCTGACCAGCAGCGTCTGGAAGGTTTCTTCAGAAATGGTGCTCTGCACCGGTTGCACGGTAATGCCTTTACCCGGCAGGTCGGCGGCAAAAGTGCTGGTGGAGACAAGCGTGGCAAACGCTGTGGCAAACATTACGCGATGTCGCATCGTTGTTCCTTTTATAAGTTGTAGGCCCGGTAAGCGTAGCGCCACCGGGCAATCGAGGGATTATTTGGTGAAAGGACGAAGGATCAGCCCAAGTGGCCCGGTGGTGTACCAGCGGCGGTTGCCACGGCTGCGTGAATCGCGGCCGACGGCCTGTGTCAGACGGTCAAGAATGATTGCCAGGATGACAATTCCCACACCGCCGACGCTCGCCAGGCCCATGTCGAGACGGCCAATACCGCGCAGGACCATTTGACCCAGACCGCCTACGGCGATCATCGAGGCGATAACCACCATCGACAGCGCCAGCATCAGCGTCTGGTTCACCCCGGCCATAATGGTCGGCATCGCCAGCGGGAGCTGGACTTTGAACAGCATCTGGCGTGGGCTGGCACCGAATGAGCGCGAAGCTTCAATCAAGTCCGCCGGCACCTGGTTAATGCCAAGGATTGTCAGACGCACTATCGGTGGCAGGGCGAAGATAATCGTCACCACCACGCCCGGCACGTTACCGATGCCGAACAGCATAACGATAGGCACCAGATACACGAACGCCGGTGTGGTCTGCATTGCATCCAGCAGCGGGCGAACAATCTTCGATGCCCGAGGACTGCGCGCCAGCCAAATTCCCA
Organism: Scandinavium sp. NPDC088450; assembly: GCF_044900545.1. NCBI lineage: Bacteria > Pseudomonadati > Pseudomonadota > Gammaproteobacteria > Enterobacterales > Enterobacteriaceae > Scandinavium > Scandinavium sp. NPDC088450. Next base: position 99,245 of record NZ_JBJDNI010000018.1, on the reverse strand, counting down.
GCGGTAGGCCGATAACCACGCAGAAGAACAGCGCGGTCAGCACCAGCGCCAGGGTGATCATCGCCTGTGTCCAGGCTCCGATAGCCCCGATCAGAATCAGTGAAATCAGCGTGGCAACGCCCATTCCCGTGCCACCAATCTGCCAGGCTATCAGCGCGAACAGCGCAATGGCCATCGGCGCAGGCATGCCGGTCAGCAGGTGCTGAAAACCGCCAAGGATGTAGTCCACTGGCATACGGATGCCCTGAAAAACCGGACGGAAGTTGCTGACGATCCAGTCGATACCGTGGGTCACCCAGTTATCGAGGGGGATCAGCGTTTTATGGAACGGGTCCATAATGTTGAAATGTTCAGCCTGTGGCGCGGGTGCGCTGTGCAGCCAGTCAGCACCACTGCCCTCTGTTGGCGCTGGCGCAGGCGTTCCCCATGCGTCAGCCGATTGTGCAGCGCTGTCTGCTGCCGGTGTGGTTGCCCACGGATTGGATTGATCAGCCATTGTTTGTTCCCTCTCGATCTAAAGCCTGCAGCAGCACACTTTTGGAAATGATGCCCACATACTGCTGGTTCTCGTCGACCACCGGCACCGCACAAGGCGCCTGACCGACATGAGAAAGCATTTCGCTCAGTGAAGTCTGAGCATCAACCGCCAGCGGTGTTTCAAGCAGCGCAGCGTCAATGCTCTGGCCTTCCGCCAGCGCGGCTTTCAGGGAATCGATAGAGACAATGCCAACAAATTTATTCCCGCGTTCAATGACATAGCCATATTCACGGTCTTCATCCTGCAGCAGTTTGATGGCAGAACGAGGGCCAAAGCCCGGCGCTTTACGCAGCAGGCCTTTCGGCGTACGGCGGGCGATATCTTTTGCGCTAAAGACCTGGCTAATATCCACGCCACGGAAGAAAGTCCGCACGTAGTCATTGGCCGGATTATTCAGAATTTCATCCGGTGTACCGACCTGAACCACTTCGCCATTTTGCATAATGGCAATGCGATCGCCGATGCGCATGGCTTCATCAAGATCGTGGGAAATAAAGACAATGGTGCGTTGATGTTTAGCCTGTAATTTCACCAGTTCATCCTGCATCTCGGTACGAATTAAGGGATCGAGCGCAGAGAAGGCTTCGTCCATTAATAAGATGTCAGGGTTGATGGCTAATGCACGGGCCAGGCCAACGCGCTGGCGCATCCCGCCAGATAATTCATCCGGCCAGGCGTGAGCGTAATTATCCAGACCGACCTGACGCAGGGCATCGAGGGCTTTTTCCTGACGTTCCTGCGGCGCAATACCGGCTAATTCCATACCGAACGCCGTATTGTCCAGCACGTTCATATGAGGCATCAGCGCAAAGGACTGGAAGACCATCGCAATTTTCTTACGGCGTACTTCACGCAGCTCGGCGTCGGATATTTTGGCGATATCGATACCGTCGATCAGTACCTGCCCGCGAGTGGGTTCAATCAGGCGATTGAGAAGGCGTACCAGGGTGGATTTACCGGAACCGGATAACCCCATGATGACAAAAATCTCGCCTTCTTCAATGGCCAGACTGGCGTCAATAACGCCAAGAGATAAACCTGTTTTTTCCAGGATCTGCTCTTTGTTGAGACCCTTTTCGATATATTTGAATGCGCGCTGTGGATGTTCGCCAAATATTTTATAAAGATTTTTAATTTCTAATTTAATTGCCATGCAATAAACGGATTCCCATTATTTAATTATGTCGATATGTTACCTGATGAAAATAATTGACTGGCCATACCCTAACATACTCAGATTCTGAGACAACCCTCAATTTCCCACTGATTCCTGTCTTTCTGGTGCCCTGGTGGCGCGATGCCCCCATGATATAAGGGCTGAGGGGAAATGAAATCTGGACGATATTTTTTGTCAATGCAGAGAATTTTGGGCGGATTCTGGAAAGTTCAGGCGATATCAGGCGGGAAATTAGGTCAAAGTGCTGAAAGCGATATTTGCGGGTCTTTTAACGGTGTTGAGGTAAATATCCGGGAGGAAAATATGGATATATTTCCTCCCGATATTACCGTCAAAAACTCCAGTCTTCGTCTTCTGTCTCGACTGCCTTCCCCATCACGTACGAGGAGCCCGAGCCTGAGAAGAAATCATGGTTTTCATCGGCGTTTGGCGACAGCGCCGCAAGAATTGCCGGGTTCACGTCTGCCATCTCTGGCGGGAACAGCGCTTCAAACCCAAGGTTCATCAGCGCCTTATTGGCGTTGTAACACAGGAATGCTTTGACATCGTCTTCCCAGCCCGTTCCCGCATACAGCGCCTCGGTATAGGCCAGTTCGTTGTCGTAGAGATCCATCAGCAGATCGAGGGCGAAATTTTTCAGTGCTTCGCGTTCGCTCGGGCTCACCAGCTCCAGCCCTTTCTGGAATTTATAGCCAATGTAGTAACCGTGAACGGCTTCATCGCGGATAATCAGGCGAATCAGATCTGCGGTATTGGTCAGTTTGCCGCGACTGGACCAGTACATGGGCAGCCAGAAACCGGAATAGAAGAGGAACGATTCCAGGAACACGCTGGCGATTTTCTTCTTCAACGGCGCATCTGCTGCATAGTGTTCCAGCATCAACTGTGCTTTGCGCTGCAACGGCCCGTTCTCTTCACTCCAGACGTAGGCCGCATCCACGTCTTTAGTCTGGCAAAGTGTTGAAAAAATGGAGCTATAGGAGCGCGCATGGACAGCTTCCATAAAACTGATGTTCGACATCACTGCTTCTTCATGCGGCGTAAGCGAATCTGGCATTAACGCCGGTGCGCCAACCGTATTCTGGATGGTGTCGAGCAGCGTTAACCCGGTGAAGACGCGGATCGTCAGCTGTTGTTCCTCCGGGCTTAATGACTGCCAGGCCGGAATATCGTTCGACAGCGGCACTTTCTCCGGCAGCCAGAAATTGCTGGTTAAGCGGTTCCAGACTTCCAGATCTTTGTCGTCCTGGAGGGTGTTCCAGTTGATGGCGCTGACCGGTGATAAACGCTTCATCCTTTTCTCCTTACAATGCGCACGACACGCAGCCTTCAATTTCTGTACCCTCGAGCGCCAGCTGGCGCAGGCGGATGTAGTACAGCGTCTTAATGCCTTTCTTCCACGCGTAAATCTGGGCTTTGTTGATATCGCGAGTGGTGGCGGTGTCCGGGAAAAACAGCGTCAGCGACAAGCCCTGATCGACGTGCTTTGTCGCTTCGGCATAGGTGTCGATGATTTTTTCAGGCCCAATCTCATAGGCGTCCTGATACAGCGCCAGGTTGTCGTTGGTCATAAACGGGGCCGGGTAATAGACGCGCCCGGTTTTCCCTTCCTTGCGAATCTCAATTTTCGAGACAATCGGGTGAATACTTGAGGTCGCATGGTTGATATAGGATATCGACCCGGTCGGCGGTACGGCCTGCAAATTCTGGTTATAGATGCCGTAACGCATGACGTCATCCCGCAGCTGCTGCCACATTTCGCGTGTGGGCAGCGTGATGCCAGCTTGTGCAAATAGCGTGCGGACACGTTCCGTTTTCGGCTGCCACTCCTGCTCCAGATACTGGCGGAAATACTCGCCGCTGGCATAACGAGACTGCTCAAACCCGGCAAAACGCTGGTGCCGTTCGCGCGCCATCTGCATTGAAGTGTGCAGCGCATGCCAGGTGATGGTGTAAAAATAGAAGTTGGTGAAATCCAGCCCTTCTTCGCTGCCGTAGGCAATTCCCTCACGAGCCAGATAACCGTGAAGATTCATCTGCCCAAGTCCAATAGCGTGTGACGCAGCATTTCCCGCTTCAACAGACGGTACCGAGCGAATGTGGCTCATCTCCGATACGGCCGACAGGCCACGGATCGCGGTTTCAACCGTGCGGCCGAAGTCCGGTGAATCCATCGTGTGAGCAATGTTCAGCGAGCCTAAATTGCAGGAGATGTCGTGTCCGGTGGCGGCGTAATCCAGGTTCTCATCAAAGGTTGAGGCGCTGTTGACCTGCAAAATTTCGGAACACAGGTTGCTCATATTGATGCGCCCGGCAATCGGGTTCGCGCGGTTGACCGTATCTTCAAACATGATGTACGGATAGCCGGATTCGAACTGAATTTCGGCAAGCCGCTGGAAGAAATCACGAGCGTTGATCCAGGTTTTTCGCACGCGTTCGTCTGCGACTAACCGGTCATATATTTCGCTCACCGCAATATCACCAAACGGTTTGCCGTACAGGCGCTCAACGTCATACGGGGAAAACAGCGCCATCTGCGCATTTTCTTTCGCCAGGCGGAAGGTGACATCCGGGATCACCACGCCAAGCGACAGCGTTTTGATGCGAATTTTTTCGTCGGCGTTTTCACGTTTGGTATCCAGAAAACGCAGGATGTCCGGGTGATGGGCATGCAGATACACCGCGCCTGCACCCTGACGAGCCCCAAGCTGGTTCGCATAGGAGAAAGCATCTTCCAGCATCTTCATCACCGGGATCACCCCGGAAGACTGGTTTTCGATACGCTTAATGGGCGCACCCGCTTCGCGCAGGTTTGAAAGCAAAAAGGCGACGCCGCCGCCGCGTTTGGAGAGCTGCAACGCCGAATTTACCGAGCGGCCAATCGACTCCATATTGTCTTCAATGCGCAGCAGGAAGCAGGAGACTAATTCACCCCGCTGTTGTTTGCCGCAGTTGAGGAAGGTTGGCGTGGCAGGCTGGAAGCGGCCAGAGAGCATTTCGTCAGTGAGCTGACGCGCGAGGGATTCATTGCCCTGTGCCAGCGTCAACGCCACCATCACCACGCGGTCTTCAAAGTGTTCGAGGAACTGTTTGCCGTCGAACGTTTTCAGGGTGTAGCTGGTGTAAAACTTCCAGGCCCCGAGAAACGTTTTGAACTGAAACTGGCTGGCGTGAGCGTGGGCAAAGAGATCGGCAATAAACGCACGGTTGAAGCGTGCCAGAACGCGTTCGTCGTAATAGCCTTCTGCCACCAGCCAGTCCAGGCGCGCGTCCTGATTGGCGAAGGTGCGTGAGTTAGGGCGCACGTAGGCGGCCATAAAAGCGCTCACGGCTTCGGCATCTTTCTCAAACTGAATGCGGCCGTCTTTATCGTACAGATTCAGCATCGCATTGAGCGCATGGTAGTCCGGGGCGCTGTGGATCACACGTTCTGCGGTTGTCGTTGCCAAAATTCGCTCACTCCTTTTCGCACATTGTCGATATCGCTTTGGGTGCCCATCAGTTCAAACCTGTAGAGGTAAGGCACGCTGCATTTCTGCGCGATGACATCTCCGGCGCGGCCAAAAGCTTCGCCGAAATTTCGGTTGCCCGAGGCAATCACGCCGCGTATCAGGGCGCGATTGTGCGGGTCATTTAAAAAGCGGATCACCTGGCGAGGCACCGCGCCTGCCGTGCCGCCTCCGCCGTAGCTGGGCACCACCAAAATATAGGGTTCGTCTACCTGAATGCGTTCCCGTTCATTGAGCGGAATACGCACGGCAGGCAGCCCCAGCCGCTCGATAAAGCGCAGCGTGTTTTCGGAGCTGCTGGAGAAATAGACGAGGGGATTCATGCTCGTGCCGCAATGGCCTCAGGGCGCAGGCGGTTGATCATGTCCGGACGAAAACCAGACCAGCTAACGTCGCCAGCAATTACCACTGGCAGAGAACGAAAGCCTTGCGCACGCAGAGTGTCTGCGGCATCAGGATGGTGGTCGATATTGATCATCTCAAAGTCAAACCCGCGGGACTCCATTGCCCGTTTGGTGGCATGGCACTGAACGCAGTCATTTCGAGTGTAAATAGTAATGCGCATGATTCGTATTTCCGTTTAAAATGAAAAGCGGCGCAAAAATCAGCGTCGGTTTGGGTCAGTCATCTCTAAAGGGAATACTAGATGTAGTTAAGAAAAACATCAACCATACAATATATAGATATTTTATCTTGATTTGCCCCCGCTAACGAGCGTAGCGAGGGCGAGGGGTTTTGGCCGTAATTACATGCGCATACTGACGGCGAGGCGGTTAAAGGCGTTCATCAGGCTAATGGCAAACGTCAGGTCGCTTATCTCTCTGGCGCTGAAGTAAGCCAGCAAAGGTTGATAGACTTCATCTTCCGCGCGGTTGCGGGCAATGTCCGTCAAATCTTCCGCCCAGGCCAGCGCAGCACGTTCGCGATCGGAGAAGTGATGACTCACTCTCCAGCCTGCCAGCGCGTCCAGTTTCACCTGTTCCACACCGCGTTTACGCAGCGCTTTGCTGTGCATTTCCAGGCAGAAGGCGCAGCCGTTGATTTGTGAAATCCGCAGATACACCAGTTCGATAACGGACAAATCCAGTTCGCTGTGTTCCAGCGCTTTTTTCGCCTGGCCCAGGGCGGCATACACTTCAGGGCTCAGTTCATAGTAGGGTTGGCGTAATGTTGTCATGGCAGGTCTCCTCTTTTCGATGAGCACAGTCTGTCACTATAATGGTCTGGTGTAGAGAGCCATCTTTTGAGTAAAAAACCAGACCATGAATTCACACTCCGCAGGGCCACGCTATCAGAGTATTGCGCGTCAGCTTAAAGCAGCCATTGAACAAGGCGAGTTGCTCCCCGGCAAACGGCTGCCCGCCAGCCGGGTGTATGCCCAGGAACTTGGCGTGTCGCGGGCGACCGTGGAATCTGCTTACGGTGAGCTTGTCGCGCAGGGCTGGCTGGAGCGCCAGGGGCAGAAGGGCACTTTCGTCAGCGCCGGTGTCGTTCGTGGGCCAACCGCGCCAGAACCGACGTGGTTTGGCGGCGAACAGCCAGAGCCGCAGCCCTTCCAGATGGGCTTGCCCGCCTTAGATCTTTTTCCTCGGGCTATCTGGGCGCGGGTGATGGGCCGCCGCTTAAGGACGCAAACGCGTTTTGATCTTGCGCTCGGCGATGTGTGCGGTGAAATGAACCTACGCAACGCCATCGTGGAGTATCTGCGTTTTTCCCGCAGCATTGATTGCATGCCTGAGCAGGTTTTTGTGACCACGGGCTACGCGGCTTCGATGACGCTTATCCTGCAAACACTCAGCAACCCCGGTGATCAAATCTGGCTGGAAGATCCCGGCTTTCCCTTGATTCGCCCGTTGATCAGCAGCCAGCGGCTGGAGTTTTGTCCTGTGCCGGTGGACGATGACGGTATGCAGATTGAAGAGGGGATACGGCTTGCGCCTGATGCTCGTTTTGCCTTGCTCACGCCAGCACACCAAAGCCCATTGGGCGTGGCGCTCTCCCTGCCTCGTCGCCACCAATTATTAGACTGGGCGGCTCATCGGCAAGCGTGGATCATTGAGGATGATTACGACAGTGAATTTCGCTATCAGGGCAAACCGCTCCCACCCATCAAAAGTCTGGATGCGCCACAGCGCGTGATTTACGCCGGAACGTTTAGCAAATCGCTGTTCCCGGCGCTGCGCTGTGCCTGGCTGGTGGTTCCCGCGCCGCTGGTGGCGCAATTTCGGCAGCAGGCCTCGTATGCCGCCTGCGGGGTGCCGCTGCTCTGGCAACAAACGTTGGCCGATTTTATCCATGAAGGGCATTTCTGGCGGCATCTTAAGAAAATGCGTCAGCACTATGCACAGCGTCGCCAATGGCTGGAGCAGGCACTGGCCGCGCACGGTTTTCAGGTGGTGCCGCAGCAGGGCGGAATTCAACTGGTGATGACGGTGGAGGGTGACGACCGGGAACTGGCGGTACGTGGCCGCCGGGCCGGGCTTGCGGTGCAAGCGCTGAGCGACTGGCGAATGAACAGCCAGGGAGCCAATGGATTGCTGATGAGCTTCACGAATATCTCCAGCCCGGCAATGGCACAACAGCAGGCCAAAATGCTTCAACTGGCCATCAAATAAATATCGAGCTATCAAGCGGCCTGTAGGCCGGTGCAAGCGTAGCGCCGCCCGGCAATCAAGCAAATAAAAGCCCCGGCAGGTCAGAAACCTGTCGGGGCAGACGCGTATTTATTATCAGCATGACACCGTCATTATCGGCGCAAACTCAATAATGCGCCAACAAAGATCCCAACGGCAGCCGCAGCGCCCACGCTGTGCCAGGGTTTGTCTCGCACGAAGCTGTCCGCGCAACCTACCGCATCGCGAGCGGCTTGCTGAACGCGAGTGCGGCCATACATTCTGGCTCGGGTTTCGCGAAGCAGGGACTGCGCTTTACGTCGCGCGGCATCTGCTTCGTCTTTGGCATCGCTGCCCCAGGATTTCAACACGTCTTCCAGCGAATCGGCCAGTTGACTGACATCGTTCTGAATATCCTGAACGCCTTCATCCACTTCGTTACGATTGGGTCTGTTAAACATGGGTTCCTCCCCTGAGTGACGGTGAAATTAAGTTTAGGACAGATTGAAGTGAATCACGCCTTATTCGCCCGTTTATGGATTTTTCTGAAAGCGATGCTATTGCTGAATACTGTAAGGTGGCGTGGCTGTTGAGGACAACGAGGATAAAATATGTATTTACGACCTGATGAGGTGGCGCGCGTTCTTGAAAAAGTCGGCTTTACGATGGACGAAGTGACGCAGAAAATTTACGGTTACCGCCGTGGCGATAATTATGTTTATGTGAATCGCGAAGCCAGAATGGGCAGAACCGCGCTTATCATTCATCCGGGCCTGAAAGAGCGCAGCTATTTGCTGGCAGATCCGGCGTCTGAAATCAAAACCTGCGATCACTATCAGCAGTTTCCGCTTTATTTAGGCGGTGATGCGCAGGAGCATTACGGCATTCCGCACGGCTTCAGCTCACGCATTGCCCTTGAGCGTTTTCTGACAGGATTATTTGGCGAAGGGAACTAAGCGAACGACTGGCACGCGGCCAGTCGTGTCAGGCTGAGCGTCAGGCATACTGGCTGACGCGAAACAGACGACGGCAGTAATCAAGGAAATAGCCGTACACCGCACCCATCATCATTGACACCACGATATTCGAACTGACCGCAGCAGCAATCTGGTGCCAGTCGGCGCCCACAGTCAGCAAAATCACCACATACACCGGCGACTGAAACGTCACATAAGCCAGCACATCGGCCAGGTTTTTTACCCATTTTGCCGGGCTCAGTCGGCGAGCATACTGCATCACCCAATCGCGATATAACCCATAGGGCCATGCAATGATTATGTTGACCGGGATAGCCACCAGTCGCGACGAAAGTGACTGCTCAAAGCTCATACCGGAGAGAAAAATTTCAATCAACATGTTCACGACGGAACAGTAGACCACCATGGCGAAAGTGTCTGCTGCCGCATGACGCAGGCGTGACTGCGCAGAGAACATCGGTATGCTCCTTGGAAAAGGGAATATCATTGGGAAAGAACGTTTCTGACAGTGCTTTGGGTTGGCTCTGTTTTCGAGTATAGATTATCCATCTGGCTATGAAGTAACAACTAGCTTAAAATTTTTATTTGCTCGCCTTTTGTTAATAAAATACTCTGTCGATAGGCGTTTTTCCGATGGTACGCTATTTTTGTTGCTGATTGTTTTATTTATTCATATAAATCATTGTGTTACTGTTTTTTGATAGTGCAGCGATTTTATCCGTCGCCCATCTGAAGACATTTCGTATGAGCCTTATCCTCTCTGATTTCGTTTTTAGCATTAACATCTGTGTAATTGTCATTTTGTGGTGTTTGAGGCTGTTTTTCCGTAATGGGTGATCATGCGGTAGAGGTGACTGGTTATGCATAAGGTGTGAGGGGGGATGTTCTCGCTAATCGCCTGACGCGGCAGAAATAATCTTCTTTCTGTAGTTATTATGGTCTGTGGGCAGCGTATTGATTTATTCAATCAGTAAAAATGACAAATGCGGATATTTAATGTTTAGTGCGGTGTCACTGTTCTATCAATTTTAAATAACATTAAAATGAAGCGATATCTCTTGATTTGTGGGTGGAAAAGGCAGACTGGATATAATACACTTATTCTCGTTATGCCATTTTAGTTCGTTGCAAAGGAATTTAAAAAATATATGTCTAGCCTGTTACAGAAACTTAATAATATTCGTACATTACGTGCCATGTCGCGTGAATTCTCCATTGACGTTCTTGAAGAGATGCTGGAAAAATTCAGGGTTGTGACTGAAGAAAAACGTGCAGAGGAAGCGAGCCTGCAAGAAAGCCAGGCTGAGAAGCGCGAAAAAATTAATGCCTTGCTCGAAATGATGCAGGCTGATGGCATCTCGCCGGATGACATTTTTGGCAAATCAGCTGGGGTGGTTAGCACCCGTAAACGTGCTGCTCGTCCGGCGAAATATCGTTATACCGACCTGGACGGGGCACAGAAAACCTGGACTGGCCAGGGACGTACACCGAAGCCGATTGCGAAAGCACTGGCGGAAGGAAAATCGCTGAATGATTTTCTGATCTAATGAAGAAACGGTGAGGCTCAGCCCTCACCGTTTTTATTAGCACACGCCAAAATCATCATCTTCGTGATAGTGCGACACCTCCGTCGCCTTCAGCGTGTATTTCTTTCCTTCCTCATCACTGGCCGCAACGGTCACAATCTCATCGCCGCGTAGTTCTATAATCTTCATTTTTGGTCCGCCGAGTTTAGGCTGCACCAGATCACCCACTGAATACATTTTCTTCTCCTTAGTGATTATCCGGATAAAGCGTAGTGCAAAAATCCGTAAAAGGTAAAAGAGGGTAAACCCGATAGAGGAAAATGGCGACTCAGGCGACAATGGCTATGCTTAGTATTAATACTTTTTTATCATTTGCCTCATTGCATGGAGTTTTTATGGGTTTCTGGCGTGTTGTCTTTACCATTCTGATCCCACCACTCGGGGTTTTACTGGGTAAAGGATTCGGTTGGGCCTTTATCATTAATATCGTGCTGACGCTGCTGGGTTATATTCCGGGCCTGATTCACGCGTTCTGGGTGCAGACCCGAGATTAATGTGTAAAAGGGTCGCCCAGGCGACCCTCCTCAACTAATAACCGACCTTAAACACCTGCCCGCTTTGCACCCCTTCCACACTGCGTCGATACGCTAGCGCCACGCGCGCGGCTGGCACGCTTTCAAATCCAGGGAAGAACGGGGCGTAGGCTTCCTCCGCTTCGGTTAACAGCGTTGGGCTCACCAGATTGATTCGAATCCCGCGTGGTAATTCACAAGCCGCTGCCTTCACGAAACCGGCCAGGGCGGTATTCACTGCGGTGGCATTCCCCCCTTGTGCAATGGGCACATCGGCAATGATGCCGCTGGTGAGGGTAATTGAACCGCCATCGTTCAACACATGCTGGGCTTTCAGGGCGAGCCGCACCTGGCCCAGAAGCTTGTCCTGCAAACCCTGATTGAAATTCTCTGCTGTCATCTCACTCAATGGCCCGAAAAAGACGTTGCCGGTGGTCGCGATAATGGCGTCGATGTTCCCGGTGCGGGCAAACAGGGCGTCCACGCTGGCGTCATCAGTGAGATCCACCTGAAGGTCTCCGTGATGACGACCGACACGGATGAGTTCGTGCTGCGTTTGTTTTTCCAGTTCTGCCACGACCGCGCGGCCAACGGTGCCGCTTGCGCCTACGATAACAATTTTCATCTCACTCTCCTCACTGGGGTTTAACGCTATTCTTTACTTAATTTTTTATGGGATAAACTGTCCTCAGGTTAGAACATTACTAATGGGTGGTTAGGAATATGGACAAGCTACGCAGTATGGAAATTTTTGTGGCGGTGGTGGAGCGGGGAAGCTTCACGGAGGCCGCCGCAAGCCTTGAGCTTTCCGCTGTGATGGTCGGGAAATACATCAACCATCTTGAAGCCGAACTCGGTGCCCGTTTGCTGGATCGCACCACTCGTCGCCAGAGCCTGACGGAAGCGGGAAGAGTGTATGAGCAAGAGTGTCGGCGAGTGCTGGAACAAGTGGCAGCGGCAGACGCGGCTGTTGAACGCCTGCGCTCAGCCCCTTCGGGAACATTGCGTATCAGTGCGCCAACCACTTTTGGGGCGTGCGTTGTGGCCCCCATTCTCGCGACTTTTTTGCAGCAGTATCCGGACGTGCGCGCGGAGCTCGATCTTAGCAATCGGGTGGTCAATTTGCTGGAAGAGGGATTTGACCTGGCGATTCGGATTGGTGACGTGCGTGATAACGATCTGGTCGCCAAATCGTTATGCCGGTATCGCATGGCGGTGTGTGCTTCGCCTGCGTATCTGGCGCAGTACGGAACGCCTGAGAGACCTCACGATCTCGCTAAGCACCGCTGTTTGTCGCATATGGTCTGGACGGCCCGCAACGAATGGCGGCTGGCGGGAAGTGAAACGGAAAGCCCGTGGCGGCGCGATCCGGTTCTGGCGTGTAATGATGGACTGGGGCTGAAAATGGCGGCGCTGGCAGGCGCGGGATTACTGCTACAGCCCGAGATCCTGCTGACGGAAGAACTCGCCAGCGGCAGGCTGGTTCGGGTCATGGAGGCGTGGCTACCAGAGCCGCGCCCCGTGCACCTGCTGTACCGCCAGGATTTGCGCCCGTTACCCAAACTCAGTCATTTTATCCGCCATTTGCAGGCTGAAGTTCAGCAACTGGGCTATCTGAGCTAACTCAGGCGCGGATATCCGCATACTCCGGCGTAGTATCAAATTCATGTTTGGCAAAAGGGCAAAGTGGGATGATTTTGCGATTTTCCCGGCGCATCCTTTCCACCACTTTTGCTACCAGCTGCTTGCCGACGCCTTGCCCCTTCAGGCTTTCATCAACGTCGGTATGTTCGATGATGGTCAAGTGCTCGCCGGTCGGAACGAAAACCACTTCTGCGACCCGGTTGCCCTCGGCATCGTTGACATAAAAGCTGTTATTGCCTTCCAGAATGTCCATTTTATCTCCTTCAGTATCCCGAACAGGGTGAAATTTTACACCAGTAAAGGATAGTCTCTTTGCGGAAAATCGCTTTTTAGAATGAGCCATTTTAACCAATTTGCATCAAGAGACCTTCAGCTTTATCAGGGCAAATATCTACAGTGACAGACAGTTACTGATGTTTTTAGATTTTTCCTTAGTCCGTATTTAATATTTTATGGGTTGCCAGGTGGCATATTGCTGATAGTATTCTTCCCAGCCAAACAACGCCGGCTTAGCTCAGTTGGTAGAGCAACTGACTTGTAATCAGTAGGTCCCCAGTTCGATTCCGGGAGTCGGCACCAGCGCATTTTCGGCAGTAATAACGGCAATGTGCAGCATAGAAATTGGCGTTAAAAATAGGTTGGCAGGTTTTTATCAACTGTTAATGATGCTGTAATAAAAATTAAAATAACACGACACTCAGCCGATGATATCACTGCTCAAGGAAAGAGGCATGCCGCTTGGCATAGGATTGCTGTTGCTTATTTCATTTTCCTCTCTCGGAAATATGCGCTGCATCTCAATTATAGAAAAGGAAAAGACAGCGCAGCCTCTAAAAATAATTACTTATAAGAGTAAGAAAAATATCGATCGAGATGATAACATGGAAGTGTTATGGGATTTTTTTGGCAATGATTTAAAACAACACTACAGAGTGAAGTATCTTGGCAAGAACGTATCCGCGAAAAAAAGTAAATTGAAAAAAGGGCGCGAGTACGAATGCTTTAAATGAGGTAACACGAAGTCTAATGAGCAAAATGACAAGGACAGGATGTATTTTGCTGGCGCTACTGACGTTGGCCGGTTGCCGGCCCCACGATCGACAGGCAAACATTGCAGGAGCATCCAACCCTGCATCGGTCTACTGTACCCAGCAAGGCGGGATGCGGGACACGGTCAGAGAGCATGGCGTTAACGTAACCTATTGCCTCTTCCCGGAGGGTAATCGAGTCGATGAATGGACCTTTTATCGGGAAAGGGCCCATAATTTCCACTGACCTTAAGGTGAGCTCAGGCCGCGCAATCGCTCATTTCACCCGGTATTTCAGCGCGCCGCTTGGGCACGTATCAATCACCCGCTGGACGGTTTGCACATCAACGCTATCCGGCATAATCCAGGGTTTACGCTTGAGATTAAAAAGTTGGCTGTTACCGCGCACGCAGTTGCCGGAGTGCTGGCAAATCTCCGTGTTGAAATAAACGTCGATCTTTTCACCGCTGTACAGGCGGTACCCTGCCTCAATCAATTCTTTATCCACGACATTACCTCTGTTTTTATACTGACGTTCAGAGCTAAGCATAGACCTGTGAATGAGCAGGGGAAAGGGGATGCTGAGCATTGCACCCCCCCGTTAAGGGCTAAACCAGTTTCAGCAGAACGCGAAGCGGTTTCAGGTTGGTGATGAAATGCCATATTTTGTGCAAATCGACCACCCCAGCCAGAGCCAACAGTGCCAGCGTGATGAGCAGCGTCGCGGCGGTGATCACCAGCATCAGACGCACGATGTTGCGCTGCATTTTCATCTGCTGCAGTGTACGGCGCTCTTCTTTTTCATACTCGACGATGGTGGCGATTGACTTCGGCTGCACAAAATAACGATCGTCTTGTTGCGTCAAATCTTCAGTAATCACCAGCGATTTCAGCAGCAGCGTCACCTTACGGCGAAACTCCTCATTGCGGATGTGGCGGTACCATAATTTGCCATACAGCAACTCAATAACCTCATCCACCGTCACGCCGGTATTGAGCTTCGACGGCCGCTGCTGGATGTACTCATTGACCAGCAGGTTCAGCAGTGAAATGCGATCACGACTTTTCAGCTCTTTATTGGCAAAAAAGGTTGAAACCAGCTTTCCTTTTCCACGGCTGATCAACGTCTTAAGATATTTAAGGCGAGTGCGGTAGTGAAAGCTAAAACCAATGATACCGTCGAAACTGACCGGGCCGTATTTTCGGTGATGGATAATTTCAGGCTGCATTTCATCGAGCCCGGAAAGTGAAATCCGACGTTTTTCTTTATAGCTGCAGGTATCGTAATCCCAACGGGCAATCACCACGGTATCATCATGAAAATCAAGCAACTGATAGCGGTAATGATCAACATCGACCAGATGGACCGAATAATAGTTGTAGGGGTTTCCTGTTCGCGCATCCTGCGTCACTAACAGGGGAAGACGCTTTTTCCACAGCTTCTGGCGTAGAGACGCAAGAGTATTGTCCAGCATAGAGCTTCCACCCGCAAAAGTGCGGAAATAAAAAGGGATGATAAAGAAGATCTTAGTCGAGAGCGTTTAAATGCGACAACCGTGGAGTTGTTTAAAAATAACCAGCTGCGAAGCGGGCAGGGCAGCGTTGCACCAGTCTGTAAAACGCGGCATATTGCCTTCGAATCGGTGTAAAGGACGTCTGGCACGATGAGAATTACCCTGTTTTGCGCTGTGCTGCTGGCACTGTTATTGGCCGTCAGTCTCTTTTATTTTCAGTCTCTTGTGGCCTGGTTACTGTTGGTTAATAGCCTGACGTGGCTGGTCTACGGGGCGGACAAACACGCGGCACGCAAAAGCTGGCAGCGCGTACCGGAAAAAACGCTGCTGCTGTTAGGCGTGGTGGGCGGTTGGGTTGGCGCTTTAGTGGCGCAGGAAGTGTTTCGACATAAAACGCAGAAACAGCCGTTCCGCACCTGGTTTATGCTCAGCGTTATTCTCAACGTGGCGGTGCTGGTGGGCGTTGGATACTGGCGCGTCAGTGGTTAATTACAGGGAGCGGCCATACCGCTCCCTTGTTGAATCAGGCTTTCGGGAAGATCCAAAGATGGTTTTCCGGTAACGCCAGATGGCAATGCTGCGGATCGCGAACTTCTGCGCCGTACGCACGAATCACAAAATCATCGCCCGACGTGCGGAACAGGTATTCCCAACGATCGCCGAGATACATGCTGGTCAGCAGCGGCAGCTCAAGCTGATTTTCCCCTGGCCCTTCAACCAGCGTTACGCGTTCCACACGGATGACCGCCGTGCCTTCCTGACCGCTTTGCACGCCTTCCGCTGCTTTGCCCCACAGTGACCAACCGCTGCCTTCAATGCGCGCTTTGCCGTCTCTCACTTCCGTAATTTTGCCGTGCAGACGGTTGTTGCTGCCCATGAACTCGGCGGTGAACAACGTTTTTGGCGAGCCGTACATTTCCTGCGGCGTGCCCTGTTGCTCAATTTTGCCGTTGTTGAGCAGCAAAATGCGGTCGGAAATCGCCATCGCTTCGTTCTGATCGTGCGTTACCATCAGCGCCGATAACCCCAGCTTGATGATCAGCTCGCGCAAGAACACGCGGGCCTCTTCACGCAGCTTGGCGTCAAGGTTCGACAGCGGCTCATCCAGCAAAATCACCGGCGGGTTATAAACCAGCGCACGGCCAATCGCCACGCGCTGTTGCTGCCCACCGGAAAGCTGGTGCGGATGGCGTTTGCCCAGATGCCCGAGACCCAGTTGATCCAGCACATCCTGCACACGCTGGGTGATTTCTTTCGCAGGCACTTTGCGCAGCTTCAGCGGATAGGCCACGTTCTCAAACACGGTTTTGTGCGGCCACAGGGCGTAAGACTGAAACACCAGCCCGAGGTTACGTTCTTCGGCAGGCACTTCGCTGCGCGGTGTGCCGTCATAAACTTTGTTGTTGCCGATGACGATGGCACCTTGCGTAGGCTTTTCCAGCCCGGCCACCGCGCGCAGCAGGGTGGTTTTGCCGCTGCCCGAAGGCCCCAGCAATGACACCACTTCGCCGCGTTTCAGGTTCATCGACACGCCCTTCAACACAGGATTGTCGCCGTAGGTTAAATGCAGATTATCGACCGTTAACTCAATCATGTAATTTGACTCCAAAACGAAGGGCAATCCCCAGACCGACCACGACCAGCAGGATGTTGATGAAAGAGAGCGCTGCCACGATATCAATCGCGCCTGCTGCCCACAGGGAAACCAGCATTGAGCCGATGGTTTCTGTACCCGGCGAAAGCAGATACACGCCGGTGGAGTATTCGCGTTCGAAAATCAGGAACATCAGCAGCCAGGAGCCAATCAGCCCATAGCGAGACAGCGGAATGGTGACGTGGCGGGTAATTTGCCCGCGCGTCGCCCCGGTGCTGCGGGCCGCTTCTTCCAGTTCCGGTGCCACCTGCAACAGCGTGGAGGAAATCAGCCGCAGGCCGTAAGCCATCCACACCACGGTGTAAGCCAGCCACACACTGAAGATGGTGCTGCGAAGCCCGCGCAGCCAGACAATCAGGTTATCGCGCAGCCACTGCGACCACGGCATGCCGGAAAGCCAGCCGGATTTCAGGGCGTTATCCAGCCACATCGGCAGGAACAGGAACACCCACAGGAACGCCAGCCCGGCGAGCAGGCCAGGCACCGCGCGCGGCACCAGTACGCTGTAATCAAGGAAGCGGGTAGTGTTGTCCGGTTTACGGTGCATGGCGATGCCGATAAACAAATAGCAGCCCACCGCCAGCGCGCCGCCCAGTACGCCAATCGACATCGAGTTGACGATAGCGCGCAGCAGGTTCGGCTGCTGCCAGATGGTGCGGAAAGTATTGAGCGACAGCTCATCCCAAAGGGACACGCCCACGCCCCAGTTAGAGATAAACGCACGCAGCACCACGCCCAGCAGCGGCACGCCAATCGTCACCGTCAGCCAGAAGGCGACCACGGCACCGGCGACCCAGCGCCATTTACCCAGCGGTAACGCACGCGCCTGCGAGGCTTTGCCTTTCATGGTGACGAAGCGGTTAGCGGTACGCATCAGGCGGCGTTGCAACATCACCAGCGGGATGGTGATACAAATCAACACCACGGCCACGGCGGCCATCAAGTGATACGACGGCGTACCGAGTTTATTGGTCAACTGGTACAGGTAAGTCGCCAGCACCATGTTGCCTTCCGGATCGCCCAAAACCAGCATCAGGCCGAACACTTCCAGCCCAAGGAAAAACAGCAGCACGATGGCGTACAGAATAGAAGGGCGCACCATCGGCAGGCTGACGGCGGTCATCACCTGCAACGGCGAAGCGCCGGAAATGCGAGCGGCCTCTTCCACATCCGACCCGACGCTACGCAGCGCCGAGGAGATATAAAGATAAGCGTGCGGCACGTGCGTCAGGCCTGCAATCACCACGATGCTCGACATGTCGTAGATATTCCACGGCACGAAGCCAATCAGCGATTGCGCCCACAGCGACAGGAACCCGACCGGGCCTGCCGCCACCACGTAACCAAAGCCAAGGACCATCGGCGAAACAAAGATCGGCACGAGGATCAGCGGCTCAATCAGGCGGCGACCTGGCAGGTCGGTTCGCACCATCAAAAAGGCCAACACGCCGCCCAGAGGAATAGCGATAACTACCAGGCCGAAAGCGAGAATAAAGCCGCTCTTCAGCGCCTTATAAAAATCAGGATCGGTGAAAATAAAGCCAAAAGATTCCAGGCTCCACTCTTTGGCCGGGGCAAAGAACGGCGCGGATAAAAAGCTCTGTATCACAATGAACGACAGAGGAATGTAGATAACCAGCGCGGTTAATAACACGACTATGCCGCGTGGCAGGCTTTGCCACTTTCTGCTTAATGCGTTCATAGAAAATCCCTGGTCTGGCTGGGAAACACTGATATTGCTGTTTTTGTAGGCCCGGTAAGCGCGAGCGCCACCGGGCATTTTTTGCCGGATGCGCTGCGCTTATCCGGCCTACAACCATCAATACTTTTTGCCGTGAAGGTTATTTGGCGGCGGCTTCGCGCCACTGTTTGATGTAATCCAGACGTTTTTTCGGTTGCAGGTATTCCAGCAGGCTTTCATCGACCGGGATTGGCTTCAGCGCTTTGCCCAGCATTTTGGTCATGCCGTCGATGTCGTTTTTGCCTTCGATATCGTTACGGATGGACGGGATATCGGCCTGGTTTGCCAGGATGCTCTGGCCTTTTTCAGACAGCACGTAGTCCAGCCACAGTTTGGCGGCGTTGCTGTTTTGCGCCTGCTGGCTGATGAACGACACGCGAGACAGCACCAGGGTGTAATCCTTCGGATAGGAGATGCCCAGCGAAGGGTCAGTTTTGGCGCGGGCTTCAGCGTAGGAACCGAGGATGTTAAAGCCAATCAGGTTTTCGCCCGAAGACACGCGTTCCATCATGGTGCCAGTGGAAGACTGTACGGCTAAACCGCCTTTGGCGACGTCAGCCAGGGTTTTGAAGTAGTTCGGATCGGCTTTGGAATCCTGCACCGAGAGCATAAAGCCGAGGCCAGATTTCTCGATATCGTAAGTGGTGACTTTGCTCTTGAATTTATCGGCCTGGCTGGCGATCAGTTTTGCCAGCGCGGAGTGGGAATCCGGCACTTCATTCGCCGGGATCAGGCGTTTGTTATAGATAAACACCACCGGCTCATAGGTGGTGCCGTAGGCTTTGTTGTTCCAGACGGCCCATTTCGGCAACTGGCCTTGTTCCGGCGATTTGTATTCCTGCGCGTAGTCGGTCGCGAGCTTCAGGGCGGTGTCCATGGAAGAGCTCCAGACCACATCGCCGCTGCCACCGCCAGCCGCCTGTTCGCTGATAAAGCGGTTATACAGTTCGGTGCTGTTCATGTCGTTGTATTCGACTTTGATGCCCGGATAAGTGGCTTCGAAGCCCTGAATCAACGGCCCGGCCGCTTTGGTGTCAGTGGTGGAGTAAATCACCACTTTGCCTTCTTTGGTGGCGGCATCGACCACTTTTTGGTAGTCCGCCGGATAGCCTTGCGGCAGAGCCGACAGCGCAGACACAGAGAAAAGCACAGTAGCAGTAAGCACAGAGAGACGGAGTGTTGTGTTCGACATTGTAGTTAACCTTTCAGTTACATTTTATTAGTCAAAACTCAACATAGCGGATGGCGATAATCAGACAATAGGGGGCGACAGGCGACGTCACTGAAGTGTGATTGCTGGCCTTTTTTAAGCAATTAACACCATAAAAACCACGAAAAGAGCGCCGTGCTTATTTGTGCTGAGCCCATAAGTAGCTTGTTTTTTGCACAGATGTCACGCTGTTTGGCTTAGGTCAAATAACGGCGCCGATCTTTGTTAATCAGCAGAAAAAGAAGGGTTTATTTAACTGTTTGATTTTAATTGATTATAATATTGATACATTGATTGCATTAACAATAGCCGTGGGCCATATATAAATAGCGCAGTAACTAAATTATAATTCTTTAACATCCGGTTGATAGACGAGGTCAGAATGCGATTCATTGTCATGCTGTTAAGCTTTGTGCTCTCCACACAAGTCTGGGCGGGTGAATTTTCCAAACCTGCCGGTAAAGCTCTTTTAACGATCTCTGGTCATATCGAAAATACCAATGACGGTGGCAAAGCCGTTTTTGATCTCGCAAGCCTTGAGAAAATGGGGATGGTCAGCTTCCAGACTACGTCTCCCTGGTATAATGGCCGCACAACTTTTACGGGTATTTCGCTGCAAAAGCTGATGGATTATGTCGGGGCGAAAGGGACAGTGGTGAAAGTCACTGCGCTCAATGACTACACCACCGAAATCCCGCTCAGCGATTTCAAAAAATACAACGTTATCCTTGCTTTAAAAGTTAACGGAGAATACATGCGTGTCCGTGATAAGGGCCCGTTGTTTGTGGTTTACCCTTATGACAGCCTGCCTGAACTGAATAATCAGATTTATTATTCCAGGTCAGCCTGGCAGGTCAGCAGAATGAGTATTGAGTAAGGGGTCAGACGACCAACATGAACAGAATTCTGGCTGGCATCATTTGTTTCCTTTTTATCTCTACCGGATATATCTCTTTCCTTGTGCATGAAAGGCAGCAAGAGCTACAGAAACTGACGCACTACGCCGCTTCGTGGTCAGCGGCGCAGGTGGTTTCAGAGTATTACCGGTTTGAATCTTTACTGGGTCTTTACGCTGTCGATGAGACGATGACGCTGGATGATGTGCGCATGCGCCTCGACATTATGCTCAGCCAGAGTGATTTGATGAAACAGGGCGACCTGAGTAGTTACATTGAAAGCAGCAAAGCCCATCATGCGCTGGCGGTGCAGCTTGAGCAGACACTGGATTATCTGGACGGTCATCTTGAGAAAATGAACCGTCCACAGCTTCAGGCTTACCTCGAAACTATGCACACGCTTGATGCGCCGCTGGGGCGTTTGTCGTCCAGCGCGTTAGACAAAGACATCAACGCGATTAATGATGCCAACGTCAACATTAACACCCTGTACTATATTTACTCCGCAACGTCGGCCTTGCTGATTATCATGAGTGCGATATTGGGTGGGCTGATCTTTGTTCAAAACAGAAATATTCTGAAGGCACACCTTCAGGTAAAAAGCCTGGCTGAAGCATTGCAGGAATCGAAAGAACAACTGCAGGTCCAGAATGCCAAACTGGAGTATGACGTCTACCATGACTCGCTGACCGAAATGAATAACCGTCATTTCTTCTGGGAGAATTTAAATGAAACCATCGAAGCGGCCGTCAAAAGCAACAGCTCTGTCAGTGTGATGTTGTTTGATTTAGACCGGTTCAAAGAGGTCAATGATACTTATGGGCATGATGTCGGTGACATGTTATTACGCCAGATATCACACCGTCTTATTTCGAGGGGCCTGACGTCCGATTCACTTTATCGTTTAGGTGGGGATGAGTTTGCGTTTCTCTCAAGTGGCCTCACCGAAAGCAGTGCCGTGTCGCAAGCCCAAAAAATATGCGATGCTATCAATCATCCTTACACGATTAATAACACGATTATTAATATCACCACCTGCGTCGGGATTGTTATTTCAGACACAGAGCGCCGCTCCGACTACCTGTATAAATTTGCTGATCTGGCGCTTTATGAAGCCAAAAAAGAAGGCGCGGGTAAGATAAAAATCTTCCGTCAATGGATGCTGGATAAGCTGCAAGAAAGCCGAACGCTTGAGCATGATATGGCCACGGCGTTGGTGAATAAAGAATTTGTGGTTTACTACCAGCCGATTGTCGATTCTTTCAGCCAGCAAATTTACAGCTACGAAGCCCTTATTCGTTGGCTGCATCCTCTGAAGGGACTCCTGTCGCCGGACAGCTTTATTCCGGTGGCTGAAAAAACCGGTATGATTAACGAGATGGGGAAGTCGGTGCTTGAAATCGCCTGCCGGGAAGCCGCCTGCTGGGTCGTTCCGGCTAAAATTTCAGTTAACGTTTCGCCTGTTCAGCTCAGCAGCAAAGCCTTTGCCAGCATGGTGTTGTCTATTCTGAACGACAGCGGTCTTCCCGCTGATCGCCTTGAACTGGAAGTGACGGAATCCACTCTCTTTACTGAGAGCAGCATGCCGATGACGACGCTTAACAAGCTGCGGGCGATGGGGGTGAATATCTCCATTGATGATTTTGGTACCGGTTATTCTTCCCTTTCGCGCCTCAGTAGTCTTGCCTTCGATAAAATCAAAATCGATAAGTCCTTTGTGCGTGCCCTGTCGACGCAGCAAGATGCCCTTAATATCATCAGGCTGATCACCGGCATGGCGAAATCCCTCAACATGAAAGCCGTGGCGGAAGGGGTTGAAACGCAGGAACAGCTGGAAAGCCTTCAGGCTCTTGGCTGTGATTACGTACAAGGGTATTTGTTTGGTAAACCTCAGCCTTCTATCGATGCAAAAATCAGACACGGTTAAAGGGAAATCTTCTTCCTGAAATGAGGTCTTCAGGACCTCAGGTGTCGAGTTCCTTCGATATGTTCTGTATGTCATCGCACATCTCTTGCAACTCATTGAACAGTCTCGCCAAATGGAAGCCGTCGCACACGGCGTGATGCACTTGCGCGGCGAGGGGCAACAAGACTTTCCCCTCCTGAGGAGAGTATTTCCCAAACGTAAACATGGGGGCGAAAAAGTTCTGCATGTTGGCCACGTTGACATTAAAACTGGTGAAACTTACCCAGGGAATCGCGGAGACGAAAAATATGTTTTCGCGGGATTCTTCTTTCGGCCAATAAGAAAGATTATCACCGTAGCGTGCAGTGTCTTCTGAATACACTTGCTGGAAGTGCTGAATATTGCCATCGAAGTGGCTCCATAAAGAAGAAAAGGTCTCCGTTTCTTTATGGAAAATGGTATAGCTTGGATGAACCTCATTCCAGGTGACCAGCTCATTATTCTTCATCGCCATCCGAAATTCCGGATGACGGTTTACGACAACAGCAAGCAAGGAAATAATCGTCGGGTAAAACTTCCAGCCCACTTCCTTTATCTGTTTTAGCAGAGTGGTAATATCGACCAATACCGTTTGGTTAATGGTGCTTTGGGCAAAGGACTGAAACACCTCAAAATGCTCTTTTCTGGCCCAGCGAGATAAGTCAACAGGCGTATATTCTGCAGGTGTTTTTATCATTTTTTAACCTTTGAAAGAAAATGAGCGAACAGAGATCAGTGTAAAATTTTTTATGCATTAAGCAAACAGCTGCCAGCCACCCGTTTTGGTAGCTGGCGCGTTATTTTGCGTCGGGCCGCTTGCGGTAAAGCCTGCGCGGATGGCCGATACTGCCGTACTGAAGTTCTGCGCCAATAAACCCCGTTTCCACGCAATATTCGAGGTAGCGCCGACAGGTGGTTTTGCTGATACCGGTTTGTTCCACCACTTGTTCCACAGACCAGCTTCTGTCCGGATCTTCCGTGAAAGCCTGCTTCACTCGTTCGAGGGTATTCGGTTCAATGCCTTTAGTTGACGGCACGGCAGACGTTTCCGCGGCGGGCAGGTTAAACAGCTTATCCAGCGCGTGCTGATCGACCACCTTCTGTTGGCGCAGGGTGTGCACCAGCAGCATAAAGCGTTCCAGAGAAGCCCGCAGGCGCTGGAAAAAGACCGGTTTAATCAGGTAGTCAAAAGCCCCGCTGCGCATCGCGTGGCTGCAGGTCTGCATATCGCTGGCGGCGGTGATAAAAATCACCGAACACTCAAAGCTTTTCAGTAACGGGCTGTCGATTAAGTCCACGCCTTGTCCGTCTGGCAGATAGTTATCGAGCAGAATCAGCCGCGGCTGGTGGCGTTGCAGCAGCGTGCGGGCTTGTTCCAGCGTGCTCGCAATCCCCACTATGCGCAGATGGAAATTCTGCTCGATATACTCGCGATGCAGTTCGGCCAGATGCGGCTCATCTTCCACAATGACGACATCAAGCGGCTGGCTGTGAGTCATGAAGCTCTCCTGTCTCAAAAGGGATGAACACGGAAAACAGCGTGCCCTGCGGCGTGTTGTCCGTCACTTCAATGCTGCCCCCGGCATTATCGACATAGCCTGCCACCAGATAGAGACCAATACCGTGCTCGGCTCCGGCAATCTCATCGCCTGCCTGCGGTTTGCTGGTCACGCCCTGTTCAAACAGATACGGTTTCAGGGCATCTTCCACGCCGCAGCCCTGATCGGCGATTTCAATCAGCAGCTCCTGATTACGATCGGAGATATAGAGTTCAACCGGTGCATGGGGCAGGGGCGTTTTTAGCGTGGCATCCACGGCGTTATCCAGCAGATTGCCCACCACCGACATCAGCGCTGTTTCGGTGATCCTCTGCGGAATGCGCATCAACTGGCACGCTGGATCAAATTGCAGCTCAATGCCTTTTTCCCGCGCGCTGACGTATTTCCCCAGCAGCAGCCCGCACAGCGCCGGAGAGGTAAAGCGCGAGGAGACAAAATCCAGCACCTTCTGCGCGCCTTCCGACTGGGCCTGAATGTAGCGGATCGCATCGTCATAGCGCTGCATTTGCAGCAGGCCGACCAGCGTGGCCGTCCAGTTAAGCTGTTCGTGGCGCATGATGCGCAGGTTGTCGGCGTAACGCCTCACCTGGCTTAACTGGCTGCTCAAGGTGTTGATGTCGTTTTTATCGCGGAAACTGAACACCCAGCCGTTGGCCTCATTCGGCTCAAGCGCAATTGCCACGCGGTTGACGATCATCTGCTTCTGATTGAGCACCATAATCTGGTCGTGCTGCGCCAGGCTGCTATCGGCGAAAAACGCCGGGGGAAGGTGCACCACCTGATCCAGCGGTTTACCAATCAGCTTGTCTTCCGTCTGGGGTAAATCGAGCAGCTCGCGGGCCGCCCGATTGATTAGCAGGAGTTGCCGTTCGGCGTTGACGGCAAAAACACCTTCGTACATCGCTTCCAGCAGCGCCTTTTGCTGCCGCACCAGCAAGGCGATGTCTTTCGGCTCCAGCCAGAACATCTGCTTTTTCACGTTGCGGGTGAACATCCACGAAAAGAGAAACAGCAACAACAGCAGCGCCATGCCATAAAACGCCGCCTGCCACAGTAGACGCGCGTTAATGTTGGCGATGTAAGAGGTGAGATAGCCGACGGAAACAATGCCGATCACCCGATGCTGAACATCAAAAATGGGCGCTTTGCTGCGCAGTGAAACGCCAATGCCACCTTTGCGCATCGAGATAATAGTTTTGCCGCGCAGCACTTCGGCGTTGTCGCCGCCAATCATCGGCAGGTTCAGGCGCTCCGGCGTTTCAGAGTGGTACAGATGCTGTTCGTTGACGTCTCCGATAACGATATAGCTGGCATCGCTTTGCGCACGCAGCGGCTGGATCAGGTTCGCAATACCTTTTGTATCTCGCGCTTCGACTTTCTCCGCCAGCCCCGGCATCAGGGCTATTTCACTGGCCTGCACTCGCGCACGTTGCCCTAAATCGTGGTGCAACTGCTTGTCGATGACGTGATAAAGCACCCCGCCCAGAATCGCCAGCAGCAGGCAGGAAAACAGCACCAGCGACAGAAAAAGCTTCACCTGGAAAGGGAGTCTGGATTTCATGCGACCTGCAACGGAGAGGGCCAGAGACATGCTCGCAGCCTAGCATGTGGGCAGAAGCGCCGGAATCGGGATGTTGCAGAGTTGTGAACTGGTTTGCGTCTTAGGAAAGGATGTCAGTTGCGCGAAGGGGGAAGGCCACTTCGCGCAACAGAAGGGCTTAGGCTTTGAAACCGCTGTCGCCAATTTGCGCCATGGCAGACCAGCGCAACAGCTCGGCGGTGCCCGGTTCACCTTCAGCCGGAGACCAGGCGGCAAAATCTTCTGCCGCAACCGGCTGATAGCCGCCGTGTTTGACTTCAAAAATCACGCCGCCTTTGTCCAAAGACAGCACCGAGTGCCAGGTGCCTGCGTCCATCTCAACGACTTTGCAGTCTTCGCCCAGCACCACGCGATGGGTGACTTTGCCCTGATCATCAAAGTTCAGCACCAGGAAACGGCCACTCAGCGCAAACAGCAATTCAAAGGTGTGCGGATGGCGGTGAGGGCGGACGTAGGTGCCCGGCTCCATGGCAATCGCCAGACGCTGTACCGGGTCGCTTAATTCAGGGTGAAGATTACGGTGAGCGCGTAAACGGGGGGATTTGGCCGCCGCGTCGCTCTGCTGATGCATGTCACTGAGGGTGATCGTTTTCATTTGAGTTGCCTGACATTTTGCTGACGAGCACGAAGCTCCGAGGCTAAAGAGTAGCAGTAGCCCGTCACGCAGAAAAGTGGGCTACTGTAACTAGTGACTCAGGCGGCTAAAACACAGGCGTGGCCGTTCACTGCCACGTTGACCGGTGCGCCTTTCTGCCAGTGCTGCTGGCTGAGCGTTTTAACCTGCAACGCCATCGGCCAGCCGGGAGCCGTTAACGTCAGCGTCGAAAGATGGCCGGTAAAATCCACCTCGCTGATGATGGCGGTTGGCTGCTGGTGGGCCGCGGTAATCATCAGCTGTTCCGGGCGCAGCATAATGCGTCTCTCGCCCGTATGCTGAGGATTGTTCACCGATATATCACCCAGACAGCAACGCGCCACGCCGCCGTTCACCTGCGCAGGGAAGATCAACGCGTCGCCAAGGAACAGCGCGGTCTCTTCATCCACAGGCTGGGAATAAACGTCGACAGGGGAGCCCACTTGCGTGAAACGGCCATGACGAATCACCGCAATCTGGCTGGCAAACGAGAGCGCTTCTTGCTGATCGTGAGTCACCAGAATAGAGGCCACGCCAGCCTGTTCGAGCAAATCAGCCGTGGCTTTGCGCGTGGCGGCGCGAAGGCCGGTATCGAGCGCGGAGAACGGTTCATCCAGCAACATCAATGCGGGTTTTTGAGCGAGCGCCCGAGCCAGCGCCACGCGCTGTTGTTGCCCGCCGGATATCTCGTGCGGCCAGTGCGAGGCAAGACGAGTATCGAGCGACACCAGCTCCATCAGTTCCGCCACGCGAAGGTGATTTTCCTCTTTCGACCCTTTCAGGCCGTAAGCGATGTTGTCGCCGACTTTCATGTGCGGGAACAGCGCGCCTTCCTGCGGCACAAACCCAATGCCGCGTTCGTGGGCAGGAATAAACGTGTTCTGGTCGAACAGCACTTTATCGCCCAGCGTGATGTGCCCACCATCCGGAATTTCAAACCCGGCAAGAATGCGCAGCAGCGTGGTTTTGCCTGAGCCGGATGGCCCGACAATCGCCGTTCGGCTTCCGGCTTTCACCTTCAGGTTGATGTCGTCCAGCACCGTCGTCTGGCCAAATGTCTTCGAAATACCCGATAACTCAATCATCTTACAACCCTGCCAGTTTTTGTGACTGCACGTAAAGAATGCCGGTGAGCGGCAGCGAGATAAGGATCATCAGCAGGGCATAAGGCGCTGCGGCAACATAATCAATTTCGCTGGTCAGCGCCCAGAACCCGGTCGACAGCGTGCGAGTGCCGAGCGGAGAGAGCAACAGCGTGGCGGTTAACTCATTACAAATACCAAGGAACACCAGCGCAGCCCCGGCTGCGGCACCCGGTGCGGCAAGGCGCAGCGTCACGCTCCACAACGCGACGGCGGGTGTTTTCCCTAAGCTGCGAGCCACGTTTTCCAGTTCGACAGGCGCCTGAGCGATGCCCGCGCGCAGGTTAATTAACCCACGTGGGGCGAACATCAGCAAATAGGCCAGGAACAGCGTGATTTCAGTCTGGTAAATAGGGCGCGAGTAATGAATCGTGACCGTCACCAGCGCCAGTGCGACCACAATGCCGGGCAGCGAACTGGTGAAGTAATTACAGCCTTCCAGCACCCGGAACAGTGGGCGAGGATGACGAACCGACAGCCACGCAATCGGCACGCCAGCCAGCAGCGTTAAGATCGCGCCGCTGCCCGCAAGCACCAGCGTTTGCTGGAGTGACGTCCACAGATTGGCCTGATTCCAGTTTTCGATGCCGCCAAGCCACAGCCAGCGGCAAAGCACCGCCAAGGGCACCGCAAAGGCCAGCAGAATAACTATCAAAGCGAAGATCTGCCCGAAGCACTGGAAAGCTGGATTCAACTGCCAGCGTTTTTGTTCGCGAGGCGCTCCAGCCCCCACTCGCGCATAGCGTGCTTTGCCGCGTGTGGCGCCTTCCAGCGTCAGGATTGCCAGACAGCAAAGCGCCAGCACGCCCGCCAGCATATTGGCCGCCGGGCCGCTAAACGTGGACTGGAACTGGTCATAAATGGCGGTGGTAAAGGTGTCGAAGCGGATCATCGCATACAGCCCGTATTCCGCCAGCAGATGCAGCGCCACCAGCAGCGCACCGCCCCAAACCGGTAAGCGTAATTGCGGCAGAACAATGCGGTAAAAAACGCGAAGCGGCGGTGTGCCTAATGAAGCGGCAACGTCTTCGAGCGTGGGATCAAGACGGCGCAGCACAGCGGCGACGGGCAGGTAAATAAAGGGATAGTAAGCAAGCACGGAAAGAAAAACGCCAGCGCCCAGGCCGTGAATCGAGGGCACGGCGCTGACCCAGGCATAACTTTGCACGAACGCCGGAATGGCGAGCGGCGCAACCGCCAGCATCGACCAAAGCCGTCTGCCAGCAAGCGTGGTGCGTTCTGTCAGCCAGGCGAGCAGCACGCCGACAAACACACTCAGCGGAACGGTCACCAGCACTAACAGCAGCGTGTTGCTGAGAAGCTCAGCAACACGCGGGCGAAAGATGAGTGCTTTAACGGTCTCCCAACCGGTGTCAAAGCCAATGTAAATAACAAAGGCAGGCGGGAGAAGCGCCAGCAGCGAGACCATCACTGCCAGCATCACCATCACAGGCGCGGGGCGATGTGACGGCACCGGGCGTGGCGCGAGAGATTTCTCGCTAACATTCACAACGGACATTAAGCACTCACCACAGTCAGTTCAATCAGAGCAGGCCAGCCTGAGTCATCAGGTCGATAACCTTCTTGCTGTTCAGCGTAGAAGCTTCGACTTTTGGTGCATCCAGCTCTTTCAGTGGAACCAGTTTCGGGTTGGACGCAGCGTTCACACCCACCGCATATTCAAAGGCATCGTTGGTGCGCAGAGATTCCTGGCCTGCTTTACCGGTTATCCACTTGATAAAGGCCTGAGCCTGCTGCTGGTGTTTGCTGGAAGCCAGCACGCCGCCACCCGAGATGCTGACGAAGGCGCCCGGATCCTGATGTTTAAAGTAGTAGAGTTTGGTGTTTTTGCTGTTCTCGCCGGTTTTCGCCTGGTCAACAAAACGGTAGTAGTGATAGATAACGCCGCCATCAATCTGGCCTGCGTTCACCGCTTTCATCACCGTGCTGTTGCCTTTGTAGGCCACGAAGTTGGTTTTCATCGCCTTCAGCCAGTCCAGCGTGGCTTTCTCGCCTTTCAGCGCCAGCATCGCGCTGACGATAGCCTGGAAATCAGCACCAGATGGGGAAGCCGCCCAACGGCCTTTCCACTCAGGTTTCGCCAGATCCATCAGGGAATGGGGCAATTGGGATTCAGACAGTTTCGCCGGGTTGTAAACGAACACGGTGCTACGGGCAGCAATGCCAATCCAGCGGCCATGTTCAGGACGGTAAGCCGGAGCTACCTGAGCAAGGGTGGCGGCATCCAGCGGCGCAAACAATTTGGCGTTATCGACCAGCACCATCGCCGGGGAGTTTTCGGTCAGGAACACATCGGCAGGGGAAGCGCTGCCTTCCTGCACCAGCTGGTTACCCAGCTCGCTGTCGCCGCCGTTACGCAGCGTCACTTTAATGCCGGTTTCTTTGGTGAAGCCATCCACCCACGCCTGAACCAGGTTCTCATGCTGCGCGTTGTACACCACGATGCCTTCGTTGTTATCCGCCGCCTGCGCCAGCGGCGACAGCAGCATTGAGGAAGTCATCATCGCCAGCGAGCACAAAGACGATACGCCAAATTTCATAAGTTAATCCTTCATAAAAGTGAGTCATAAACACCAGAAAGCATAACGAGGCGGATTAAAACACAATACTTATGGAATGATAATGAAAGTGATTATCATTTGAATATAAAAATGGAATATCAGGCGGATTGCGCTTTTCGCGGCACAAAAAACCAGTGCGCCAGGTGCGACAGAAGGAAAGATTAAAAAAAGCTTAATATTGGCAAATTATTTGGATTCTGTGGGGGCTAACGGATTGGGAAATGCCGCGGTGACGCAGCATCTCCTGAAGCATGAAGAGCAGGGCGCTCAGAACATCCCGTTGCTGTTAGCGGACTTTTCCGGAACTGTCTGGGTCACATCCCAATGCTCAACAATTTTATGCTGCTTATCGAGACGGAAGATATCGATAATCGCCTTAGTGACGCCGGGCTCACGCCCTGAGGTCTTGACATGCAACACCACATAATCGCCATCCGTCAGCACACGCTTAATCTCACTGTGTGAGTCAGGGTATTTCGTTTTCAGGAACGCAATAAACTCTTTAAAGCCTTCTACGCCATCTTTCGCGGTAGGGTTGTGCTGCTTATATTCCTCGCCCAGGAAAGGCTTCGCAGCCTCAAAGTTTTTGTCATTTAGCGCGTAATCATAAAACTTCAGCACGTTCTCTTTGTTTTGCTGTTCATCCGGCACAGCAGCCAATGCCACGTTGGCGGCCAGCAGGAGCGTAAGGGGAAGCAGTGATTTCTTGAGCATAGGTTGACCTCGTTAAGGGCGACAATACTGGGTCTTTATAGAGCAAATACCCAAAGGATGCAGCCTTAATAAAATCCACGGCAACGCCACCGTGTATAAGAAGAAATAACCAGAGCGTGACGGGGAGTTTATTTCCCTGTCACGGTTAAAGTAACAAGCATTGAATTAAACTGCGGCTGTTATATACAGTACGTCGAAGTCAATCCCAAAAATAACGCCCCCGGCGGTGATGGGCCACGAGACGTCCATCGCGCAGACAGCGGCCATCAGCACCGCACCAGGGGTGCCGCAGATTACCCATCATCCAGTCAGCATCCCAACTGACAACAGCAGCGAAATGGCCGGAACGGTTCCCCGCCAGCGTCTTTCGACAAGCTAGCCCAATGAGTAACAACAATAATGCGAGCCTCTCTCCTGCGAATTTCGGGCTGCTGCCATGTTTACAAAACGAGTGCGGGCTACTGGAAAACGGCAGACAGGGGTTAACGGCTGGCAGGGAAATGCGAATGTTAAGCAGGTCTTACTGGACAGTAGCAGTGTGATCTTTATCATAACAATACGCATACAAAAAAGAGAGCACGCTATGCAGCATATCATCGAAGGTTTTCTTAACTTCCAGAAAGAAATTTTCCCGCAGCGTAAAGAGCTGTTCCGAAGCCTTGCCTCCAGCCAGAACCCCAAGGCGTTGTTCATCTCCTGCTCCGACAGCCGTCTGGTGCCTGAGCTGGTCACCCAGCAGGAGCCTGGACAGCTGTTTGTCATTCGTAACGCAGGGAACATCGTCCCGTCTTTCGGCCCGGAGCCGGGCGGCGTTTCCGCCACTATCGAGTACGCCGTGGTGGCGTTGGGCGTGACGGATATCGTGATTTGCGGCCATTCAAACTGCGGCGCGATGAAGGCGATTGCGACCTGTCAGTGTCTGGACCCCATGCCAGCCGTAGCACACTGGCTGCACTATGCCGATGCGGCAAGAGCGGTAGTCGAGAAGAAGACCTGGGATAACGAAACAGACAAAGTCAACGCGATGGTGGAAGAGAACGTTATCGCCCAGTTGAATAACATCAAAACGCATCCGTCGGTGGCAGTAGGCCTGCGTGATAACGCCCTGCGCCTGCACGGATGGGTGTACGACATCGAAAGCGGCGTCATCCGTACGCTGGATAAAAATACCAAAACCTTTGTTTCTCTGGCTGACAACCCTGACGTCTGCTTCGAATAGCACAGGCTTGAGTAAAAAAGGCCCCTGGTGATGAACGCCGGGGGCTTTTTATGCAAGCGCTATGAAACCCGTCAGTTTTGCAACTGACTGGTATGCTTACAACCCAACTGTAAGCACACCCGTTTAGTTCAATGTACTTTTTGAGTATTCCGGTTTTCCAGCCATCAGCCGGTACTCATCGGGTGTCAGATTATTCAGGGAATGATAAGGCTGTTCGCTGTTCTGTTCCGGCGGCCACATACCGTGTGCCAAAACTCGTCCATTTAGACAAGAAAGCATACAGGATCGCAATCAGCCAGCAGGACAAATTAAAGAGAACAAACGGCAGGTAATCGACCGTCGCCACCCCGAGCGTTTTCGCCATAAACATGCCGGAGATTGTCCACGGGAACAGGCCTTCAAGCAGCGTTGTGCCGGATTCCATGGCGCGAGACATATTCACCCGATGCAGTTTCTGTTTCTCATAACACGGCTCGTACATGCTTTTGACGATAAAAAAGCTGATCACCGCGTTGCCCGTGCAGGCAACCAGCACCGAACTGGTGAACATCGTCGCGAGGATGGTGCGAGTGACGGTATTGAGTTTTTGCACCAGCCGCCGGAGGATCACCGCCAGCGCCCCGGAAACATCCAGTGCGGAAGCAAACAGAAACGCGCACAGCATCACCACAATCGGCCCGACCATCGAATACATGCCGCCACGGTTCAACAGCACATCGATATTCTTCGCGGTGGAAGCATCTTTTTAACCCCTTATCTAGTACGTTGCACGTTCATTCCATGCGTCTGTATAGATAATATTTCCATCACAGTGTTTCCATGTGATTTTTTCATAACGCATGAGCACAGTTTCAAGGTGTGTTCCTGTATTCGCACCCGGATATAGGTCCGGGGTAATTGACGTTAACTTTACACCCTCAAGAATGATATTGAAGTACTCTTCTTCTAAGCCTGCTTCATTAACCTGATACATTTTAAATGTGGCGGATTGCAGAGTCTTCCCGGTGCTTAACGCACGGTAAAGCATGGGCGTTACGCGATCAAATTCTTTTTGGAACATGATCGGCATATGAACACGAGTCCCTGTTAGTTTACCCGTATTACCATCAACTGGAATGTTGACGTTATGAGTGAATGATTTCAGTTCAATAGCACCCTCGCGGCCCATCACAAGTGAGGGGCCTATCATAGGCGAACCATTTTCATCTGTTAGCCATAAATAAGCAGGGTTTGACATAAAAACTCCTTGTAAATTATTTGTCGTATTTATCGAATCTGGCTGTGAACTTCGGCAGAATGATAACAAGTATAATTGTTGATATTATTGTTAGTAGAAACCAGTATGTTGGAAAGAAATGAAGATAAAAGAACCCAGAAGCAATAATGCTCACGATAAGAATCACTTCATTAAACAGCAGTGATAAAATGCTCTTAAACATTATATTTACTCTTCAGTGCATCATAGATTTCATCAAAATCACGATAAACCTTCATCTGAACCTTTTTGATTACATCCGATAGGATCGGTTCAACGAAGTAATAAAGCATTTCTAATTGTGCGTTGTAAAGTATTGCATAATATTTGGGGTCTAATGCCTTTAGCCTGCGTGCCGCCATGGCACAATGTTGCTCTGTACCGAAGAGTTGAAAAGCCGTAACTACGTTCGGAACCCTTGCAGCTAAACGTTCAACAACGGCTTGAGCGACAGGGTTAGAGGAGGAAAGAGCCTCAGCAAAAGCAAGAGTTACGCCGGAACGCGCGACCCTGCTGGTAGCAATACCGGCAATGAATTTAGTCGCCTTTGTATCCACACTGCGAACATCGCCTTTATTATTGCCATTCCTGGTATCTTCTACGACCATTTCGAAATAGAGATGGAGCATTTGGCCGATCACATCCCGATAACGATAGATGGAATAGATATTCATCCACATTCGTTTTTCTTCTGAGAGCAGTTCCTGGCATACGTCCTGGTATTTCGGTAGCAGGCAGGATGAGTACCAACTTGCTCGCTCGACGCCCGAATAGAGATCTGAACCGATTCCTTGTAGCGCCTTCCATGTACTGGTAACACCTTGCTGCCCATATATGGCTAACTGGCGATCGCTCTGGAACTTCAACTTTAAATAATCTGACGCCTGCATGGCGGCATCCTTACTTTCCTTGTTGTTATTCTTGAATATACGCCGAAAAAACAACAGTTCAAAATGCTATTTCAACTTTTGAGTTATCCGATTATGGGCTGGCAGGGCAGATATTTCCCCTGCCAACGTTAAGCTAATTAAACGGGAGCCGTCAGATACCTTGTGCCGAAACGCGTCCATTTCGGCAAGAAGGCATACAGGATCTCTATCAACCAGCAGGACAAATTAAACAGCACAAACGGCAGGTAATCGACAGTTGCGACGCCGAGTAGCTGGTGGAGAAATCGCGGAACTCCGCCATGCTCTCACGAGAAGTGATCACCGCCCCGGCAATCAAATCACTGCGGCTGCCGAGATATTTGGTGCAGGTATGAATGGACTGCACACCAAAATTTTGTCATGAAGCCCCTGCCATAACCGCTCAACGTGTTTATCCGCTGCGAGTAAACAGGCTGGTCAATTACCCTGAACTTTTACTTTGCCCGGTAATGCCTTGTGTTGTTATTCAATTCAACAAATGTTCAATTTATTCAAAAATACTTTCTGGGGAGATTGACTGTTTTGTGCAACAGGTCACAGCTATATTACTATGAATGATTTATTTTTACGACGTTATTTATGACGGAGTTAATGGCATTATGCTCAGTATATCATTCATCAAAAGCATTATTTCCATTTTGTTGTCTGCGGACCGCAAAATGAAATTGATGCTTGATGGTTTATGCTGGTTTAATTCCATTAATTGTCTTACCGAAAACGACCTCCCTGAATCAGACTGTATGGACATGCAAATAGCCAAGGGATGGTCCCTGTTATGGGAATGCGCCAGTCAGTCCCTGTGTACCGGTATTCGTCAACGTTTTCGCCAGAAAACACCTTTTTGCCAACATTTTCAGCACTCACTGTTATGTCGCCGTAAACGTGACGAGCTCCTTTTTTGTTTCCGTAACACCAGTTTGCATCAGCTGCTAGTTTGCCGCCACGCCAGTGGTGCAGATGCTGATAATCAGATTGGTCAATCTGTTGTTTCTCAACAAAGCACAATGCGCGTTTTCGCCATTGTGCTTTTTTTATGGTCTGAATTTAAAAGGAATCAATATGTACATTGTTTGTGTTGCAGCGTGTCCAACCGGTGTCGCTCATACCTATATGGCTGCTGAGTCGCTGGAGATAACGGGTAAGCATCGTGGTCACGAAGTGAAGGTGGAAACACAGGGAAGTTTAGGGGCTGAAAACGAAATTACTGCGGACGATCTGGCGCGTGCAGATGCAGCCATTATTGCTGCGGATGTGGCCATCAGTGGTAAAGAGCGCTTTGAGGGCATGGTTAAGCTCGAATGCAGCGTTTCAGACCCCATTAAGTTTGGTGATGCCGTGTTTGAAGCGGTAGAGAAAGAGGTGGCAAATGGCTAAATTCCAGGGCGGGGGGAAGCAATCTGCTGGTGTAGAAGTCAAAAACGCCATTATGACCGGGGTATCGTGGATGCTGCCGTTTGTGATTGCCGGGGCGGTTCTGATGGGGATAGCCCGTATTGGAGCATCAATCTATGGCATTGATAATATTTGGGATGCCAGCTATGAGCAGGCCAGTACGGTCATACAGGTGCTACATAAATTTGATGGCTTTGGTGGGCTGGCGCTGTCGTTGATGCTACCGATTGTATCTGGATACATCAGTTTCGCACTGGCGAATAAACCTGGGCTAGCTCCTGGCATGGTTGGTGGCTTGCTGGCAAGTAACCTGGGAACCGGTTTTCTGGGTGCTCTGGCCGCAGGTTTTGTTGCCGGGTATATCGTTCGAGCTCTTAATCGTTATATCAAACTGCCGCGAGCACTGGCTTCTGCGGGGCCCATTTTTATTTTGCCTGTCGGCGGTACGTTACTGACGTGTGTCTGTATGGCCTTTTTGATTGGCTCCCCTTTAGCAGCCCTTAATCATGGAATGGAAAGCTGGTTGTTGTCGATGTCAGGGACAAACAAGATTGTGTTGGCTGCGGTCATTGGTGGCATGGTGGGATTTGATCTCGGAGGCCCGATTAACAAAGCCGCTGTGACCACCGCAATGGCATTACTGGCATCGGGGATTTACGACCCCAACACAGCTGCTCAGGTGGCGATTATTGTGCCGCCTATTGGTTTGGGCGTCGCGACTTTACTGTGGTCATCACATTTTCCGGAGTCTCTGCGCGAAGCAGGAAAAGCCTCTACATTAATGGGGCTGATTGGGGTATCTGAGGGGGCGATCCCCTTTGCATTATCAAACCCACGTATCATTATCGTGAATGTCATTGGGTCTGCCGTGGCTGCGGCCATGGCCGTGGGATTAGGGGCTGTAAATCATGCGCCTATTTCAGGGTTTTATGGCTGGCTGGCTGTAGATCAATGGCCCGTTTACGTACTGTCAATTGCCTGCGGGGCGGCCATTATTGCCTGTGGATCTCTTTTAATTTTCCATCAAACCACTGGACAATCGGCGATAAAAAAAGAAGTTAAGGCTCCGGAGTTTAAAGCCGGCCGCTAAAAAGATGTACCGCGGGTACATCTGAATGAATGAGTCCTGTGTTTAGCGTAGATAAATATCTGCGCGGGATACGCTCGTATAAAAACAGGAGCAGGAACAGAAAGATGAAAACGGTTCACTTAATTCAGCATACGCACTGGGATCGTGAGTGGTATTTCACAGAAAACGACTCTCAAGTGTTGCTTTATTACTTCATGGAAGATCTTCTTAATCGCCTTGAAGCCGATACATCATTAGGCCCATTTATTCTCGACGGGCAGACAGTCGTGCTGGAGGATTATTTCCAGTTCGCTCCGGAGAATCGTGAACGTGTACAAGCTTTGGTAGCAGCCGGTCGACTATTAATTGGCCCATGGTATACACAAACCGATTTTTTGGTGGTGGGTGCAGAGTCGATTACTCGCAATTTGTTACTGGGGCAACTGGACTGTGAGCGGTTAGGGTCACGTATGGCCGTTGGCTACGTACCTGATTCATTTGGTCAGAGTGCCCAGCTACCGATGTTCCTGAAGCAATTTGCTATCGACCATGCGGTTGTCTGGCGAGGCTGGAGTGAGTATGACACTCCGTTTACTGAATTTCGCTGGCGTAGCCTGGACGGCAGTTGCGTCACAACAGCCATACTGCCACAGGGGTATGGCTGTGCTAAATGGTTACAGACAGATCCGCATCAGGCATGGCCAGGACTCTCTGAGGTACTGGAGAAACAAGCCGCTTTCAGCCGCAGCACACAACTGATACTGCCAAATGGTAATGACCAGTCACCTTTCGAGTATGGCGTACCAGCGATGCTGGATGCCCTGAACACGCAACAAACAGTGTATCGCTTTGTTCGCAGTGATTTCGCTCGCTATTTCGAGGCGCTTGAAAGCACCCCGCTCGATATTTTCGAAGGTGAATTGCTGAGCCCGAAATACATGCGAGTCCATAGAGGTATTTTCTCAACTCGCATGGACATCAAGCAGACAAATGCCCGGCTGGAGAATTTTGTTAGTCGCCAACTGGAGCCATTGCTGAGTGTTAGCTGGTCACTGGGATTACCGTATCCTCAGCAGGTGGTGGAAAATATCTGGCGTGAAGCCATGAAGTCGCATGCACACGACAGTATAGGGGGATGTAACTCTGATCGGGTGAATGCGATTGTTAAAGACCGCCTGCTCTCGGGGCAGGAAAAGGCCAGCCAGCTTTTTGAGCTGAATATGCAGATGCTGGCAAACGGAATATCCGCACAGCAGGATGGCAAGAAAATCATCATTTTCAATGCACTGCCTTCCCCACGGGATGGGTTGGTGGCTTTAACGTTGTATTTGCCGGGTGAGGATTTCAGCATTGTCGATGAGCAAGGACACTCCTGCCGCTGGCAGATCCTGCAGGAAACGTCGCAGGACATGTCTGTCATTGTGCAGGAACTTTCCAACAGTCCTTATCCTGTTTTTTACCGTAAATGCCAGATTTTACTGGATGTTTTAGCGATACCTGCCAGTGGTTATAGCACCTTATACCTTCAGGAAGGGGTGCCTTCCTGCTTTACCCGCTCTTCTTCATTGACTCATGTCCTGGAAAATCAGTGGCTTCGGCTGACGCTGGAAGGTGATCAGGTTGTGCTCGTTGATAAACGTAGTGGTAAGCGCTGGGATAACCTGATTCTGCTGGTTGATGGGGGAGATGCTGGTGATACCTACAACTATTCACCACCCGAAGACGACTGGCGTGTAACCAGTGAAGGTTCACTACAGAAAGCTGAGTGGCAGCACGGCGCATTAGCCAGCACGTTAATGCTGAACTGGTCGATTGCAGCACCACAAACCCTGGAAGATCGGCGGCAGCGACGCTGTAACGGACTGCTGGATATCAGCATGGCTATCACGCTAACACACCAGAGTCCAGTGCTTGACATGAAAGTGACGGTCAATAACACCTTGCAGGATCACCGTTTGCAGGTCCATATCCCCAGCGAAGTGTGTGCGGATATGCATTTTGCCGACCAGCCATTTGGGTTGATCCGTCGCGAAAATCGCCCCTCCACACTGGATGTCTGGCAACAAGAAAACTGGGGAGAGTCACCAGCCTCTCTTTGGCCGATGCAAAGTCTTGTCATGATGCATGACGGCAGGCAAGGGATGTGTGTGGTGACTGATGGGTTACGCGAATATGAAATTCCGGATGACCGCCCATCAATTATGGCTGTTACCCTTCTGCGTAGCGTTGGCTGGCTGGGGCGTGCTGGTATGCCCTGGAGACCTGGCCGGGCATCAGGTATGGCTCTGCCTTCTCCGGATTCGCAAATCCCTGGTGAGTTCCATGCCAGTCTCGCCCTGGTTCCGATGCATGATGCAGAGAGTCCTGAATTCTGGCGTAGCGTTGAGAGATGGCGAACCCCTCTGGTGGGCTGGCTGGATTCGGGGTGGGCTCGCTTCAAAACAAATCCACATAATCTCGCGTTTCCA
This sequence comes from Scandinavium sp. NPDC088450, assembly GCF_044900545.1. Lineage (NCBI taxonomy): Bacteria > Pseudomonadati > Pseudomonadota > Gammaproteobacteria > Enterobacterales > Enterobacteriaceae > Scandinavium > Scandinavium sp. NPDC088450. The sequence continues at coordinate 60,139 of NZ_JBJDNI010000018.1, read as the reverse complement.
TCGACATACAGTCTTCTGCGCTGGGATACACCCTTGCATTTCAGCACGCTGAAAAAGGCGCAACAAGGAGAGGCTCTGATCCTCCGGGGCTGGAATCCGGGTTCACGAGAGCTGATAAGCCCAGCCCCTGAAGCAAACGCAATACTCAGTGAAGTCGCTTTGTCAGAGATGCAGTCAGTGACATCTCACAACACAGTACCTGCATGTGCACCAGTCTCCTGGCGGATCACACCAATAATCAAAGGATAACGTCGTGTTAAAAGTTCATTTCACTTGCCCGCTTGAAAATGGCCTGCATGCCCGGCCAGCCAGCGCGCTTGAGCAACGTGTCAGTCAGTTTTGTTCGCGCGTTCAGATTGCCAATCTGCGCAACCAGCATCAGGCTGACGCGCGCAGCATTCTGGCGATGATTGGTGCTGACATTTTGTATCAGGATCCCTGCGAGTTAATTATTGAAGGCGAGGATGAAGCCTCTGCTCATCAATGCCTGTCCCGGTTTATCACTGAGGAGTTGACCGGTTGTGATGAACCTGTTGAGCATGATCAGAACCAAGGGGCACAACCATTACCCGTGTATCTGGCTCAGACAATGGCCGGGATCCTGCGAGGTAAAGGCGTCAGTGTGGGGATGGTGCAAGGCTATGCGATGCACCTGGGGGTGCCAGACCTTCATCGGCTGGCTGGAGAAGAGGCCAAGGCAACTTCTGTGACTCAACGCCAGGCATTGGAGGCCGCGTGGCATCAGGTACATACTCAACTTCACGACGAGTTGAGGCATGCACATGGGGAATCTGCCAGCGTGTTACAGGCACACATAAAACTGCTGGGTGATGCTTTGCTGAAAAAGTCGCTATTGGCTGAGCGGCCAACACGTAATGCACTGGAAGCGCTGGCTCAGACGCTGGATGAATTAAGTGCGCCTTTACGGGAAAGCCGCAGTATTTATTTACAGCAGCGGGTTCTGGATTTGCAGGATTTAGGGCTGCGCCTGGCAGCGAACCTGACTTCAAAACCTCTGATGCCGAAAACCGTATTACAACGGGACAGTATCGTGATAAGTCCTGTTCCGATCACTCCTGGGCAGTTTCTGGCACTCCGTGGCCCACATCTGAAAGGTGTGATCATGGGAGCGGGCGGGGAAACGTCCCATACGGTCATTCTGGCCCGATCATTCGGTATTCCTTTGCTGAGTGTTGAGGCTGCGGAAACCGGTCGCATTCGCAGCGATGAGTCACTGCTACTGGATACGCGCTATGGTGTAGTTGTCATATCTCCGGATGAACAGGCGCAGCGCTGGTATCAGCTGGAACAAGCAAAACAGCAACGCCTCGAACAACGCCTGCAGCCATTAACGCGGCGTCCAGGGCGTACGCAGGACGGTGAACATGTCACTGTGCTGGCAAATATCGCACTTGCGGCGGAAGCTGAATCCGCTTTTGCAGCGGGAGCAGAAGGTATTGGTTTGTTCCGCACTGAAATGCTGTTCTGTGAGCGGTCTGCACCACCTGATGAGGAAGAACAATACCAGGCGTACCGCCATGTTCTTGAGCAGGCTAAGGGGCGTAAAGTTGTGATCCGCACCCTGGATATCGGGGGGGACAAACCTTGTGATTACATGGAGATGCCACAGGAAGAGAATCCTTTTCTGGGCTGGCGTGGTATTCGCCTCTATCCGGCATTTATGGACATTGTCAGGTCGCAGATGCGTGCTCTGCTACGTGCTAGTGCTGCCGGGCCGCTACACATCATGGCCCCGATGGTGACAACGCTTGAGGAAGTGAAGTGGCTACGCGAGCAATTCCAGAAAACAGAAGCCGACCTGCATGAAGAAGGGTACCCCACTGGAGTGTGGTCATTGGGGATCATGGCTGAAGTTCCCTCTGTGTTGTATCTGCTGACCAAGGCTGCCGCATACATTGATTTCGTTTCTGTGGGCAGCAACGATCTGACGCAATATTTCCTGGCCTGTGATCGTGGCAACACGCAGGTGCGGCATTTGTACAATTACTTCGATCCCGCATTTTTGCAGTTACTGCGAGAGATGACCGCTCAGGCGAACAGGGCTGGCATTGACATCAGTTTATGTGGGGAGATGGGAGGAGATACGGCTGCGTTACCGCTTTTGTTAGGCATGGGGTTACGCCATATCAGCATGTCAGTCAGTCGGATCGCGCCGTTGAAAGCGCGTTTAGCGACATCAACCATTGCGGCTTGTGAGGAGGTTTTATGTCAGGCTCTGGAGTGTGAGAGCGCTCAGGCGGTCGCAGAACAACTCCAGTCACAGGTGGCTGATATCTCTAAACCTGTTTTTGATCCTGCGCTTATTTTACTGAATTACACGGTAGTCAGTAAGGCTGAGGCCATTAAAGTCATCACCGATAACCTTGAGATTGAACAGCGAACACTTTCTGGTTCTGAGGTGGAAACCGCTATCTGGCAACGAGAAGAAATATTTTCTACAGCACTCGGGTTCGCCATTGCGCTTCCGCATTGTAAATCCTCTGCTGTCACCAGTAGCAGTGTCTCGGTGATGCGCTTAACGGAGCCGCTGGCCTGGAGTGATGACGTCGACGTGTCACTGGTCATCATGCTGACGGTCAGCGAACAGGAGAAAGGTGACCATATGAAAATATTCTCCAGACTGGCTCGAAAATTAATGCATGCAGATTTCCGTCAGCAGTTAATGGACAGCAAAGCCCCTCAAAATGTTGCTGAGCTACTCGAACAGGAAATGGCGGGCTAATCATGATGCAACAAATTCCCTACTGATTACCCAGCGTTAAGAGGAAATGATTATCTCCATAATCATAATGTTTCATGGCCTGGGAATAAAACAGGGTTCCCTATGCTGGAATCGATTATGTCTCCTGTAATGATGGCTCTTACATAAAAGACGGAAAAACATATCGGGATGCCTGGGCGATGCGTTATCGCGTCGGTTTTGCAAATAATTTCTAATTCATTCAGTTGAATGCTGGAGGGTGTGATTTATGAACAATAAAATGTGTTCGTGTCTGATGCTGGGTCTAATGCTATCAGGGAAATTAGCCGCTGCTTCGGATTATCAATATAGTGTTGCGTTTATGCCAGATATCCATTTTCATGATGTCTACGGGCATTTTTCCGACGGTGCATTTGATGGACTGAAAAACAGTAAAAGTGGTCAGCCAGCCATGATCCGCACAATGTACGCACAGTTAACCTCGACCCGACTTTTTAATGAGAATTATTTTGCATTACGCGCCGCACTTGATGATGCGGGCAAAAAAGGCATTAAACTTGTCGCTTTGCCTGGTGATTTCAGTGACGACGGTCAGCCCGTTCATTTAAGAGGGTTGGTAAAGATACTGCACGAGTATGAGCAGAAGTACGGCATGCGCTTTTTTGCGACGCCAGGGAATCACGATCCAAACCGGCCATTTGATCTGCCGGGCGGAGAGGAAGACTTTCTGGGGGCAGGGGGGAAAACTCAACGCATTTTTAGCTACGGTGCAAAGGAATGTACAGGATATAAAGGCAAAACAACGGTTATTCAAACCGATGCAGAATTACCGACAATTTGCAGTGAGGAAATGGTGAGTAGTGGTTATCAGCATGTTATGGATGCCATGAAATCCTTTGGTATGAATCCATTGCCTGATGATATCTACTGGGAAACACCCTATTCTGACTATCATTCTAAGAGATATAGTTACGCCGAAGCCCTCAGATTCAGTGATTTCAGTCAGCGACAATATGAAATTTGTACTCAGGGTACAGGAGGGAAATATAAACAACCAGGGTATGGGCCATGTTTTAATGTTGCAGACAGCAGTTATCTTGTTGAACCTGTTGCTGGACTCTGGCTGATGGCGGTAGATGCAAATGTCTATATTCCTTCTGCAAAGGCTGATATCACAAATCCAACTTACGCGAAGAATTTTGAAGGCTCTGGAGATGCCGGGTACAACAAAATGCTGACGCATAAACAGCAGACTGTTGCCTGGATGGCGTCGGTTGCAAAACGTGCCAAAGCTCAAAATAAAACACTTGTGACGTTTAGCCACTTTCCGATGGTTGAGTTTGATAATGGTGCAGCAAACGATATAGAAACCCTCTTTGGTGAAGGGAAATTCCAGTTAGCCCGGGCACCTAAAGAAGATACCAGCCATGCACTGGCAAAAACGGGTATCGGTGTTCATGTCGGTGGCCATATGCATTTCAATGACACCGGCGTACGACGCTATAAAGATGGGAGCTTATTGTTTAACATTCAGGCGCCATCAATGGCAGCGTATGTGCCTGCTTATAAGATATTGAATTTCAAAAACCAGCATGAAATTGATGTCCAGACCGTCGTTATTGATTCCGTCCCACGGTTTAATGAATTGTTCGAGCATTATCAGCAGGAATGGGACCATCTGAATGCAATTCATTCCCCACATATCTGGAATAATAATATCCTCAAAGCCGGAAGTTATTACGACTTTACCAACTGGCACATTACTGAGTTAACTCGTCTGCGTTTCATTCCTGAAGAGTGGCCATGTGAAATCCGGCAGATGGTGTTTAGTCTGAATGGCAAGGAAATGCTGATATTAAGTCAGCTTGAGGGATCAATGCCTTACAGTGATGTTCTCCGTGCTCCTTTGAGCGCCAGTCATGCCATTTGTGCCAAAGGTACGAATCTGGAGACGGTTGATATCACGCAGCGCTATCTTAAAAAGAATGCAGGTGCATGGAAAACGGCCAGCAAAAAAGCCGAAATACTGGCAATGAATGCAGGTTTTCAGTTGGATGACTTCGCGCGATGGAATGGATTTGATCTCGCCGTAGACTTCTATCGTTTGCGCAATGCAGATGAACTTGCACTGCGTGATATTTCGGGATCTCGCTTGAGCCAATATCGCCTGTTGACCGGGAGTCTTGCCGCTACACTACCACCGACAGTGATTAAGATTAATTCCGGGAGTTCATTTGAAACCATATTCAAATTACGCTTTGGCAGTATTTTTAGCGTTATTGACAAATATCTGAAAGGGACGCCGAGCCGTAACTTCCACATCAATACGAAAACCGGAGAAATTTCACCTGTTATCCAGAATGTGACCCCGATATAGTTGTTTAACCTGCGCAGGGCTCTGTTCTTATATAGAGCCCTGCTTGCTGTGTAAGTATCCAGAAAAAAGACCCTTTAAATTTCGAAATTGGTTCTAAAAGTTACTTGCCGGGCTGGAAGTGCAAAAATTGTTTTGTGGGGTGTGCGTTGGCAGGGCGGATATTCCCCCTGCCAACGTTAAGCTAATTAAACGAGAGCCGTCACATAGCGTGTGCCAAAACTCGTCCATTTAGACAAGAAAGCATACAGGATCGCAATCAGCCAGCAGGACAAATTAAAGAGAACAAACGGCAGGTAATCGACAGTCGCAACGCCGAGCGTTTTCGCCATAAACATGCCGGAGATTGTCCACGGGAACAGGCCTTCAAGCAGCGTTGCGCCGGATTCCATGGCGCGAGACATATTCACCCGGTGCAGTTTCTGCTTCTCATAACACGGCTCGTACATGCTTTTGACGATAAAAAAGCTGATCACCGCGTTGCCCGTACAGGCAACCAGCACCGAACTGGTGAACATCGTCGCGAGGATGGTGCGAGTGACGGTATTGAGCTTTTGCACCAGCCGCCGGAGGATCACCGCCAGCGCCCCGGAAACATCCAGCGCGGAAGCAAACAGAAATGCGCACAGCATCACCACTATCGGGCCGACCATCGAATACATGCCGCCACGGTTCAACAGCACATTGATATTCTTCGCGGTGGAAGCATCCATTGTTAATGACGCCAGCTCCGGCAGCATGCTGGAGTTAAATCCATTGATTGCTGCGCCAACAATATCTGCCATCGCGATATCCTGAAAAACCACTGCCAGCGCAATGCCGAAAGCGGCTGAGGCAATCAGGACTATCACGGAATCCCATTTCTTCATCGCGCCGATAAACACTAAAAGCGCGGGGGAGAGCAGTAACGGGTTGAGCCAGAACAGCGTGTTTAGCGACGACTTCATCACCGCAATCGCCGCCATTTGTGCGCCGGTGCCACCGCTCAGATGGTTGCCCAGCAGGTAAAAGCCGACACAGGCGCAGAAGAACGCCGGAACCGAGGTATAGAGCATATTGCGGATGCTCTGGTACAAATCCGCGCCTGCAGCAATGGCGGCCATGTTGGTGGTATCGGACAGCGGTGAAAGCTTATCGCCAAAGTACGCCCCGGAAATCACGGCCCCGGCGGTTATCGGCAATGAGACTTCCATCGCCGAAGCCACGGCCATCAACGCCACGCCAATGGTGCCCGCCGTTCCCCATGATGTGCCGGTAAACGTTGAGATGCAGACCGTCACCAAAAACGCGGTGAGGTAGAGATAGGCCGGATTGATCACCGCCAGGCCGTAATACACCATCATCGGAATGGTGCCGGAGACCATCCAGCAGCCAATCAGCATACCAATCGACAACAGCAGCAAAATGGCGGGAACGGCGTCTTTGATTTTCACGACCAGGGCTTTTATGACCTCGCTCCAGCTGCCGCCGTACCAGACGGCATAAAAGCTGGTAACAAGGGTGATGCAGATTAAGGTGAATTCGACCGGGTAGTTCAGCAGGCCAATGCCGACGGCAAAGACCAGAAAGATAGCGATCAGCAAGCCGACCGCAGAGGCGAACGAAGGCTGTTTTTGCGTGTTCATCCTTAACTCCTCACTTTCCATGAAGGGAGGCAAAAGCCGACTCCAGATCGGCAATCAGCAGCGTCGGGCTTTCCTGGCCGACAGAGAGACGAATCAGGCCCGGCGCGATGTCATCCGCCGCCAGTGCGGGTTCGTTGTAACCCCGATTTGGCGAGATAATCAGGCTCTCGTAGCCGCCCCAACTGCAGCCGATTTTGAACAAACGACAGCTGTCGATAAAACGCTTCACCTCTGCGAAGTGCCCGCCGCGAATTTCAAAGGAAAACAACCCAGAGAAGCCGTGCATCTGCTTGCGGATAATCGCCTGTTGCGCGGCATCTGCCATGTACGGATGGCGGATGTTTTCCACTTCCGGGCGAGTTTTCAGGTACTCAATCACCTGCAACACGTTCTCCTGATGGCGCTGCATGCGCACAGGCAAAGTGCGTAATCCACGCAGCAGCAGCCAGGCGACAAACGGCGACAGCACCGCGCCGAGCAGCTGGTGGGAGAAATCGCGGATCTCCGCCATGCGCTCACGAGAAGTGATCACCGCCCCGGCAATCAAATCACTGTGGCCGCCGAGATATTTGGTACAGGAATGAATCACGATATCGAAGCCAAGTGTCAGCGGCTTTTGAAACAGCGGCGTGGCCCAGGTGTTGTCGATAACCGTGGTAATCCCGTGCGCCTTCGCAAGCGTGGCGATAGCCGCCAGATCGACAATGTTCATCGTCATGGTGCCGGGTGATTCAGCGTATATCACACGCGTGGACGGACGTATCTGGCGGGTAATCGCTTCCGGCGTGCCATCCAGCACCACGTCGTACTCTATGCCGAATTTCTTCGCCATCTGTTTAATGAGCGCCATCGCCGGGCCGTAGACGTTATTGACCAGAATAATGTGATCGCCGCTGTTGAGGTTTGCCATCAGCACCGCGCTGATAGCGCCCATGCCGGAAGCAAAACAGCGGCACGCCTCGCCACGCTCCAGCTTTGCCAGCTTGTCTTCCACCATTTGCACCGTGGGGTTCAGGCCGCGAGAGTAGATGAAGCGTTCAGCCTCGTGCTGCATGTCGTCGCAGTAGGTTTGATAATCTTTCTGTACAAACAGGCTGGTCTGGATTATCGGGGCGCTGACCGCGCCAAAGTAGAGCTCGTACGGCTCGTCCTGCCCGGAGCAGGCGATAGCATCGGCAGCCGTAAAATCGTCATTTTGCAGGAACAGAGTATTGAGGTTCATTCGACATATCCTTGTGAAATAAAAGACAAAGCGAGACCCGGCACGCACGGGGAATCCGTACATGAGGGGCAATGTGTAGAGAAAAAAGCTAACGAGCAGGGCGCAACGGCCTGGTGATAATGGCTAAGGAAAGTGGGAGCAGCTTTCCCGGAAGTGGGGCAACGGAATGAGGTGGAACCAGTGTGAATCAGCGTGCATAAACAACTCCAGAGTGGGTGTTGTGGGAATGCGTCTGTCACTCACAGCGCGGGGTAAACAGCCCCGGAGTCACGGTATTCAGGAAGCAGGGTGAAGCAGTTCTCTCGGTAAACGGGTGTCGTGGCTGCCGCTATATCTATCAGGCCAGATAACCGCCGGATGCACATTAAGTGCGTTGGCAATCAACCACTCACCTTTCGGCCACGGGCGATTCAACGCATTCGCCAGCGTCGACGACGCCAGCCCCGCTTCGCGCGAAACCCTCGCCAGACTTGTGCCTCGCTTGCGTAGCCCGGCTATGATGTCGGCTGGGTGCCAGTTTTGGTTGGTCATTTCAGTTACTCCCTCTGTAGCCTATGAGTCACTTAATGGATGCTATCATCTTTGTTATGTGACTCATAGTCCGTGGTCCGATAAGCGACAAGAAGAGATGCTGAGCGGATGAAAAATCCATCTGGCATTCAAGTGCGCTTTGGTGCACATATCAAAAAACTCAGGCTTGAATCAGGCCTGTCTCAAGAAGCATTTGCAGATAAATGCGGCCTCGATCGCACCTACGTCAGCGGGATTGAGCGCGGAGTCCGAAATCCTACGATCGAGGTGGTTAGCGTTTTGGCTCGGGGGCTTGGGTTAGAGGTTCGGGAGTTGTTTGAGTTTTAGACTGTATTTTTTCTATTTAAGAATTCAAATGGCCATGACCCAAAATCCAGCGCCTATCATCCATGGGCTTTGAGGAAAAATTGGCAGTGCATGAAAACATATGCGTCAACTGAAGTGGGGTGGAGGCCGGGTTGAACACGAGAAAGGGAGAGCTTGTGAGTTAGCGCGATTCTACGTTTCCATTTAGTTAATTTAAATTAAGATGGGCGGGCTTTGTGCATTTAATGTGGTTGGCGTAGCATGGCAAGGCAAAAATGTTGCAACTACTTGAAATACGTATATATTGCGATTTATAGTTTAATTTTTATACGTGCGAGAACTAACTCATGGATGCACTGCATATCGCCCTTGATAAGCTTATAAGAGATGATGGTCAAACCTTAAATAGCTATTTTCGTGAGGTTAAAGTTAACTCATTGATTGAAAACACGAAGGCTACTTGTCATTTTCATTGTTTAAATTTGGATGGGAATGGGCGTCCTAGAGTTGATGCTCTCATAGAGTTTCTCAAAAGCAAAGTTGTTGATTATGCAATTCCACGAAAAAAAATAAATGAAGCTGTTGAGTATTTTAATCAAACAAAGTCAACATCAAAAATAGCAAAGCTTGCATCAGAAGCTCAGAGGCTTTTTACTAGACTAGCCAATAGTGGAGAGGGGGGCGAGTTTATTCTTTTTTTGTTTGCAGAGCAATTTTTAAAATTCCCTCAAATTATATGCAAAATGAGTTTAAAAACCAGTAGTCAGATGCATTACCATGGGGCCGACGGTATCCACATTGGTGTCGATAAGGACAATAAGAGATTGTGTTTATATTGGGGAGAGTCAAAACTTTATTCAAGTTTGTCAAAAGGAGTTGCGGAATGTATGGACAGTATAGCCCCGTTACTTCAAAGTACCATGGGAGCATACGGCGCAGAAACCCGCGATATGCAATTGCTTGAATCGCATCTTAACGTCGATGACCCAGACTTAGAGATTGCATTAAAAAGCTTCTTGGATCCAGATAACCCCGATTTTAATAAACTAGAATATAGAGGAATATGTTTAGTTGGTTTTGATCTTAAGGATTATCCTCAGGGTCCTAGTCAGATCAATATAAACGAATTGGTCGCTTTAATTAATGCCAAAATAGAGAGATGGTCAGCTAATGTTCAAGGGGGCATTTTAAAGAAAAAACTAGATCATTTTTCAATGCATGTTTTTATTTTGCCATTCCCATCAGTCAAGTCATTTAGAGCTAATTTGGTTAAAGCATTGGAGAGCTGATATGTCATTGAAAAATTTATCTGACTGGCTGATCAACAATGAAGGTTTTTTAAAAAAATATCAATCCTTGGTTTCAAAATCTATTAGAGATCAGTTTCCTGCTGTTGAGTCTGAGGTCATTACCAATATTAAGACAGAAGATGTTGGGTATCTTTTGACATGTGCAAGTTCTTTAGCGTTTTCAAATGATGAAAAATGCCAAGATGCAGCGCTTCGGATTGCACAGTATTGTCTTTTGAACGAAAAAAGTTCAGCGAGAAAAGATAGCGCTGCATTGATCTTAGATTCACTTTCAAATAATGCCGCTATAAAACTAGCAGAAAATCGAGGTTATATTTCTCCTGAGTTCGAAAATAGAATTCCATTTAAAGCTCAGCTAGAATTAACAAAACGAAAAATACAGTACACTATTGAAATAGATGCTGATAAAGATATATACGCAAATAGGTTTCAATCGGATTTTTGGGATGCAGTGCAGGAAAATTCATGGATTAGTGTTTCTGCTCCAACATCTGTGGGCAAATCATTTATTTTAGAGTCCTGGGTTGAGCGGTTTGTAAAATTTAATTCAAGCTGTTTGGTTATTTATGTCGTTCCAACAAGGGCTTTGATCTCAGAAGTACATTCTGAGTTACAAAAAAGGCTGGATCCGGATTTAACAAATGCTATAAATATTCAAACGCTACCTTTAAATAACGTATATAAACCTGGGAAGCCAAACGTCTTCATCTTCACGCAAGAACGTTTGAACTTGTTTTACAATCACTTTGCCGATATTCCTGTAGTAGATGTATTAGTAGTGGATGAAGCACACAAAATAGGTGATGGAGGGAGAGGGATCATACTGCAACACGTTATCGAAATGACCTGTATCAAAAATTCTGAAACAAAGGTTATTTTCGCAAGTCCATTCACATTGAATCCTGAAATACTTCTTACCGATGCACCTATCTCGAAAAAGAAGAAAACTATAAAAAGCAACTATGTTACTGTAAATCAAAACCTAATTTGGGTTGAACAAAAGCCGAGGAAAACAAAAGAATGGGCTATGTATTACTTGTCAAACAATGACAAGGTAGAGCTTGGGAATTTTGTTTTGAAAAACACACCATCACCAGAAAGCAAGAGGTTACCTTTTATAGCATTATGTTTAGGCGAAAGCACATCAGGTAATGTGGTTTATGTAAATGGTGCGGCAGAGGCAGAGTCAACTTCAAAGCTTTTGGCTGCAAGTATATCTAACGAAACAGATGATTCAGAGATTCTAGATCTTATTGAGTTAAGTGAAAAGGTTATACATAAGAATTTTGCTCTTAACAGAACGCTAAAGAAGCGAGTCGCATTTCATTATGGTAATATGCCATTGATAATTAAGGGGGAAATTGAAAGGCTATTCAGCAAAGGCAAGATTGATTATTTAGTTTGCACTTCAACGCTGGTTGAAGGAGTCAATATGGCGTGTAAGAACATATTCATTAGAGGGCCTAAAAAAGGCAATCTTAAGCCAATGAGAGAAGAGGATTTTTGGAATCTGGCAGGTAGGGCTGGAAGATGGGGAAAGGAATTCCAAGGAAACGTTATTTGTGTTGATACTGATAGTGAAAGACTGTGGCATGGAGAACCGCCAAAATCTAAGAAAAATATTATTATTACACGAGCCACAGATGCAATTTCAACTGATTCAGATGAGTTAATATCATATATATACTCTGAGAATCATTATGGAATGTCTGAGCGAAATTCTAAACTACAGAGCTTGTTTAGCTATTTGTGTTCTTCATTTTATTTCTACAATGGCTTGGATAATAATCCTTACATGGAAAAGTATAAAATAAATAATATGGATGAAATAAATGAAGTTATTTTTGACGTTTTTGACTCATTAACGTTCCCTCATGATATTGTTGTTAGACACCCAGGTATTAGTCCACTGTTAATGCAGAACCTATGGGAGCGTTTTTCAAAAGATAAAACAAAGCCCGTAGAAAGGTTATTGCTCTCTGAACCTGGAAGTAATGATGCCTTAGACTCATATGTGGCCGCATTCTCTAGAATAAGTGATACTTTAAGTAAGAAGTTAGGCTATAATTCAAAAGGTGCATTTGTACAAGCATTGCTTGTTTCTAAATGGATGCGGGGTTATCCTTTGGCTCGCTTGATTTCAGATAGAATCTCCTATAATAAAAAGAGAAATATTGAGTTCAAAGAGGCGACTCTAATTAGAGGAGTTATGAAAGATGTTGAAGAGATTGCTAGGTACCATGCGCCAAGACTTTTGGGGTGCTATAACGACTTACTGAAGAGTTTCTATATCTCTATTGAAAGGTTAGATCTTGTTAAAGATGTTGAAGATATCGGTGTGTTTTTAGAGTTAGGGGTTAGTTTAAAAACACAGATTTCATTAATTGGTCTTGGATTTTCGCGAACGGCAGCAGTTATGCTATCTGAGCTAATTCCTGATGATAGCCTAGATGAAATGGATTGTATTAACTGGATTAAAGACAATAAAATTGATACAGATGAATTGCCACAGTTAGTTCAAAATGAAATCGATACAATATTTCGTGGTATGTGGATTAAATAGCAATTTGATAATATTCTTTGCTGAAAAGAGAAGTTAAACATAAGCACTAAATTTCTTAGTTGGAGCTGAGGTGCGACTTCTCTCTTATATTCGTTCAGAACGCTATTCCAGCATAGGCTTTGCTAACATTGCCATGACTTTGTGCACAGGCCCTTAGAATCGTTAGTGCATGCATTATCAGTACTTCGCTACGCTCAGCTTGAAACAATTCGTTATTGAATTTTCCCCCATGGAATAGATTGTTTCTTACTCTACGAATCAAAATAAATGTTTTTATGGCTGTGCTGTCTTCTTGAGGTAGTGAATCATCCCATGAAAGAATTCCATCATTAATAATTTTTTAGGTGGTGAATCCATATAATAATTAATTGCATCTATAAGATCAGGGTTGTCCGGCTTATAAAAAACCTTTTCAACTTGCTTTGCATACTTATCCCAATTTGCTTTTGCATCTTTTGTGTTATGATAAAGGCCAATTGCTTTTAGACAATATTCATAGCGCGCAAATTCTCTGAAAAATTCATAGCATAATTTATCTAGTGATGACATTTCCATTTTATATGACCTCTCGGATTTATTATTAATTTGGCTTCCCCACAAATCCATGAGAATAACTCTTTTCTCAAGATAAATGGCCCGGTTATCTGCTCGTCTAACTTCATTTTATTTGAATGAGATAACGCAGGCTCTATGACATCTGCGTTAAAGCCGGCCTCATTCATCGCGGTACTCGCGATTGAGCGCAACCCGTGTGCAACCGGCTTCCCTCCATAACCAATACGGCTTAAGAGCCGCGTTAGTAGTCTGACTATTCATCGTTTGCTTTGGATCATTTCTTACAGATTTTTAATGCTCAGCCGCCAAAAAAAACCGCCACTGCGTTTATGGTTTAATATGATCATATATCTGTATTTCATCCATGCATGTTTCAAGTTTGTAAAAATCAGTCAAAGGATAAATGGATAAAATTTCATCGTCAATGCTACCGGTTAATGCACGATCTTTTCTTCTTCGGAGCCTTTTACTGAGATATTCTCTATTCGAATGCACCTCTGATTCTGGTATGTAATCGACTGTTTTAAGAACCTGCCAGGATACAGGTAATGTGAATTTAAAAATCTTAGCTAAATTTGGACAAAATTCATTATTAACCATCTCCTCATAACGTACTTTTGGGGGAAGCACAACGTTTATGCCTCTGGCACCAAGAGCATTAGCTGGCAATTTTGTTGAGCGGTAAGCAATCCCAATTACATCCTCATCACTGTTTCGACTTATCCATTGCATTAGAAGATTTGGGATTATATACTCTTGAACAAAAGACGCATTGTCATATTTTTTTAAATAATTGCATGCGATGATTAATGGCCAAAGCGCTAAATATGATAATTTAGTGTTGAAGTCATATTTGTTTTTTCTTTTTGACTCTAATATAGATCTCTTCTTGTATAAAAAATCAGGTCCCAAATTAAGTACCATTGAGTAATCATCTTCGGAAACCTTGTAAGCAGATATATATAGCTTGTCAAAATCAGGTTTATCCATTTCTCTCCAGCATATGTAAAGAGATGTTCCTAGATACAAGCAAGGTAGACCAGCAACCGAAAATCTTTGCGCTCTAACTAAATGGCGTTGGTTGAATGGGATATGAAACATATCTTTTCTTGTGGAAAGCGGTTTGTCTGACTTCCTAACGCGAAACAATGGTTCTTCATCATTGCATAAATCAGAAAGAGGGATACATATATTTTCAATATGTCTAGATATAGTTCGAGGTTCAAGCATACTTTCAAATGAGTCATATGCCGATTTAATGTCACCTGATAAGAAACATTCTAAGCACGTTATAATTTCTTTTTGGATTATACCTACCGCTCTTAATCTATTACGTAAACGTGAACTTAATCTATTGTTATTTCCGTTGATGTAATCGACTAAGCAATCTCTAAATTTATTGCATTTAAGAGTAAAATCATCAATTAATGTGAGGTTTTTGTCAATTTCAATTGGCGGTCTAATACTGGATTTTCTTCTGATTGTATCAAAAAGGTCATTAAGTTCTTCGTCAAGTTCTTGCTGTGTAATCATTTTTTAATCACTATAAATTAAATAAAGGATTTTTAGGAACCATATATTCAAGATGTTCTGGTGCAAAGTGAGCATAAACCATAGTCATTTGATAGCCGAGTGACCTAATATATCTCTAAGGACCAGTATGTTTCCGCCGTTCATTATAAAGTGACTGGCGGATGTATGCCGAAGTACGTGGGTACATTGGCCTTCCGATAGTTCTTTGCCGGCTCGCTTTACTGGGCACGGCAGGTTGTTTCTGATCATCTTTATTCAGTCACCTTTATGCTGTGGGAACTCGTTGCAGGATCATTCGAAGATCCTTGTCGAGTACTCGGATAACGCGGTAATGGACTTCTTTACCAAGGCTGTTGTTTTGACAGGATTTTACGGCAGAAATGTTATGAGAGAAAAGCAAGAACTGCAATTTTGTAATGAAAACTTAGAATTGTATATCGTTCTTAGTTGGCTTAACTCCGCAAAAGTGAGTAAACCACAGACACAAAAAAGCCCGCAGGGCGTTTGCCGTGCGGGCTTTCAGGACTTCGTCTCAGGCTCTGGTGACCATCAACCAAGAATTTTGGTGGAGCTGGCGGGAGTTGAACCCGCGTCCGAAATTCCTACATCCTCGGTACTACATGCTTAGTCAGTCTTTACATTCGCCTGGCACCTGCGGATTGACACGCCACTACCAGACTAGCCTGATTAGTTTTAACACTTCAGCCCCAGGCAGGACATCCATGCGATCTCTTTTGGGTTTGACCTCTCTTTGATCCCCGTCTTAAGAGCGGAAGCTAGGGAGAGAGGGCTCAGAGCAGGTTATTAAGCTGCTAAAGCGTAGTTTTCGTCGTTTGCGACTATTTTTTTGCGGCTTTTTACGAGGCAAACCGCCCCTCGGCATGCACCTTGGGTTTCGCGAATCCCGTCGAATCCAGAATCAGCCCCAATGTGTCCGGCCAGTATAACAGACCTGTCACCCTGAATACCACCGCTAACAGGCCCGGAAACGCTCACTTAACGCTCACGTAGCGCTTCTTTTGCGCGATTGAACGGTTTGATCAGGTAATCCATGATGGTTTTTTCGCCGGTTTTAATGTCGACGCTGGCGACCATCCCCGGGGAAATCGAGAATTTATGCCCCTTTTTGTTGACCAGATAGTCCTGATGGGTGCGGATAAACACCCGATAGTAAACGATTTCTGGCTTCACTTTGTCCTGGATGGTGTCCGGCGAGATGGTTTCCACTTCGCCTTCCAGGCCGCCATAAATGGCATAATCGTAAGCGGTGATTTTCACCAGCGCGCGCTGGCCTGGGTGGATAAACGCGATGTCTCGCGGTGAAAGACGTGCCTCAATCAGCAGGTGATCGTCCAGCGGCACAATCTCCATTAAATCCCCGTTCGGCGGGATAACGCCGCCGATGGTGGTGACCTGAATGTTTTTGACGATGCCGCGCATCGGCGAGCGCACGGTCAGGCGGTTCACCGAGTCTTCGCGCCCTTTAAGTATGGAAGAGAGCATGTCGACTTCGGCATTAGCCTTGGACAGTTCCTCACGCGCCTGCACGTAATATTGCGAGCGTAAATCGGTGATTTTCAGCCCCAGGTCGCTCTTTTCCCTTTGCAGCCGCAGCACTTCTACGTGGCTTGCCGCACCGCTTTTTTCCAGCCTTTGGGTGATGGCGAGTTCTTTGTTCACCGAGTCGATGGCGTCCTGAATTTCGCGTTGGGAATCGGTTAACTGCGCGCGACGGGTTTTGTAGAGCCGGGTCTCAGAAGCCAGCAATTCCGGCCACGCTTTCAGGGAGTCCGGGAATTTGAGCGGCAGGTCGTTCACCTCGGCGTACAGACGCGCGCTTGAAGCGAGTGACGCACGGTACTTCGCGGCGCTTTCGCCCACGTTAGATTCAGAACGCGTGGGGTCAAGTCTGGCAACCACTTCCCCGGCCTGAACTTTGTCGCCTTCATGCACCATCAGTTCAGTGAGCACGCCGCCGTCGAGTGACTGCAACACCTGTTCGCGGGAACTTGGCACCACTTTCCCTGTGCCGGTAGAGACTTCATCCAGCGAGCCGAAATACGCCCATACGCCCAGCAGTAAAAAGAGCAGGGCGGAAAGGCCGATGATTTTGCTGGCCCCGGAAAACTCGTGTTCCCGGCGGATATCCAGGTCATCCATCGCAATATCATGCTGATTGGTTTTCATTGTTCCACCCCCGCCCGCTGGTCGTTGTCGGTGCGCGATTGCCGTTCATCGCCTGTGCTTTCGGGGCATCCATCACCAGCTGGCCATCCTTCAGCACCACGATGCGTTCCACCAGTTCCAGCACGGGCACGCGGTGCGTGGCGACAACCAGCGTGCGGTTGCCAAGCCAGTTGCCAAGCCGCTGAATAAATTCACGTTCGGTGTGTTCATCCAGCGAGGCGCTTGGTTCATCCAGCAGCACGATATTGGGTGAGCGCAGCAGCATGCGCGACAGCAAAATAGCCTGGCGTTGCCCGCCTGATAAGCCGTTGCCGCCTTCCATAATCGGGTGGTCGAGCCCTTTTGGCAGGCGTTTTACAAAGCTGTCGGCTCCACAGATTTCCAGCACTTCGAAGATGGCTTCGTCGGTGGCGTGCGGTGCGCCAAGGGTCAGGTTTTCACGCAGGGTGCCGAAGAACAGCCGCGCGTTTTGGCTGAGGAAACCGATATTGCGGCGCAGGTCTGCCATGTCGATTTGCGGCATGCTGAGGTTATCGAGCCGTAAGTCGCCGTTCACCATGTCCACGCCACCCGCCAGGGCTTGCAGCATGGTGGATTTCCCGGCGCCGTTTCGGCCTAGCAGCGCGACGCGTTCGCCGGGCAGAATTTCAAGGCGTGAGATGCGCAGCGGCACACGCTGATCTTCCGGGTGATAGCGGAAGTGGGCGTTCTCAAACACGTAATGCCCGTGAAAGATTTCCTGATGCACCAGCGTTTCGTCGCGCTGGGTTTCAGTCGGCAACTGCATGATGCTGTCGAGCCCCATTTTTGCCGCTTTCACCTGCTGCCAGCGTGCCAGCACGCCACACAAACCGGCCATCGGGGCAATCATTCGTGAGCCGAGCATCGACGCGGCGACCACGGAACCGGTGGTTAAATCCCCTTCGATAACCAGCGGCGCACCAAACAAAATCACCGCCGCATATACCAGGCTTTGCACCGACATGCCCCAGCCAATCAGGCCTTGCGTCAGTTTTCGGGTGCGCAAACCTGATTCACCGGTGATGCGGATATAGCTGTTCCACTGTTGCAGGAAACGGTTTTCGGCCTGCATCAGCTTGATGTCTTCCAGCCCTTGCACGCTCTCAACCAACACTGCGTTACGCAATGTGGATTCGTGTGCGGCCTGGTTCGCAAGAATGGCGAGTTTTTTCTGCAACAGCAGGCCTGGCAGCACCATCATCACTGCGGCAACAGGTGCGATCCACGCCAGCTGCGGGGCGATGATCGCCATGACGATGATAAACAGGAAGAAGAAGGGCAGATCGACCACCGTCGACAGCGTGGACGAGGTGATCATTTCACGGATTTGCTCCAGCTCGCGCAACTGAGAAATAAAGCTGCCAGTGGAGCGGGGTACCGCGCTGTTACGCAGGCGCAGCGCGTGACTGAAAACGCGATCCGAGATGCGCATATCCGCACGTTTACCCAGAACGTCCATGATATGGGTACGCGCCTCACGCAGCACAAAGCCGAAGATCACCGAGATCAGCACACCTGTCGCCAGCACATACAGCGTCGGATAAGACTGCGCGGGGATCACCCGGTCGTAAACCTGCATCGAAAAGACGATCCCTGCCAGCGAAAGAACGTTGACCAGGAACGCGGCGATCATCACCGGGATGTACGGTTTGACGTCCTGAAGCACCAGATCCTTCATCCAGTCCGGGCTGAAGCGTGAGATATAGCTGTCGACGCGGCTGTCTTTTAGCGCTGAAAGGGGGCGCAAGGCGGCAACGTATTTCACCGATGAGAGCAGTTCGCTGGCCGCCACCCGGTTGCTTTCCCCGTCGCCATCGATCAGGAACACATCCACCGAATCGTCGCCGTTGAAATGCTCGATGACCGCCAGTTGCCCGTCTTCAAGTTCAGCCACGACCGGCAGCCGCCACTGGCTAAAAGCGTGCTCGGTAATGGTCAATTGATGAAACGACAGCCCGGCCTGACGGCTGAGCTGTGTTAACGCCGGGGTGTGTGTTTTACCTTTAAACCACGGGGCGTTGGCCTGAATACTGCCCGGCGAACACACCACGCGATAGTGAGCGGCAACATGCCCAATGGCCAGCGCCCAGTTGCTGAGGGCGTGGTCGCTAATCAATTCTTCAACAGGAGGAGCGGCACGGGTCATGGCTGGATCTCCACGGACTGGATGCTGCGATTATTTAAGCCAAAAGCCTGGCGCAAGGTGCCGGTGTTATACAGGCAGTCGAGCTGGAGCTGATGGAGTTGGCTTTGTGTCGAAAGTTCTGAGAAGCGCGCCTGATACACTTCCTGTTCGGCGTTAAGGACATCCAGTAACGGGCGTGAGCCCAGGTCGAGATACTGCTGCTGATAAAGTTCGCGGGTGCGTTCGCTGAGCTGTTGCTGGCGGCGCAAAATCTGCAATGAACTGGCAAGGTTCATCGACTGGCTGCGAGCTTCCAGCAACTTCTGGCGAACATCCAGCCTTGTGCGCTGAATGGTGGATTGGGCCGATTCCACCGCGTGACTTGCGGCATCGCGTTTGGCGGTTAAGCCGCCGCCCTGATAAATCGGCATTTCCACTTTCACCCAGGTGGAGTACTGGGTTTTATCCAGCACTTCATGGCTGGGATAATTGTTGTTGAGGTAGTGCTGAACGGAGGGTTCCAGCGAGATAGTCGGCGTCATTTGCGCATTGGCATATTCAAGATTCGCCTGCGCTGCATTGGCCTGCGCCCAGGCTGCCAGCACAGACGGCACCAGACGATCGTCCGGTTTCGCCATCATGCAGCTTTGCTCCAGTTTGGCCGGGAACTCCGTGCTGACGCCGTTAAGCGAATTCCAGCCGAGCAGGGTCATCAGAGTCGCCTGCGCACTGTCCAGACTGGCCTGATACTGCACCAATTGTGAACGAGCCGATTCGATACGCGCATCGGTTTGCACCACATCAGATAACGAAGTGGCCCCTTCATCGTTGCGTTGCTGAGTCAGTTTGCCGATGCCGTTCAGAGCATTTAACTGATCTGTTGCGGCATCCACCATCTGCTGCCAGGACTGCACCTGAACCATCGCCACGGCGGTGTCGCGGGCGACGGTATCGATGCTGACCAGCACGTTGGCCTGTTCCTGTGCCGCGCCTGCGGTTTCTGCTTTCACCTGGCTTGCGACTTTGCCGAAGTCGTAGAGCATTTGGGAAACAGACAACACCAGCGACGGGCTGTACCCGCTGTTGGTGTAGGTGTTGCTGTAGCCGTTGTTCATGCCCGCGGTGACCTGCGGATAGTATTTCGATTTGGCGACGTTAATCTGCTCGTTTTGCGTGAGCAGTTTCCCGACAGCCTCACGGATAGCCGGATGCCAGTTGACGGCGCGGCTGACCGCATTGTTGAGCGTCAGCATACCCGGCGCTGCGCTGCTTAAGGGAAGCTCGGCGGCTGAACCATCCAGCGAGGGTAAACCCTGCTGGCTTGCCAGTCCTTCAGAACTGATGAGCTGTGGCTCATCTTCGGCATACACCTGGACAGAACAGAGGTGGAATGCCAGCAATACTGCGACAGGCGCTCTTCTTCCCATATTGTATCCCTTTCAAAAATCACGACAGGTTGCTGCTTTATGCCCCGGACGGAGTCCGCCCGGGGCTGTTATGGCCTAGCCGGTAATAATGTGATTCTGCTGAACAAGTTCATCGAACGTGGTGTGCACGTTGTTAAGGGTGATAAGCGTGGTTGAGTTGTAGGTTGAACCCGTCCCGTCGCGGTCTATCGCGATGACGGTGTCCGTACCGTTGGTGGTGACTTTGACGAAGTTCCCCAGCGTCGAGGCCTGATGATCCCAACCGGTCAACAGTTCGCGCAGGTCAATTTTGTCGCCCTGAGCGAGGCTGAAGTTGGTCCAGTTGTCGCTGTTGTTGCCGCCCGTGGCATCCGCAGTGTTGAGCATGTGGTAAATCAGCGTGTCGCCATAAGCCGAGCCGTTGATGACATCATGCTGGTTAGTGCTCGCAATCTGCGGATTCATGTTAATGGTCAGCGTGGCCGTGTCGGTGTGGCCGTTCTGATCATTGAGCGTGTAGGTGAAAGTCTCCTTGCTGGTCATCGAGGCGACGGTGACACCGGCTTTCAGGGCGTAGGTGTACGAGCCGTCGAGGTTCATGGTCAGCGTGCCGTAATGGCCCTGAATCGTCATGCTGCTGGTGCTGCCTGTTGGATTCAGCGTGCCGCTGCTGCCACCGAAGCCATTCACGGTCAGGGTGGTGTGAACGGTGGAGAGCTGATCCAGCGCACCTGCCGCATCGGTACCGTCAAAGATATTGCCGTGAACGTTGGCAGTGTTGCTGTCGAACGTGTCGAGGTGATACGTCGTGCCGCTGATTGACGGCGTGATGGTGACGGTTCCCAGCGACAACGCGCCGATGCTGCCGTTGACTGTCAGGGTGTAAGTGCCTGCCACCAGCTCTTTCCCTGTCAGGGCGACGTCAATGCTGTTCCCCAACAAGGCGGAACCACTGAAGTTACCGTTGGCGACAGTGTTGCCGTTCAGGGTCAGCGTCCAGCCAACAGACAGACCACCCAGCGCCAGACCCGAGGCCACGTCAAAGTGCAGCGTTGCGCCTTTCAGTACGCTGTTCGGGTCAACCACAAACGTGCCGCTGCCGCTACCGGAAGTGCCGCTGAGCAGAGCCGTATTCCATTTCGCTTGCCCCACGTTAGTGGAAGGCAGCGCGACGGTATCCTGCACCGTGGTGAAGGCCATGACGGCGCTGTTGTCATCCACCGCGTTGAGCACTTGCGGCGTTGGGGTGATGTTCAGCGAGGCGCTGTCCGTGTCGCCGTTTGCCGCTTTCACGGTGTAGACGAAGCTGTCTGGCGTACTGATGCTGTCGGCCCCGACACCGCTTTTCAGGGTGTAGGTGTAATTGCCTTTGGCATCAATGGTCAGCGTGCCGTACAGCCCATTGATAGTGGTGGTTCCGGTGGCTGATACTGCCACGCCATTCACGTCGGTAATGTGCGCATCCGCAGGCACCACATCGTTGGTCAACACGTTGCCGGTGGTGCTGGCGGTAATGCTGTCGACCGCATAGGTGTGGTCTTGCAGAATGTTCAGCGTGTAGCCCGTCAGCGCGGTTACCCCACTGGCGGTGTTGAGCAGGAACAGGTATTCCCCGCCCGGCAACGTCAGGGTCAACTGGCTGGACTGGCCGCCTATCAGCGGGGCGTTCAGCCAGCCTTTCTGCACTTTGTACTGCTCATACTGCTGAGTCAGGTCGTTAAAGCGGTAAATGTAGAGGTCAAAGGTGGAAGCCAGCGCCACCCCGCCGACTGACGATTGCAGCGTCATGGTGCGGGTGCTGCCATCCTCGACGTCGAATTTAATCGGGTTAGTCATGTTGGCAAGCACATCAAGACTCAGCACACTGCCCAGCCCGACGCCGACCACCGTGAAGCCCGATTGCGACGACGCGCCGTTATTGATGGACGTGACATCAGTATCAAACACCAGCGAAGCACTGTTGTCTGCGGCAACGACGCTGCTGGCTGGTGGGGTTGGGCCCAGCGTCACCACCAACTGTGCGGAATCGCTGATACCGCCCTGGGTGATGGTGTAGGTGAAGCTGTCTTTGTGGCCGAGTACGGCGGCTGAAGTGTTGGTCAGGGTGTAGGTGTAGCTGCCGTTCTGGTTGATATGCAGCGTGCCGTACAGCCCGACAATATCTGCGCCGCCCGCCCCAACCGTGACCGAATCGCCGTTCGCGTTGGTGACTTTGGTGAGCAGGGTGCCGGTTGGTGCGTTGTCCTGACCGCCGCCCGCATCCTGATCGGTTATCACGTTACCAATGTGCGATGTGGTCCCGCTGACGGTACCTGCACTGGTTTTCTGTACGTCGACATCCAGACTGGTGTAAGACCCGGTCGCCAGCAGGCTGGTGTTGTAGGTCAGGACGCGATAGTCGCCGCCCGTCAGCCCGGTCAGGCTGATCCGTACGCCGCTGCCAGTCAGTGTCAGCAGGTTGGCAAAATCGCCCACCCCGGTATTGATAAAGGTCTGCCACGATCCGCTCGCGGTGTCGTATTTCTGAATGACGATCTCCTGAGTGGAGAGCAGCGACAGCACGATCCCTGTCGCCGCCGCGTCGATCGTCACATCACCGGACCCGCCGTTGGCAATACTGAACTGTACCTGAGCCGTGTCGTTACCCAACACCGAGGCCACGTTCCCCAGCGCACCAACCAGCAGCAAGCCGTAATCCGTCAGGTGCTCGGTGGTGGTGGTGGCGTCAGAGGTCAGCGCCAGATTGGTGATGTTGTCGTTCGCGGAAAGCGGCAAATTAGGCGAAAGGACCGAGTTTGGCCCGGAGGTGTTCCCGGCGACATCCGTGGCCGTTGCGGAAATCGACAGACCGTCGATTTGGCGCACCGGCAGCGTCAGGCTCCAGCTGCCGTTACTGCCTGCGGTGGTGGTCAGTGTGCCCCCGCCGTTTGGCAGCGTAATGGTGATGGTGCTGTTCGCTTCCGCCGTGCCGCTGAGCACGCTACCGTCTGCACTGATAGCAATTCCCGGTGCCGCTGGTGCAGTGGTGTCAACAATCACGCTGAACGGGGCGGATGGACTACCTGCACCGTTGGCGTTGCTGGCGGTTGCTGTGAACGCATGAGCGCCTTCGGTGACGTTCGCCGGTGGGGTGAATGTCCAGGCTCCGCTGCCATTCGCCGTGGTGGTGCCTACCGCGACGCCGTTGTTGTAGATAGTCACAGTCGAGTTTGCCTGCGCGGTACCGCTCAGGGTTGGCATGGCATCGTTGGTCAGCTGTCCGCTGGTCAACTGGCCGACTGCGCCACCCGCCACATCATCCACTACGCTGGTGATGGTGGGGGCATCCGGTACTCGGGTGTCTGGCGCGGTAAAGCCGACGGAAACGCCCACGTTGCCCGCTCTGTCCTGAGCAAAGGCCAGCAGCGCTTGCCCGGTGGTTTGCGCCGGGGAAATCGTCACCGTAAATGCGCCAGTACCATCAGCGGTCGCTGTGCCAAGCACGGTGCCTGTGGCGCTGGTGATGGTGACGGTGCTGTTGGCTTCCGCCGAACCGGTGACTCGCGTCCCCGTTCCGTTCATGGTCAGGCCTGAAGGCGCGCCCGGAGCCACGGTGTCCACGATGATCCCGGCAGCCGTAGACGTTGCACTGAGGTTGCCCGCTGCGTCAGTAGACGTCACGGTCCAGGTGTGAACACCTTGCGACAGCGCGGTTGTTGGCGTCCATGTCCATGCGCCTGATGCGTTGGCTGTGACGGTGGTGACGAGCGTTGCGCCATCATAAATTCTGACGGTGCTGTTGGCTTCCGCCGTGCCGTTAAGCGTTGGCAGTGAGTCGTTGGTGAACTGCCCGTTGCCCACGTTACCGACGATGTTCGGCACGTCATCCACGATGTTGGTAATGACTGGCGTCACCGGAGCCGTAGCATCCACCACAATGGTGAAGCCGGTGGTTGGCTGGCTGATATTCCCGCCAGCATCCGTTGCGGTCACGGTCAGCGTGTGTGAACCATCTGCCAGCGCTGTACCCGGCGTAAATGTCCAGGTGCCTCCGGTCGCAACAGTGGTACCAAGCAGGGTTGAACCGTCATAAATGCTGACGGTGCTGCCTGCTTCTGCTGTGCCGGTCAGGGTTGGCAGATTGTCGTTGGTGAGCTGTCCGTTAGTCAGTGCGCCCAGCGCGCCGCCCGCCACATCGTCAGTGACCGATGTCAGCGTTGGCGCAACAGGAATGGCGGTATCCACCGTGAACCCGAACGGCTGCGACGATGTACTGATGTTGCCCGCCGCGTCGGTGGCTTTCGCGGTCAGCGAATGAGGGCCATCGCCGAGTGTGGACGTGGTGACCGTCCAGTTGCCTGAAGCATTCGCCGTGGTGGTGCCGACCAGGACGTTATTGGTGTCGTAAATCCTGACCGTCGCCCCCGCTTCTGCGGTGCCGCTCAGTGTCGGCGTGTTGTCGTTAGTGGTGCCGTTAATCAGGACAGGACCGACGACAGGAGCAACATCATCCGTGAGCGAGGTGATGACAGGCGCCAGAGGAGCCAGTGAGTCGACCACGAAACTAAAGCTGCCAGACGCGGCGCTCAGGTTGCCTGCCGCATCGGCCGCTGTGGCGGTGATGACGTGGTTACCTTGCGCCATATCGGCAGTTGGGGTGTAACTCCACGCCCCGGTTCCATCGGCAGTGACGGTTGCGAGCGGGTTGCCGTTGTCATACAGCTTGATGGTGGCATTGGGTTCGCTGGTGCCGCTGATCGCCGGACGGGTGTCGTCGGTCACGCTGCCGTTGCTGAGATTCCCCGTCGACGGGCCTTGATCGTCAAACACCGTGGTAATCGCCGGAGCATTTGGCGCACTGGTATCCACGGTAAACGTACGAACATCCGAGGCGACGCCCGTGTTGCCAGCGGTATCTGTTGCCGTCGCGGTGATATTCCATGTGCCCGGTGTGAGCGCAGTGCTCGGGGTGAAGGTCCAGCTCCCCAGCGCGTTCACGGTGGTTGTGCCCAGTACGGTTGATCCGTTATAGAGGGTGATCGTCGAACCGATTTCCCCTGTCCCGCTGATCGTTGGGTGCGTTTCGTTGGTGGAGCCGCCGTTCGGCACAACGCCAATCACTGGCGCAGTGTTATCTCCCACTGCGGTGATGATCGGTGCGCCAGGTGCTGAGGCATCGACGTTAACCGTGAAGCCGCTGGTGCTGGCACTGACGTTGCCTGCCGGGTCGGTTTGATTCACCGTCAGCACGTGTGGGCCATCGGTCAGCGGGGTAGTGAGCCTGACAAGCCATGTGCCGGTCGGATCAACGACTCCGGTGCCGACAGGGTTGCCGTCGGAGAATATCGTGATGGTCGCACCGGCTTCACCGCGCCCGCTCAGGGTTGGCTCAGTGTCGTTGGTCATCTGGCCGCTGACCAGTGGCCCAACAATGCCGGGCTGATTGTCAGCGACAACCAGTAACGTCGGCGTGGCCGGTGCTACGGTGTCAATGACAATCGGGAAGGCGCTGGAAGGCACGCTGGTGTTGCCTGCGGCATCCATCGCGGTGACCGTCAGACTGTGATTACCGTTAGACAGTGTGGTGCCGATCGGGAAGGTGAACGTCCAGTTGCCAGAGCCGTCAGCGACAGTGGTGCCCAACAGCGTGGTGCCATCGTAAACACTGACGGTGCTTCCCGCTTCGGCGCTGCCTTTCAGCAGTGGCTGGGTGTCATTGGTTGCCTGACCTGCTGTGAGGACTATCGGCTGTGAACCATTGTCATTCGCCACGTAGGTGATGGCTGGCACGCCAGGTGCCACGGCGTCAATGTTCAGCGTGAAGCTATTGGAGACGCCGTTGGTATTGCCTGCGGCATCGGTGGCTGTCGCGGTAAAGACATGCGAGATACTGTCCAGATCGCTCGACGGGGTGAAGCTCCAGGTGCCGCCAGCCGTGGCGGTTGCGGTGCCAATTTTGATCCCATTATCGAAGATAGTCACCGTCGAGCCCGGTTCGCTGATCCCGTTCAGCGTTGGCCGCGCGTCGTTGGTCAGCGTTCCGCTGCCAATGGTACCGACGTTGCCTGGGACATCATCCGTAGCGGTGAGGATCGTTGGCGCTACTGGCGCACTGAGATCGACGTTAATGGTGAACGGCGCGGAGGGGCTGCCTTCTTCTGGTCCTTTGCTGGCTGTTGCTGTGAAGGTATAACTTCCTTCGCCTAACGCCAGCCCGGCAGGAACGGTAAACGTCCAGTTGCCACTGCCGTCAACAAGGGCATTGCCGATTTCGGTGGTGCCGCCATTAACGTAAATATGCACTGTTGACCCTGCTTCCGCTGTGCCGTTTAGCGTTGGAGTGGTGTCATCGGTGCTGCCATTCGCGGCGATATGCCCCTGAATGCTGCCGATGTCATCATCAACAGTGACGATAACCGGGGCGTTGGGTAGATCGCCTTCGTTAAAGGCGCTGAA
The DNA here is from genome assembly GCF_044900545.1 of Scandinavium sp. NPDC088450. Classification (NCBI taxonomy): domain Bacteria; kingdom Pseudomonadati; phylum Pseudomonadota; class Gammaproteobacteria; order Enterobacterales; family Enterobacteriaceae; genus Scandinavium; species Scandinavium sp. NPDC088450. Next base: position 33,224 of record NZ_JBJDNI010000018.1, on the reverse strand, counting down.
GGTGGTACCGGGGCTTTGGTTGCCAGCCTGATCCTGGGCAATCGCCACCAGGTTTTCACCTGCAACCTGAGGAGTGGTGAGGGTAATGGTGTAATCACCTGTCGGTGAGGCGAGCCCGGTGCCTATCACATTGCCCTCTGCGTCTTTGATAAAGACGGTGGCATTGGCTTCGGCGGTGCCCGTGACTGTCACCCCGTCGAGAGGTGGGTTCACTGTTGGCGCATCCGGTGGCGTGATATCCACCGTGAAGGTCACTGGAGTGTCCGGCGTGGTTTCGTTGCCTGCCGCATCTTTGGCGGTAAACGTCAGGCTATGGCTGCCTTCCGTCAGCGCGCTGGTGGTGTAGGACCACGTGCCGCCTGTTACCAGAGCGGTGCCAATTTGCGAACCGTGGTCATAGATAATGACCGTCGTGCCATCTTCCCCGGTACCGGTGATCAGCAGCGTCTGGTCATCAGTGAATGTGTTGTTGACGACCGGGCCGGTGACCGGGCCTTTGTCATCGAGGATTTCAGTCACCGTCGGTGGCAGGATGGTGGTTTCAACGTCGATGGTGAACGTTGGCGAGGTGCTGCCCACGTTACCCGCTTTGTCAGTCGCGACTGCCGTAAAGTTATAGGTGCCATCAGCCAGCGGGGTGGTGATCGCCAGACTCCAGTTGCCGCCTCCGTCTGCAACAGCGGTGCCGACCAGCGTTAACCCGTTGTAGATAGCAACGGTGCTACCAGCTTCCGCCGTACCGTGCAGCACAGGCAGGTTGTCATCAGTCGCGCCGTTGTTCAGCACGTTGCTCTGCTCGGCTCCTACGTCATCAGCGGCATAGCTGATAAGTGGTGCGTCGGGAGCTGTGGTGTCGACAGTAAAGACGGCTGCTGGCGACGGCTGGCTGACGTTGCCCGCCAGATCGGTTTCCGTGGTGGTGATGGAGTAGGTGGTTCCGTTGGTCAGCGGTGAGGACGGGGTGAACGTCCAGGTGCCGCTTTGGTTGACGACAGTGGAGCCGAGATAAGTCACCCCGTTGTAGAGCGTGATAGTGCTGCCGACTTCGCCGGTGCCGCTAAAGGTTGGCGTAGTGTCGTTGGTGAAGCCGTTGTTGGCTACATAACCGACCACCGGTGCTTCGTTATCCGCCACCAGAGGGGCGACCGGGGTGGTAGGGGCGACAAGATCGATGGTGATGGAGAAGACACCCGACGGTGGGCTGACGTTACCCGCGGCATCTGTCGCGGTAGCGGTGATCACGTTCAGACCGGGGATTAACGGGGTATCAAGCGGGTAGCTCCAGTTGCCCTGGTCGTCAGCCTGGACCGTGGCGATAGGGTTACCGTTGTTATACAACGTGACGGTGGCATTGGCTTCACTGGTGCCATTCAGCACCGGTTCGGTCTGGTTGGTGATACTGCCGTTCGCCAGAGGGACTGGGTCGGTTTCAAGAATGATGGTGGCAGAGATGACCTGAGGCGCATCGGGCGCGGTGGCATCTACGTTCAGGGTGAACGTCGCATCAGGACTGACGTTCCCTGCGGCGTCGGTCGCATTGGCCGTCAGAACGTGAGGGCCATCGCCGAAACCGACCGGCAGGGTGAAAGTCCAGTTGCCACTGGCGTCCACTGTCGCCTGACCGAGTTCCTTGCCGTTATCGTAAATCGTGACGGTTGAGCCGATCTCTGTGGTGCCGGTCAGGCCCGGTTTGGTGTCATTGGTGAGATCGCCAGAATCCAGCACGATCCCCCCGGTGTCGGTGACGACCATCACCGGTGCGCCCGGCGGGGTGGTGTCCAGCGTGAATGTCCAGGCTGCTGAATCTGCCGAGGTATTGCCGACGTTATCGCTGGCATTGACGGTCAGCGAATGGTTCGGCCCGGTCAGCGGGGTCGTGAAGGTGTAACTCCAGGTGCCGGACGGGCTGACGGTAATGTCCGCCACAGGACTGCCGTTATCCATCAGATGGACGGTGGATCCTGGCTGGCCGGTACCGCTAACGGTTGGGGTACTGTCGTTCGTTAACCCGCCATTAGCGACCGCACCAATCAGAGCTGGCGCATCGTCATTGACCAGGGTTATCGCGGGCACCTGCGGCGCGACGGTATCGACCACGATTGTCCACGGCGCTGAGGCTGTGCTGGCGTTACCGGCGGCATCGGTTGAGATCACTGTAAACTGATGGCTGCCTTCGGACAGCGGGGGAGAAGGGGTGAAAGTCCAGTTACCCGAGGCGTCCATCGTTGCGGTGCCCAGCGGGGTGCCGTTATCCAGCACCGTCACCGTCGAGCCGATCTCAGCTGTACCAGAGAGCGTCGGTGTTGCGTCGTTGGTGGTTTTTCCATCGAGCACTGAGCCGAGGATCTCCGGGGCATCATCGACCACATCGAGAATCACAGGCTGATCGGGCGCGGTGATGTCCGGTGCATCTGCGTATCCTGGCGCACTCACGTTGCCTGCCAGATCGGTAGCCGTCGCAGACAGATGTTCGCCGTTGTCCTGGGCAGGGGCAAGAGTAATGGTGAACTGGCCGTCGGTGCTGCTGGCCTTGCCGGTGCCAATCACATGGCCTTCAGGATCTTTAACGGTGACGGTGCTGCCCGGTTCAGCATGGCCGGTCAATTGCGTACCGGTGCCATTCACCAGCAGATGATCCGGTGCATCAGGCGCTGTTTTGTCCGGTGCGACAACGCTGGAAGGCTGGCTGACGTTGTGGGCGGCGTCGGCGGCTGTCGCCAACAAACCCTGACCGTTTAACTGCGGTGTGTCGAGCGGCACGATAAAGTTGCCGCTTGGGTTGGTCTGCGCGGTACCCAAAACATGGTCGCTGCTGTCGGTAATGGTGACGATGCTGCCCGGCTCCGCCTGACCAATTACGTTCATGCCATCGGCGGTCACCTGAAGACCGGTAGGTGCAGCAGGAGGCGTGGTATCAGGGGCAACGATAGTGTCGGGGATGCCGACGTTAGCGGCGCGGTCAGTGACGCTGACTATCAGGGTTTCGCCGTTGGTTTTTGGCGAGCTCAGGGTGATGGAGAAGTTGCCGTTCTGGTCCGCTGTGCCAGTGCCCAGTTGGGTGCCCTGGGCATCTTTAACCACAACGGTACTGCCCACTTCGGTATGGCCGGTTACGGTTTGGCCCTGATTGGCGACCGCAACATGGTCGAGCACAGGAATCTGGATGTCGACATTAATCGTGACAGAAGCCGAAGGCGCACTGGTTCCTGTGCCGTTGTTGGCCGTGGCGGTAAAGATATGATCGCCATCCGCCAACGCTGGAATAGGGGTAAAGCTCCAGTTGCCGCTAGCATCAGCCTGAACGACAGGGGCTAGAATAACGCCTTTGTCGCTGACGGTGATAAACGCGTTAGGCTCTGCGGTGCCGCTCAGCGTTGGCGTATTGTCATTGGTGAAGCCGCCAGCAGAGACATTTCCCTGGACGGGATCGACGTTGTCATTGATGGTGACAATCACGGGTTGGCTTGGGAAGCCGGAGTTGGACGCGTCAAAGTCTGTCGGCTGCCCTACGTTACCTGCGGCATCCTGAATGCGTGCTTCCAGCGGTTCGCCGTGCGTTTTCGCCGGGTTCAGGGTGATGGTAAATTGCCCGTCGTTGCCCACCAGTGCAGTGCCAAGCAGGACATTATTGCCGTCATAGATAGTCACCGTACTGCCTGCTTCTGCGGTCCCGGTGACGGTGGCACCATTTTCAGAGACCGTGGAGATATGCGCAGGATTGGGCGGCGTGGTGTCAACGGTAAAGGTTGGGGCCGTCGTTACCTGGCTGACGTTCCCCGCTTTGTCCGTCTGAGTAATGGTGATGGTGTGCGAGGTTTCGCTCAGCGGTTGTGAAGGCGTGAACGTCCAGTTGCCGTTGGCATCGACAGTTGTCGTGCCGAGCACGGTCTGACCGTCACGCACGGTGATGGTATCGCCCACTTCCCCTTTCCCGCTGAAGACTGGCTTGGCGTCATCGGTGACCGATCCGTTTTGCAAATTGCCGACAATCGACCCGACATCATCATTGACCCCGGTGAGCTGTGGCGCATCCGGCGCGACGGTATCGACCGTTAAGTTAAAGTGTGTGGATTCAATGCTGTGGCCTTTAATGTTAAAGGCAATGGCCGTGAAAGAGTGGGCGCCTTCACTGAGCGGCGAAGTAATCGAGAAGCTCCATGTGCCATTGCTGCCGACCACTGCGGAACCCAGCAAGTGACCATCGGAGAATATATGAACGGTGCTGCCTACCGTCCCGGTGCCTTTCAGAATTGGGGTGTTGTCGTTGGTATACTGGTTATTGCTGAGCGGCGCTGAAGTGTGATCGTCCACGGCGGAAGTGATCACCGGGGTTTCCGGCAATGCCACGTTCGGTGCCGTCACGGAGGCAGAAGGGCCGGTATTTCCGGCTTTGTCAGTGGCATCAACCGTCAGTTTTTCGCCGTCGAGCTGTGAGGGCGTAACGCCAATGCTGAAGTGGCCGCTGCTGTCAGCCGTGCCTTTGCCAATGACGGTGCCGTTCGGATCTTTTACCTCAACGGTGCTACCAGGTTCAGCGTTACCGGTGACTGTTTTGCCGTCAGCAGAAACGGCCAGGTTGGTTGGCGCATTAGGTGGCGTGGTGTCGCCGTTACCATTTCCGTTGCCATTGTTACCGTTTCCGTTCCCGTTATTACCGTTTCCATTTCCATTGTTGCCGTTGCCGTTGCCGTTGCCATTTCCATTGTTGCCATTCCCGCTGCCGTTATCGCCGCCGCTGGATTTGTTATCCGATCCGCCGCCACCACCGCCACCACCACCGGCAGCGATGCCAATCCCTGCTGCTACCGCGACACCGCCCAGAACCCAGGGCCAGATGGCTCCGCCTTCAGAATGGCCGTCGGCAATCATGAAGCCGTCGAGGTTATCTATTTGCTGGAAATGCAGGCCCTCGCCGGGATTTTCTACCCACCACAGTGCGCCATGGCTGTCTTCCAGCACCAGATGATTCGCGCCTTGTGAATTTTCAACGTAGAAGTTTTTGAGGGTGATGGTTTCGCCCGAATTGAGCTTGATAACCATGTCCTGCCCGGTTCGTGTTATCGAGGCGATATCTGAGCGCTCAAGCTGTAACTTCACAACGGAAGGTGAGGTGAGGGTAACTTCAGATGCTTCAACATTGCTGGTGACGCCAGTCAATTCAGAAATAATGGAAACAGGACGCATGGTTATCACTCCATTCAAAGAAAGTGGTGTTATCGTTTTTGCGAGCAAGGCTGTGCATCGCCGATAAACGTATTCGCAGTTAATGCCTTAAATGGGATAGCCCTTATCGTAAATTTTAAGCGAGCGAGTCCGTTGCCCGTGAAAGCAGAAAATAAAAAGGGTTGCTGTGTTTAAGCTGGATAATTTACCTTAAGATAAAAACCCCTATTTTTTATCGGTTTAATTTCGTAACGTGCTATTCATGATATAGACAGGAACAAAAGAATGCGCAAATTAAGCAAGGGTTAACTTCGGTTTAGCAAAAGTGAATTTTTAGTCCCTGAGGGTTGTGGTCATCTGACCTGTCTGTTGGCGTCAGGGTGGTTAAACCTGAGAGAGTTTGAGTTTAATTGCTTGAAATATAGAGTTTATGACTGCCACAACCAAAATCGAAACAGACAATGCCATAATGAGAATGATTACCATGGCTAATGATTTGCACGGCCGATAACTGTGATGAATATCGTATTTTCCTTTTGGTACTGGCTGTTTTTATGCGATCACGGTCGTGATGAAATAGCGGTAATAAATAACTCATAATAAGTAGAGTTGCTGATTACATGATATATTCTGGAATAAATAAAAAATGTCGGCCAAACTATTTAATTTGCGGCTGTTAATAACGGGGTGTCATTATTATTGACGGAGAGTGTGAGAGATAAATGAAGGGAGAATGTGCTCCGACAGCGCCATTCTTCGCTGCCGGAACAGAAAGCACTTGTCGGGCTTAGCGGCCTGCGTGCTTCATGATACGAGCTTTGTCGCGTGCCCATTCCTGATCTTTGAGATCAGTTCGCTTGTCGTGCTGTTTCTTACCTTTCGCCACACCAATCTTCACTTTGCACCAGGCATTTTTCCAGTACAGCGAAAGGGCAACCACGGTGTAACCTTCACGGTTAATGCGGCCATACAGGGCGTCGAGTTCACGCTGATTCAGTAGCAGCTTGCGGGTACGTGTTGGATCGCAGACGTAGTGCGTGGAAGCCACCGCCATCGGGGTAAAGTTGGCGCCAAACAAATACGCTTCGCCATCTCTGAGGATCACATAGCTGTCACCGATGTTGGCTTTGCCAGCGCGCAGAGATTTTACTTCCCATCCTTGCAGGGCAAGACCAGCTTCGTATTCGTCTTCGATAAAGTATTCGTGACGGGCGCGTTTATTCAGCGCGATGGTGGCTGATCCAGGTTTGTGGGCTTTTTTCTTAGTCATAGTGTCCTGAAGTCATCTTTATCTGTACCTTGCCTCAATCCTCCCGCGAGGCGCAATGGCCTATCTTAGCACGAGTTGTGGCACAGCGTTTTTTTTAACAGGGGATAAATGATATTATTTGTGCCAGAACAGAGAGTGGAAATTGCTATGCCTCAGATTAGTCGTACTGCGCTGGTGCCCTACAGTGCGGAACAGATGTACCAACTTGTGAACGATGTGGATGCGTATCCTGCTTTTCTTCCGGGTTGCACTGGCAGCCGGGTGCTGGAAGCCGGGCCGACACAAATGACCGCCGCGGTGGATGTGTCAAAAGCGGGGATCAGCAAAACGTTCACCACCCGGAATACCCTGACCAGCAATCAAAGTATTTTGATGCACCTGGTCGATGGCCCGTTCAAAAAACTGATTGGCGGCTGGAAGTTCACCCCGCTGAGCAGCGATGCCTGCAAAATTGAATTTCACCTCGATTTTGAATTCACCAATAAGCTGATTGAGATGGCGTTTGGTCGCATCTTTAAAGAGCTGGCATCGAACATGGTGCAGGCCTTCACTATCCGCGCGAAAGAGGTCTACAGTGTCGGCTAAGATGGCGGTAGAAGTGATTTATGCGCTGCCGGAAAAGCAGTATCTGCAAAAAGTGATGCTGGAAGAGGGCGCGACCGTAGAGCAAGCGATCTTTGCCAGCGGCTTGCTGAAGCTGCGCACCGATATCGATCTCAGTAGCAATAAAGTCGGCATCTGGAGCCGTGCGATAAAACTGCAGGACGAGGTTCATGATGGTGATCGCGTGGAAATCTATCGACCGCTGATTGCCGATCCAAAAGCATTACGTCGCCAGAGAGCAGAAAAAGCAGGGAAGTAATCGACACCGGGCCACATGCGTCTGCCATTCACAGGTCAGGTAAGCGTAACGCCATCTGACAGCAATCCAGCCCCGCCCGGCGGCACTTCGTTTGCGCGGGCCTACAAAGACGATTTCTGTGGAGCGAAATTGTTTGTAGGTCAGGTAAGCGCAGCGCCACCTGACAGAAGACGATGGAGTCTGTTCTGGACAATAAAAAAGCGCTCAGTGAGCGCTTTTTTTACGACTGTTGGCTTAGTTGTTGCCGGTCAGAGCTGGCTTGTTGTCGATATTGGTCAACACGCCGCTGCTATTAAAGGTGAGCGTCAGCGTCTGCTGGGTCACTTTCTCGTGGCCAGGCTGCTGGCGGAACACGTAGAACCAGGTATTGGTCCCGAATGGATCGGACATCATTGGCGTACCCAGAGCATAGGCAACCTGCTGCTGTGTCATGCCGACACGAATCTTGGCAACGTCGTTAGGGGCCAGGTAGTTACCCTGGTTGATGTCAGGACGGTAAACCACTCGCTCCAGAGTGGAACAGCCTGCGGTCAACATCAGAAGAACCGCTGCGGCAGCAGTCAGCATTTTACAGCGCATAGTGATTTCATTCCTTTTCGGGCCCGAGCAGTTCACGGCTCAATTGTAATTTGACGATGATAATAGACCTTGTCGCACATTAAAACCTTTCTGCCCATCATCTTTCAAGCTGCAGATGCGTTGGCTGCACCTGCTCACCCCAGTCACTTACTTAAGTAAGCTCCTGGGGACTCCCAGGTTTGCCGCCTTTCTGCAACTCGAAATCTAATAGGCAGAGCGTCTGGTCTGTAGGCGTTTTTTTGTTGTGAACTGAGACTCTCAGATTGCGAAAAAGTTTATGCCGCCAGTAACTCTTTGGCGTTTGCCAGCGTGTTGCGAGTGACTTCGCTACCGCCGAGCAGGCGCGCCAGTTCTTGCAAGCGAGCGCGTTTATCCAGCGGTTGCATATGGGTTTCCGTCATTTCGCCGTCGGTTTCTTTGCTGACATAGAAATGATGATGGCCACAGCCCGCCACTTGCGGCAGATGCGTGACACACATGACCTGAGTCGAATCGCCCAATTGGCGCAGTAATTTACCCACCACCGCAGCGGTGGGCCCACTGATGCCCACGTCGACTTCATCAAAAATCAGCGCCGGGGTTTCCATTTTCTGTGCTGTGATCACCTGAATGGCCAGTGCGATACGTGACAATTCACCGCCGGAAGCCACCTTGGCAATGGGCTGCAACGGCTGACCAAGGTTAGTGGTCACGCGGAACTCAATGCGATCGGCCCCTTCGGCTGTGAGGTGGTTCTCCTCGAATTTCACCTCAATGGTGAACTTGCCGTGTGGCATGGAAAGCTGATGCATGCTTTCCGTGATAAGCCCGGCCAGCTCAGCGGCGCTCGCCATGCGTACGGTATGCAGTTGTTGCGCGGTTTCCAGTGCCTGCTGGTGATGTTTACTCACCGCAAGGCTCAGCGTTTCCAGTGAATCAGCCTGATCGTCAAGTTGCTGCTGTTCATCCAGCAGAGATTGATGGAACGCGGGCAATTCTTCAGGGCTAACGTGGTGCTTACGCGCCAGCGCTATCTGACGCGAGATACGTTGTTCAAGTTCGAACAGGCGGTTCGGGTCGAGATCTAATCTGTCGCAATAGTGGCGGAGCTCGTCGCTGGCTTCACTGAGCTGAATAGCGGCTTCTTCCAGCATCTCCAGAACACCTGAAAGTTTGCTGTCCATGCTTATCAATTCGGTCACCATTTGGCGAGCGCTGTAGAGCTGGCTTTGCAGGTTGGCATCTTCGCCATCAGCCAGCAGATTCAGTGCTTGCTGGCTGGTGCTCAGCAACTGCCCGCTGTTTGCCAGACGCTTATACTCTTCATCTATCTGTTCAAATTCACCTGCCTGAGGCTGGAATTCATTCAGTTCTTTAAGCTGGTATTGCAGAAGCTCGGCACGCGCGGCACGTTCGTGGCTCTGTTGCTGATGTTGTGCCAGATCGCGGCAGCTTTGATGCCATTGACGGTAATGTTCGGCCATGCGCTGAGTGAGCACGTACTCACCGGTATAGCCATCAAGCAGGGTTTTTTGCTGCTCAGGTTTGACAAGCTGCTGGTGGGCATGCTGGCCATGGATTTGGATCAGCAGTTGACCCAGCTCGCGCAATTGCGATAACGGCACGGCAGTGCCGTTGATAAAGCCACGGGAACGGCCATCGCTGCTGATCACCCGGCGGAGTAAACACTCACGTCCGTCTTCAAGCTGATTGGCTTCCAGCCAGCGCAGTGCGGCAGGGGTGTCTTTCAGGGCGAAGCGGGCGCAGAGATCGGCCCGGTTAGCACCAGCCCGAACCATATCGCCTTCCGCGCGGCCACCCAGGCACAACCCGAGGGCATCTATCGCAATAGATTTACCGGCCCCGGTTTCCCCGGTGATGGCCGTCATACCGCCATGAAAATCGATTTCAAGTTCGCGTACGATTGCAAAATTGCTGATGGTAAGTTGTGCCAACATAGCCGTCTTCCTGTATGAAAAACCATAACTGTAATTTCATACAGTATAGACTGGTTTTTTATACAGTAAAGAGGCGAGTCCGAAATCAGAACAATTTTTTTGACCAGCCGAGTTTTGAGCTCAAGGTGTTGAAATAGTTGTAGTCTTTAGGATGGATTAAGTTGAGGTGGTAGTCGCAGCGACGAATCAGCACATCTTCGCCTTCCTGAATAGGCAGGGCAATTTGGCTGTCACAGCTGATTTCCAGGTCATTACGTGGATGAGCAAAGCGCAAACGGATGGTACTGCTGCTGTTGATCACCAACGGGCGTGCCGTGAGGGTGTGCGGGAACATGGGCACCAGCGTTATCGCGTCTAAAGAGGGCGTCAAAATCGGGCCACCCGCAGAAAGTGAATAGGCGGTGGAGCCTGTCGGCGTGGAGATAATCAAACCGTCTGATCGCTGAGAGAACGCAAAGACTTCATCGATATACACTTCGAATTCAATCATGTGCGCCACTTTACCGGGATGCAGCACCACTTCGTTGATGGCGGTGCTGATGCGCTTCTGGCAGTCATGCTGGCAGACCTGGGCTTCAAGCAGAAAGCGCTGCTCGGTGATATAGTGGCCTTCGAGGACATCGGCTAACTGCTGCTGCGCGTTGTCTGGGTCGAGATCGGTCAGGAAGCCAAGATTGCCACGGTTAATGCCGATGACTTTAATGTCATAGCGCGCCAGCGTTCGTGCGGCGCCTAGCATGTTGCCGTCACCGCCAACAACGACCGCCAGGTCGGCCTGCTGGCCAATTTCCGCCAGTGTTCCGGTGGCGACATTTTTCAGCTGCAGTTCGCGGGCAATTTGTTGCTCGACAATGACATCGTAGCCTTTGGTACACAGCCAGCGATACAGCATTTCATGTGTGGTGAGCGCGGTAGGATGGCGGGGATGACCGACAATACCGATACACTTGAAATGATTGTTCATTTTCTGGAGGTCCTTGTGCCGAATGAATGATGACAATGTGCCTGCTTCCCTTGAATCCCGCAGCGCGATCCCCATAATAAGCGAAGTCAGCGAGATGAATACCAAAAAACGCGGAGAAATTCATGAGTAGTAAAGAACAGAAAACGCCTGAGGGGCAAGCCCCGGAAGAAATTATCAAGGACCAGCATGATGAAGTTGAGGCTGTAGAGTCTGATGCTTCTGCTGAGCAGGTGGATCCGCGCGATGAGAAAATTGCGAATCTGGAAGCTCAGTTAGAGGAAGCGCAGACGCGTGAGCGCGATGGCGTGCTGCGTGTGAAAGCCGAGATGGAAAACCTGCGTCGTCGTACCGAACAGGACGTTGAGAAGGCGCACAAGTTTGCCCTTGAGAAGTTCGTCAATGACCTGCTGCCGGTTATCGATAGCCTCGACCGCGCGCTGGAAGTGGCTGATAAAGCCAATCCAGAGATGGCGCCAATGGTGGAAGGTATCGAACTGACGCTGAAATCCATGCTCGACGTGGTGCGTAAGTACGGTGTGGAAGTGGTCGGCGACATTAACGTGCCAATGGATCCGAACGTTCACCAGGCGATTGCGATGGTTGAATCGGAAGAGGTTGCGGCAGGTAACGTGCTGATGGTGATGCAGAAGGGTTATACCCTGAACGGGCGTACCATTCGTGCGGCGATGGTTTCCGTCGCGAAAGCGAAGGCATAAGCCTCGTCATTTCCTCTCCCCGCCCGGGGAGAGGAACGCCGTTTATTCAGAAGCACTTTCCCGAATTGATTTCACCGGCACCACTTTCACCTGCTTAATCATGTTGTCCTGAACGTCGAGAATATCGATATCGAACTGGTTGATGCGCACGCGTGTGCCAATGGCCGGGATTTCTTCCAGTGCTTCCAGAATCACGCCATTGATGGTGCGGGCTTCATCTTCCGGGAAATGCCAGTTGAAGGCTTTGTTCAGCTCACGCACGTTTGCGGTACCGTCGATAATGACTGAGCCGTCGTTTTGCGGTGTGACTTCTTCCGCCAGTGAAGGTGACATCGAGGTGGTGAAATCACCGACTATCTCTTCCAGAATATCTTCAACGGTAACCAGGCCCTGGATATCGCCGTATTCATCGACCACCAGACCCGCTTTCTTTTTATTGCGCTGGAATTTGACCAGTTGGGTGCTGAGTGGCGTGCCTTCAGGCACGTAATAGATTTCATCCGCGGCGCGCAGCAGGATCTCTTTAGTAAACTCTTTTTTCTCGGTCATCAGGCGGTAAGCTTCGCGCACGCGCAGCATGCTGATGGCGTCATCGAGTGAATCTCTGTAGAGCACAATACGCCCGTGCGGCGAGTGGGTGAGCTGACGAACGATGGACTTCCAGTCGTCGTTGATGTCGATGCCGACGATTTCGTTGCGCGGCACCATGATGTCGTCAACGCTGACTTTTTCCAGATCCAGCACTGACAGCAGCATATCCTGATTACGGCGAGAGATTTGCGAGCGTGACTCGTTCACAATCGTGCGCAACTCTTCTTTACTGAGCGCTGCGCTGATCGACGTTTCGGTTTTGATGCCCATCATTCGCATTAGGATGCGGGTGATGGTGTTGAGGAACCACACCAGTGGCATCATCAGCACTTGCAAAGGCGCTAACAGAAAGCTGCTGGGATAAGCCACTTTTTCCGGATACAGCGCGGCGATAGTTTTCGGCAGGACTTCGGCGAACACCAGCACCACAAACGTTAATACGCCGGTTGCGATAGCCACACCGGCATCGCCGTACAGACGCATCCCGACAATCGTGCCCAGCGCAGACGCCAGAATATTGACGAGGTTATTGCCAATCAGCACGAGGCTAATCAGGCGGTCTGGCTTACGCAGCAGTTTTTCGACACGTTTGGCCGCGCTGTTGCCCTGTTTTGCCATATGACGCAGCTTGTAGCGGTTGAGCGTCATCATCCCGGTTTCTGAACCAGAGAAGTAAGCAGAAATAAAAACCATGACGACAAGCGTGATGATGAGCGTCGTGGTTGAGATATGTTCCAACGGAGATTCCTTTAAGTCTTAGCTGACAAACTGCTGCAGAACGCGGCTGCCAAAATAGGCCAGCGTTAACAATCCTGCACCCGCGACGTTAAACCACACCACGCGGCGCCCTCGCCAGCCTTCATGATAATGACCCCATAACAACACGATATAGACAAACCACGCGATGATGGAAAGGACCGCTTTGTCGATATTTTCCACACTGAACAGATTGTGCAGATAAAACAAACCGGTACACAGGGTCAAAGTGAGCAGAACAACGCCGACCTGGGTGATGTGAAACATCTTGCGCTCAATGCTCATCAGCGGCGGCATTTCGCTGCTGAAGGCCAGCTTTTTGTTCTTAAGTTGATAGTCAATCCATGCCAGTTGCAGGGCATACAAGGCTGCAATGATTAATGTCGCGTAGGCAAACAGCGACAGGCCAATATGCACCATCATGCCTGGAGTCGCTTCCAGATGTGTGATGAACTCGTTGGGCATAAACGTCGCGAAGGCGAGGTTAATCAACGCAAATGTGTAGACGATAGGCAGAAGCAGCCAGCCGCGATTGCGGGATGCCACAATGGTCATCACCGTACAAATCATCAGGCTGACCAGCGAACCGACGTTCAACAGGCTGAGGTTTTGTCCGTTCTCACCGCCCGGCAAAATTCTCGCTTCCAGCGCAAAGGCGTGACACACCAGCGCAATCACCGCAGAAAGTATAGCCATGCGCCGCCAGCCACTGTTTTTTTGCAGCAGGGCAGGGATGATCAGCGCGAGGCTGATGGAGTAGGCGACGAGCGCGAGCAGTGCAAAAACAGGCATATAGATGTTGTTGTCGGCATGGTTGAAAGAGAAGCAGTATAGCGTCACGCGACGCATGCTCCAACCGTTGCATCACAACTCGGGCGGTGTCGTGTTATACTCCGGCAAAATTCTGTGACTGTGTCGCTGTGGCGACCGAACGTTTCCACCTCAGGCGAGAGACAATGTTTGATAATTTAACCGATCGTTTGTCGCGTACGCTGCGCAACATCAGCGGCCGCGGACGCCTTACCGAAGACAATATTAAAGACACGCTGCGCGAAGTGCGCATGGCGCTGCTTGAAGCCGACGTGGCGCTGCCAGTCGTGCGTGAATTCATCAACCGCGTGAAAGAGCGCGCGGTGGGTCATGAAGTGAACAAGAGCCTGACCCCGGGTCAGGAGTTCGTCAAAATCGTTCGTAACGAACTGGTTTCGGCGATGGGCGAAGAGAACCAGGTGCTCAACCTCGCCGCTCAGCCGCCAGCCGTGGTGCTGATGGCGGGCCTGCAAGGTGCCGGTAAAACGACCAGCGTAGGTAAACTGGGTAAGTTCCTGCGTGAAAAGCACAAGAAGAAAGTGCTGGTTGTCTCTGCGGACGTTTACCGTCCAGCGGCAATCAAACAGCTGGAAACCCTGGCTGAGCAGGTTGGCGTGGACTTCTTCCCGTCAGACGTTGCGCAGAAGCCAGTGGATATCGTTAACGCGGCGCTGAAAGAAGCGAAGCTGAAGTTCTACGACGTACTGCTGGTGGATACCGCCGGTCGTTTGCACGTCGATGAAGCGATGATGGACGAAATCAAGCAAGTCCATGCGTCCATCAATCCAGTTGAAACCCTGTTTGTCGTCGATGCGATGACCGGCCAGGATGCCGCGAATACTGCAAAAGCCTTTAACGAAGCGCTGCCGCTGACGGGTGTTGTACTGACCAAAGTGGACGGTGACGCCCGCGGCGGTGCGGCGCTGTCGATTCGCCACATCACCGGTAAGCCGATTAAATTCCTCGGCGTCGGCGAGAAAACCGAAGCGCTGGAGCCGTTCCACCCGGACCGTATTGCCTCCCGTATCCTCGGCATGGGTGACGTCCTTTCGCTTATCGAAGATATCGAAAGCAAAGTTGACCGCGCACAGGCTGAGAAGCTGGCGAATAAACTCAAGAAAGGCGATGGTTTCGACCTGACAGACTTCCTTGAGCAGCTGCGTCAGATGAAAAACATGGGCGGAATGGCGAGCCTGATGGGCAAGCTGCCTGGCATGGGCCAGATTCCGGACAACGTTAAAGCGCAGATGGACGACAAAGTGCTGGTGCGTATGGAGGCGATTATCAACTCCATGACCCTGAAAGAACGCGCCAACCCGGACATCATCAAAGGTTCCCGAAAACGCCGTATCGCCGCAGGCTGTGGCATGCAGGTGCAGGACGTTAACCGCCTTCTGAAACAGTTCGACGACATGCAGCGCATGATGAAGAAAATGAAGAAGGGCGGCATGGCGAAGATGATGCGCGGTATGAAAGGCATGATGCCGCCGGGCTTTCCGGGGCGTTAATTCGCTTTAGCGATTTATGTGGCTGACAAAGAAGGAAAAAACGTGGTTTTTCCTTCTTTGTGGTAAGCGGCCGAAAATCAATGAATTGATTTTCCTTATTTTTATTTTGGTGGCATCTGTTCTTTTCTTAGCAGAAATGAGCTTTGCCGTCAGTCTAAGATTGCTTTTTGCGCCGAAATGAGTAAAATTTTCGGGCTTTTAATATGACACCGGGCTCCGTCCCTCGATGGGGCCCGGTGTTTTATTCACACAAGAGGATGTTATGGTAACTATTCGTTTAGCACGTCACGGCGCAAAAAAGCGTCCGTTCTACCAGGTTGTCGTTACTGATAGCCGTAATGCACGCAACGGTCGCTTCATCGAGCGCGTTGGTTTCTTCAACCCACTGGCTAGCGGTGCAGAAGAAGAAACTCGTCTGGATCTGGATCGTATCGCTCACTGGGTTGGCCAGGGCGCTACTGTTTCCGATCGCGTTGCTACGCTTATCAAAGCAGCAAACAAAGCAGCTTAATCTGTCACGGTGGTCATGATGAGCAAGCAACTCACCGCGAAAGCCCCAGCCGATCCTATCGTGGTTGGTAAAATGGGTTCTTCCTACGGTATTCGTGGTTGGCTCAGAGTGTTTTCCTCCACCGAAGACGCCGAAAGCATTTTTGACTATCAGCCCTGGTTAATCCAGAAGGCGGGTCAGTGGCAAGAAGTCGAGCTGGAAAGCTGGCGTCACCACAATCAGGATCTGATCATCAAGCTGAAAGGCATTGAAGATCGGGATGCCGCGAATCTGCTGACCAATTGTGAAATTGTCGTGGATTCCTCGCAGTTGCCGGCGCTGGATGATGGCACGTATTACTGGAAAGACCTTATGGGCTGCCAGGTCGTGACCACTGAAGGCTATGATCTCGGTAAAGTCATCGACATGATGGAAACCGGGTCAAATGACGTTCTCGTCATCAAAGCAAACCTGAAAGATGCGTTTGGTATCAAGGAGCGGTTGGTTCCGTTCCTCGATGGGCAGGTTATCAAGAAAGTCGATCTCACTACTCAAACCATTGAAGTAGATTGGGATCCTGGTTTTTAAGACCTCCGGATTACCGGTAAAAGACGACATGATGGGGAAAGGCTTGTGTTTATTGGTGTAGTTAGCCTGTTTCCAGAAATGTTTCGCGCGATTACCGACTACGGGGTAACTGGCCGGGCAGTAAAAAATGGCCTGCTGAACATCCAGAGCTGGAGTCCTCGTGATTTCGCTCATGACCGGCACCGTACCGTGGACGATCGTCCTTACGGCGGCGGACCGGGGATGTTAATGATGGTGCAACCCTTACGGGATGCCATTCATGCAGCAAAAGCCGCGGCAGGTGAAGGCGCAAAGGTGATTTATCTTTCACCTCAGGGACGCAAGCTTGATCAAGCAGGCGTCAGTGAACTGGCAACGAGTCAAAAATTGATTCTGGTGTGCGGTCGCTATGAAGGGATAGATGAGCGCGTGATTCAAACCGAGATTGACGAAGAATGGTCTATCGGCGATTACGTTCTCAGCGGTGGTGAGTTACCAGCAATGACGCTGATTGACTCCGTCTCCCGGTTCATTCCGGGTGTTCTGGGCCATGAAGCTTCAGCAACGGAAGATTCCTTTGCTGATGGATTGCTGGACTGTCCACACTACACCCGCCCTGAAGTGTTAGAAGGGATGGATGTCCCGGCAGTGTTACTGTCAGGCAACCATGCTGAGATACGTCGCTGGCGTCTGAAGCAGTCGCTGGGCCGGACCTGGCTTAGAAGACCTGAACTTCTGGAAAACCTGGCTCTGACTGAAGAGCAAGCAAGGTTGCTGGCGGAGTTCCAACGGGAACACGCACAACAGCAACATAAACATGATGGTGAGGCGTAAGCCCCCAATTATCAGTTTACCCAGGATAAGAGATTAAATTATGAGCAACATTATTAAGCAAATTGAACAAGAGCAGATGAAGCAGGACGTACCTTCCTTCCGTCCGGGTGATACCGTGGAAGTGAAAGTATGGGTTGTTGAAGGTTCCAAAAAACGTCTGCAGGCATTCGAGGGCGTGGTTATCGCTATTCGTAACCGCGGTCTGCACTCTGCATTCACTGTTCGTAAAATTTCCAACGGCGAAGGTGTTGAGCGTGTCTTCCAGACTCACTCTCCAGTAGTTGACAGCATTGCTGTTAAACGTCGTGGTGCCGTTCGTAAAGCTAAACTGTACTACCTGCGTGAGCGTACTGGTAAGTCTGCTCGTATCAAAGAGCGTCTTAACTAAGATCTCGCTAACGCGACATCCAGATAAAAAGGGCTGGCCGAAAGGCTGGCCCTTTTTTCATGTCTGTGAGGGTGAATGTTAACGTCTGTGCCATAAATCATTTACAATGCCTCCGCTTTTTGGGGGGAAGATGGCCGGAAACAGATTTCATCGCAGTCACAGCAAACGTCTCGCGGCCTGGTTCGCGCTGTTTGCTATTGCGCTGATTATTGTGGCCCCGCTGATTTCCGTCTCCCTGCAAAAAGACCCGATGAGCGCGATGCCGGGCATGATGCACCACGATATGCCGATGATGGGTGAGCATCACGATGGCCATAAGCCTGTTCTGATGCCTGTCGATCATGCTGAAGCGTGCGGCTACTGCGTGTTACTGGCTCATGTTCCTGGCCTGATCCTCGCCCTGATTCTGCTGATAAGTGCGCTGCTGCTGCGCTTACGTGAGCGTCCTCCACGGCCTGCGATTCAGGCGTGGCATTTCTTCCCCTGGCTCTTCCCTCAAACCCGCGCGCCGCCGGGCTGGTCTGCTTTTATCGGCTAACAACACAACAATGGGCGTTTAAGCGCCATATCCCTGTTTGCTTTTAAAAGGAAAAGTATGACCACCTGCACTCCACGCGCGGCCTGGATCAACCTGCTGCGCCGTCTTCATTTTGCTGTAGGTCTGTTCGTCGGGCCGTTTATTTTTGTTGCTGCGTTCACCGGCACGCTCTATGTGGCTACGCCACAACTGGAAAGCTGGGTTTATCTGGATGCGTTAACCGCTCAATTGAGTAATGATCGCCATTCTCTGGCCGAGCAAATCTCCGTTGCGGAGCAAGCTGTCGGTAAGCATTTGCCGCTGTTTGCTGTCCGTCCGGCTCTCACACCGGGTGAAACGACTCGCGTGATGTTTAATGACAGCTCATTGGGGGAATCAGAGAGCCGGGCCATTTTTATCGACCCGGCTACGCTTGCGGTGAAAGGCGATATGACTGTCTATGGCACAAGCGGTATTTTGCCGTTACGCCAGTGGATTGACTACGCGCATCGCTCCTTATTACTGGGCGATGTCGGCAGGCTTTACAGCGAGCTGGCTGCGTCATGGATGTGGTTCGCCGCCTGTGGCGGAATTGCGCTGTGGTTTTTCACTCGTCCGAAACGGCGCATCAACAACCGTGTACAGAACACCCGCCGTCTGCATGTTTCGCTGGGCTGGCTGTTACTCGTTGGGATGCTGTTGTTCTCTGCTACAGGGCTGACCTGGTCGCAGTGGGCTGGCGGGAACGTCGATAAGCTGCGCGCAACCTTTGGCTGGTTAACACCGCAGGTCAACACCCAGCTTAGCGGGCAGGCGATGATGCAGGACCCCCATGCTGAGCATCACTCAGGTATGACGATGAGCATGCCAATGGCGATGCAGTTGGATCTGGCGCAGTTTGATGATGTGTTGCATCTTGCTCAGCAATCCGGCATTGACGCTCGTAAGCTTGAGATCCGCCCGCCGAAAAGTGCGGATAAAGCGTGGACGGTGACAGAGATAGATCGGGGCTGGCCGACACAGGTGGATGCCGTGGCAATCGACGCGGATAACATGCAGGTTGTGGATCGCACGCGCTTTGACGAATTCCCGTTAATGGCAAAGCTTACGCGCTGGGGCGTAGATTTCCATATGGGGCTGTTATTCGGTGTGATTAACCAGATCGTACTGATCGCTTTTGGTTCTGCGTTATGTGTGATGATCGTGATGGGATACAGACTATGGTGGATTCGTCGTCCGTCACCGTCGAAATACAATCCACTCATGACGCTCACTCAGAGCTGGTGTGATTTGCCGCGAACTGGGCGCTGTGTTGCAGGCGTTATTGCGTTATTGCTGGCATTCTCGATGCCGGTGTTGGGTGTGAGTCTTGTGCTGTTTATCGCAATCGATATTCTGCGCTGGCGCCTGGCCAGCACAGTTCACGAGGTTCAGCCGGTAGAATAGTTATCAGGGCGTGCTGATAACGATCGTCACACGACGGTTTTCAGCGCGGCCCTGCGCCGTTTTATTGCTGGCGACAGGATATTTTTCCCCGAGTCCGCGAGTGATCAGGTTGGTGCGCGGGATATGTGCACCTTCCGCCCACGCATCCGCGACGCGATTGGCGCGTTTGAGCGAGAGCGCTTCGTTATAGCTGCTTTCACCGTAGTTATCTGTGTGTCCATCCATACGCATGTGCTTCAGCCCGGTGGCGGCCAGTTGAGAAGCCATCTTCTGAATTTGCTGACGGCTATCGTCTTTAAGCTGGTAGTCATTGGTAGCGAACAAGATTTTATCGTTCAGGCCCAATGACCAGTCACCGTTGTTTTCTCTGAAGCCACAGGCTTTCATTTCAGCGATTTGCTCTGGGGAGAATTTCCCCTGCGGCGCCTGACAGCCAGTCAGAAAGAGGGCGGTCAGGACAAAAGGGGTGATAAGACGTTTAAGCATGCTGAATTCCTTGTTGTCAGAAAGCTGTTTTGGTTCGCTGATTTTTCATCAGGTACATATTCTTATCGGCCTGTTCGAGTAAAGTCTCCACTGCATCATGCTCCCAGGCCAGGGCATAACCAATACTGAGCGTAAAGGGCGTCAGATAGCCGTTATGCATGTCTACCGAACGATTAAATTGTTGTGCGACACCTGAACAGATGCGCTGCACCTGAGGTTCGTCGTTAATGCCAATGAGGATCATCGCGAATTCATCGCCGCCTAATCGATAGGCAAAGTGTTGCTTGCCGCTAAATTCAGCCAGCCGTACCGCCGTTTCAATTAGCACGCAGTCGCCAGCGGCGTGGCCCCAGGTATCGTTGATGTCTTTGAAATCATCGCCATCCAAAAACAGCAAGGCGGCCGTCGCTTTTGCGACGCTATCGTTCATCAGGGCATGAATACGGTTACGAAAAGCTGCCCGATTGGGGAGACCCGTTAGCGGATCGTGCATGGCTGTTTTCAGCAACTGATCATTTTTGGCTTGCAGCGAGGTTTGCCACTGCTCCATTTCATCCAACAGGCTGTTGAAGTCCTGGGCGAAGTGGTGAAATTCTTCGATTCGCTCGTCAGGAACGCGACGCGAAAAGTTTCGATTAGTTCTGACGTCATGGGCGACATCGGCAATATTCTGCAAGGCATTCACCACGTCGGCGTGGAGATGGCGTGAAATAAGCATGGCGGCAGCGGTAGCCAATAAGATACAGCTGGTGAGAACGGCCAGTGAGTTCCAGATAAAATGGCCAATCAAGCTATCTCTTGCCGTTAGCCTTATCTGGCCAATAATTTCACCATTATGGATAACCGGTTGGGCAGCAGGCTTCGGAAATAGCCAATGGCTGAGCATGAGAGTAAAGCGCTCGCTATTTGCTGCACTTTCATAAGCCCAATGAGCAAACAATTCGTTGTGTTTATTAAAGACTTCAGCCTGAGCAAACTGCCCTTGTTTACCCAGCATTGCCAGTGTGTCAGTCGCCGCAGTGGCATCGCCAAAGACCAGCGCCGCTTCAATACTGTGACTCATTGTGGCGCCAGTCAGCTCAAGATTTTTTTGCGCATACTGTTTAAAGGTCACGACTGAAACCGCACACAGCATTAACCAAATCAGCATCATGGTAATGACGATACTGGTGGTGTTGATGCGCCGTAGGGCTCTTTTAAACGTCGGGCGCGACGCAGCGGAGATGTCCTTATTCATGTTTTTTATTCCGGGCAAGCATGAGAACGTCCGGATTGACCCTGACACCACTTCTGGAGAGGGCATCCAGATTCACGGAAAAAGTGACTCGTTCTTCATGACGCTGCAGGCAAAATGCACTGCCAATACTGCATTCGGCGTTTTGTTCTGCAATGGTCAGTAACGGATGGCTCTGAAAGCGATTCACGATTTGCTGCTGACGCTCTGGAGATTCGGTACCAAAATAAAGTGCATCGCAGCGGGCAGACAGGGCATCTTGTTCATTATGGACAATCACTGTCTGGTAGTTTTTTACGCTATTGGTATCGTCGGGAAGCGTGGTGCTAAGCGTGGACGTTGAAAAGACACACAAGATGGGTGGGCCGTTGAGCGCGGGCCAACGAGTGTAACTGATGATGCCGGAAACAATATCGCGGACAGCGCTACCCTCACCGGTAGAGGCTGCGTACACCGGGGCATTGATACTTGTAATGAAGAGTGCCGCAATCAAACGGCACGAAAAAGGTTGCCACCGGGTGCTCACCTGAAACCGCCATGTATTCAGAAATGATATATTCACAAAACTTATATAAAGAGTACCATTATTCTGAATTACAGTCATTACTGACCGTAATTGCATCAGTACGTTACTGAAAGACTTTATGATAAGCAGCCAGAGCTTAGCCTCAACGAAGCAACGTCGACTGTGCGCCTTCTTTCATGCCTTTATCCCAGGCTTCGCGTAATTCTTTGGCGTTGGCTTTACTGTCACACCCTTCTGGATAAATCTTCCCGGAAACTCCCCAGCCGTACAGCAGATGTGCCTGACAGATATCTTCGAGGCCGACAGCATAACCCTTAAGATACAGTGGACGATTGACCTTCGAGTCGTCCAAATCGTTGGCAAGCCTGTCATCGCTGCGGGGTTTGACGCCCGT
Organism: Scandinavium sp. NPDC088450; assembly: GCF_044900545.1. Taxonomy (NCBI): domain Bacteria; kingdom Pseudomonadati; phylum Pseudomonadota; class Gammaproteobacteria; order Enterobacterales; family Enterobacteriaceae; genus Scandinavium; species Scandinavium sp. NPDC088450. Next base: position 11,186 of record NZ_JBJDNI010000018.1, on the reverse strand, counting down.
TCGTCCGTCATCAATGCCCTCGCCATACCAGTCGGTTGCGCCTTTGGGCATATCGGCGTAAGGATCGAGTTTGCAGCCACTTAACAGAAGGAGTAACAGAGCGCACAGAAAGGGTTTCATCATGACCTCCGAATCAATGCTTTCAGCATAGCGTAGCCGCTGGGTATCGCGAGTGGAATGTTTTGTTTACGACTTTACGTAAGGAAAATGCCATTAAAATGCCATCCGTAAAGTAAAATTTACGGATTATGGATTGAAATCTTTACCGCGTGTGATATCGTTAACCCATCCTCAGTGAGGAACCCAATTATCGCAAACGAGCTATACAGGATCGCCATCATGCAAAAAGACGCGCTGAACAACGTACATATCTCCGACGAACACGTTCTGATCACCCCTGAAGTGCTGAAAGCGGAGTTCCCGCTGACCGCCGCTCAGGAAGCCCAGATTGCCGATTCTCGTCAGACCATTTCCAATATCATTGCTGGCCGCGACCCGCGCCTGCTGGTGGTATGCGGGCCGTGCTCCATTCACGATCCGGAAGCGGCGATTGAATACGCACGTCGATTTAAAGCTCTTGCCGCAGAGGTCAGCGATAGCCTCTACCTGGTGATGCGCGTCTATTTTGAAAAACCACGTACCACAGTGGGCTGGAAGGGGCTTATCAACGATCCGCACATGGATGGCTCGTTTGATGTGGAAGGCGGTCTGAAAATAGCTCGTCGTTTACTGGTTGAGCTGGTCAGCATGGGCCTACCACTGGCGACCGAAGCGCTCGATCCGAACAGCCCGCAGTACCTGGGTGACCTGTTCAGCTGGTCTGCAATTGGCGCACGTACTACCGAATCCCAGACTCACCGCGAGATGGCGTCGGGTCTCTCAATGCCGGTTGGCTTTAAAAACGGCACCGACGGTAGCCTGGCGACAGCCATCAACGCCATGCGCGCAGCAGCGATGCCGCACCGTTTTGTCGGTATCAACCAGGCCGGTCAGGTTTGCTTGCTGCAAACTCAGGGCAACCCAGACGGTCATGTGATCCTGCGTGGCGGTAAAGCACCAAACTACAGCCCGGCAGACGTTGCTCAGTGCGAAAAAGAGATGGAACAAGCAGGACTGAAACCGGCTCTGATGGTAGATTGCAGTCATGGGAACTCCAATAAAGACTACCGCCGTCAGCCTGCCGTGGCAGAATCCGTGGTGGCGCAAATTAAAGACGGCAATCGTTCCATTATTGGGTTGATGATTGAAAGTAATATCCATGAAGGTAATCAGTCTTCCGAACAGCCACGTTGCGACATGAAGTACGGCGTGTCGGTCACGGATGCCTGCATTAGCTGGGAAACGACGGACGCCCTGCTGCGTGAACTGGACAAAGATTTGCGTGGCCAGCTTGCGGCTCGTCTGGCGTAAGAGGAATTTATGGTTGCTGAACTGACCGCACTGCGCGATCAAATCGATGAAGTTGACAAGGCGCTGCTGGGATTACTGGCACGCCGCCTGGAGCTGGTGGCCGAAGTAGGGGAAGTCAAAAGTAAGTACGGCTTGCCCATTTATGTGCCTGAGCGTGAGGCTTCCATGCTGGCCTCACGCCGCCAGGAAGCCGCCGCGATGGGGGTCCCGCCAGATCTGATTGAAGACGTGCTTCGTCGTGTGATGCGTGAGTCTTACTCCAGCGAAAATGACAAAGGCTTCAAAACCCTTTGCCCGCAGCTGCGTCCAGTGGTGATCGTCGGCGGCGGCGGTCAGATGGGGCGTCTGTTCGAGAAGATGCTGACGCTGTCTGGCTACCAGGTTCGCATTCTTGAGAAAGAAGACTGGGCTCAGGCTGAAGCGTTAGTGGCTGATGCGGGTATGGTGATTGTCAGCGTGCCGATTCATACCACCGCGCAAATCATCGAGAAACTGCCAAAGCTGCCAGCAGACTGCATTCTGGTGGATTTGGCTTCCGTCAAAGCAGTGCCATTGCAGGCGATGTTAGCCGCTCATAACGGGCCGGTGTTGGGCTTACACCCGATGTTTGGGCCAGACAGCGGCAGTCTTGCGAAGCAGGTTGTGGTTTATTGTGATGGCAGGCAGCCGGAAGCCTATCAGTGGTTCCTGGAGCAAATTCAGGTTTGGGGTGCGCGTTTGCACCGCACCAGCGCTGTTGAACACGACCAGAATATGGCGTTCATTCAGGCGCTGCGCCACTTCGCCACGTTCGCCTATGGCTTGCATCTGGCGGAAGAGAACGTTCAGCTTGAGCAACTGCTGGCGCTGTCATCGCCGATTTACCGTCTTGAACTGGCGATGGTGGGCCGCCTGTTTGCACAGGACCCGCAACTCTACGCTGACATTATTATGTCTTCGCCGAGTAACATTCAGCTGATCAAGCGTTACTACAAACGTTTTGGTGAGGCGATTGGCCTGCTGGAACAGGGCGATAAACAAGCCTTTATCGATAGCTTCCGTAAGGTTGAGCATTGGTTTGGGGATTACGCCCAGCGTTTCCAGAGCGAAAGCCGGACGCTACTGCGCCAGGCCAACGACAGTCGGCAATAAAAAAACTGTTTATACTCAAAAGCCAGAGGGGAAACCCGCTGGCTTTTTTTATAGGGAAACGATCATGGCACAGCCAGAAGTGTTGTTTGATTACACCGGTCATCTGCCGGAATGCCCCACCTGGAGTGAGTCCGAACAGGCGCTCTATTGGGCCGATATCCTTGAGTATGAAATTCACCGTTACGATCTGCGAAGCGGCGACCATCAGGTTCTGCAATTTCCTGAAGAAGTTGGCTGTTTTGCGCTGAGGGAAAACGGGGGCTTTATCGTGGCGTTGCGCAGCGCCATCTGGTTAAGCGACAAGCATGGTCTGCTGGTTCGCAAAATTTGCGATAATCCAGGCAATCCCCAACTGGCGCGTTTCAATGACGGCGGAACCGATCGTGATGGGCGTTTCTACGCGGGAACGTTTTGGGGGCCTGGCGATTATAACGGCGCGTTATTGGTGCGGGTCGATAATCAACTGAAGCCGAAAGTTATCCAGTGCGATATTCACGGAGCAAATGGCCTGGCGTTTAGCGCCGATAAAAAATGGATGTACACCTCCGATACGCCCAACGGCGTTGTGTATCGCACGCCTTTGGATAACGAGGGAGAGCCGGGGCAACGTGACGTTTTCCATCAGTTTTCTGCAGGTGAAGGCATTCCTGACGGTGCAGCTATTGATGAAGAAGGCTGTTACTGGAGTGCGATGTTTGATGGCTGGCGCGTTGTGCGTTTTTCGCCTGAAGGCAAAATACTTGAAGAGCACCGTTTGCCGGTACGCTGCCCGACGATGGTCTGCTTTGGCGGGGAAGAGATGAAAACGTTGTTCATTACCACCACTCGCGAAAATATGAGCGCGGAAGAGGTGAGGCAATATCCGTTATCAGGTGCCATCTTCACCCTGCCAGTTAGCGTGGCAGGAATGAAGAAGTTGCCTTTTGTGGGGGCTTAAGCCGGGTCGACCGGCACCACATTTTCACCTGGATAGCAGCCAAGAACCTTCATGGAGCGGGTGATCGCGCCCAGCTCCTTCAATGCCTTTTGCATGGCATCCGATTCCAGATTCGCCTGGATATCCAGATAAAACATCTCTTCCCACGGGTTGCCATAAATTGGGCGGGATTCGAGTTTGGTCATGATCAGATTGTGATTTCGCAATACCAGCAGGGCCTCTACCAGCGCACCGGCCTGCTGGCCCGTTGCCATCAGCAGCGTGGTTTTGGCTGGAACCTGATCGGAAACATCAATTGCTTTGCGAGCCAGCACGACGAAGCGAGTAATGTTTTGCGTCTGGTTAGCCAGGTTGCGTTCAAGCACTTGTAAACCATACAGGCCGCCACCGGCTTCGCTGCCCAGTGCGGCAACGTGAGGGGAGTTAGCCTCGGCCACTTTTTCCATCGCTGCAGAGGTGCTCTCGGTGTACTCGATTTTCCAGTGCGGATAGCGGTTCAGGAACTGGCTGCATTGCTGGAAAGGTTGCGGATGGCTGTATACCGTTTCAATGTTGTCCAGATCGGTCGAACCCGAAACCAGAACGCAGTGATCAATCGGGATCGTCATTTCACCCACGATAGACAGACTGGTGTGCTGAAGCAGATCGTAGACATCATTAATGGCGCCAGAGCTGGTGTTTTCAATCGGCACGACCGCGTAATCAGCTTGCCCGGTTTCAACCTGATTAAAGATATCGGCGAACTTAGCGCAACCGCTTTCAATAAATTGCTCGAAATGACGAGCAGCATACTGACGCGCAGCAAGGTGAGAGTAGGAACCTTTTGGACCGAGGAAGGCGACGCGGGCTGAGTGTGGATTTATTTTATTCAGATGCTGTTGCAACAGTGCCTGCTGGGTGAGAACAGAGTCTTCGATGATCAGCTGGAACAGACGTGTAATGTAATGCGCGTCAAGGTGATGAGTCTTTCCAAGGGTAATCAGACGTTCAAGCAGATCGCGCTCTCTGTCGATATCACGTACAGGACGGTGTGACAGGAGTTTGGCTTTGCCTACTTCTACCGCTAGCCCACGGCGTTCCGCCAGCAGAGAGAGCAATTTTTCATCCAGTGCGCTTATCTTATCGCGCAGAGCCAGTAACGGGTTTTCCGCAGTCATAATGTCGCCTTTCTTGTTATCAATAAAAAAGGCCCCCCGGTGTGGGAGGCCTTATTGTTCGTCTTCGCATTCTTTATCACACGACGAAACGCCTCCCATTCAGGGGAAGGTAAAAAAGAATGCGAAGAAGAACGGAACAATTTTCATCAGGGTTTCCTTGAGACAGTGCAGTTAAAGTAACCGCACTGTTTTCATGCTGTCAACCGCAAAAGCGGATGGGCACAAAAAACGCGCCCCGAGGCGCGCTAAGACAGATGACAAACTTTGTATCATCGCGAAGCAGCCTAGGGAATCGGATAGAAAACGGGAAAATCAATTTATTGATTTTCGGCTGATAATCACAATGAAGGAAAAACCACGCTTTTTCCTTCGTTGTTAAACGAAAAAACGCGCCCGGAGGCGCGTTGGATTAACACAGATGTTAAGGATTACTCTTGTTCAACTTGTTCAACGAAGTTGACGTCTTTCACCGATGCATTGGCGCGACGTGCTTCCCCTTTGTGTTGCACTTTATTGAGCTGCCTTTCCAGCTTGTTGATCAATTCGTTAATGGCAGTGTACATATCATCGTGACGAGCGCTGGCAACCAGATGTCCGTTCGGGGTATTCATGGTCGCATCGGCAACAAAACCCTGTGGCTCTTTGGACAGAATGATATGGGGGTTAATCAGTTGAGTTTGCCATTTTTCAAGTTTGGCGAGACGGTCTGTGACATGCTGGCGGATAGCCGGAGTAATTTCCATTTGTTTACTGGTAATGTTCATTGTCATAAATTTTACCTCTTGTCTTTCCCGTCTTGGTGATTCCAGCATACCTGTCCCAATGTCAAAAAGCGTGATGCAAATCACGTATTTTTGTCACTTTTTGTCAACTCATGCATTTTGTGAGGCAGGACAGGAACAGGGGATTTTTTACTTGAGGAAGTGGCAAAAGAGAGCCATAGTTGATGGGATGCGTCAGCGCTAAACCGCTTCAGCTTAATACTGAATTGCATAAAAAACGGCAGCCCACTGGGCTGCCGTTTTTTTATCAACAGAGCACATTACCCGTTGGTTTTGCTTCCGTTGGCGGCAATGATTTTTGCCACTTTATCCGCTTGCGCGTTCATCTGCATTTCGCGGTAAGCTTTTTCCATCTTCGGCAGCGCATCACGCGTCGCTTGCGTATCCGGGAAGTCACGCAGCATGCCTTCTGTGCGGTTCACCACGGCAACCCATGCACCACGGTCAGTGTAGTAATCCACAACCGACAGTTCATACTTCGCCAGACGATCTTTCAGGAACACCATGCGTTTGTAGGCATCGGATGAATACTGGCTCTGCGGATAGCCGCGGACCAGTTTGGAGAAGTCGTTGAATGCATCGCGAGCGTGCTGCGGATCGCGGTCTGAACGATCAACACCAAAGAAGCCCTGCAGAGCACTGTCATCCAGCGCCATGTTGGTCAGGCCACGCATATAGATGACGTAGTCGATGTTTGGATGGGTCGGGTTCAGACGCATAAAACGATCGATAGCAGCCTGAGCAAGCGGCAGATCGGCATTTTTGTAATACGCATAAATCAGATCCAGCTGCACCTGCTGAGAGTACGGGCCAAATGGATAGCGGTTATCCAACGCTTCCAGTTGCGTTATCGCCTGTTTCCAGTTACCGTCCTGCAACTTTTGTTGAGCAGTCGCGTAGATTTCATTTGGCGGGTTATCAGGCACCTCTTCCTTTGAACCGGAGCAACCCGCCAAAGCCAGGCTCAGTGTGGCAAGGGCCACCAGGTATTTCATGCGCGTCATGACGTTTTGACTTTCCTCAGAATGTTTATGCGGGAGATTATCATTCCTGCTCCCGATTAAGACCAGCTACAATAGCACACTATATTATACGGCGAAGCCGTAAAACCCAACGTTAAACGAAGAAGATGTCTATGGCACAACTTGTACAACTCACCGCAACGGTATCCGAAAAACAACTCGGTCAACGCTTAGATCAGGCTTTGGCCGAAATGTTCCCGGATTATTCACGTTCGCGCATAAAAGAATGGATTCTTGACCAGCGAGTGCTGGTTAACGGCGTTATCTGCGACAAGCCGAAAGAGAAAGTGTTGGGTGGGGAAAGCGTCGCCATCAATGCTGAAATCGAAGAAGAAGCTCGCTTTGAGCCGCAGGATATCCCGCTCAATATCGTGTATGAAGATGACGACATCCTCGTTATCAACAAGCCGCGCGATTTGGTTGTGCATCCTGGTGCAGGTAACCCGGATGGCACAATTTTGAATGCGCTGCTCCACTATTATCCTCCGATTGTGGACGTTCCTCGTGCAGGCATCGTGCACCGTCTGGATAAGGACACCACAGGTTTGATGGTGGTGGCGAAAACCGTTCCCGCACAGACTCGCCTGGTGGAAGCCCTGCAATTGCGTGAAATAACGCGTGAGTATGAGGCGGTAGCGATTGGTCACATGACTGCAGGCGGTACGGTTGAAGAACCGATCAGCCGTCACCCGACCAAACGTACGCACATGTCCGTTCACCCGATGGGTAAACCGGCGGTAACGCACTATCGCATCATGGAACATTTCCGTATTCACACGCGTTTACGTCTGCGTCTGGAAACAGGCCGCACGCACCAAATCCGTGTGCATATGGCGCATATCACGCATCCGCTGGTGGGCGATCAGCTTTATGGCGGGCGTCCACGTCCACCGAAAGGGGCCTCCGAAGCGTTCATCACCGAGCTGCGCAAATTTGACCGTCAGGCCCTTCACGCCACCATGCTTCGTCTGTATCACCCGATTACCGGGATCCAGATGGAATGGCATGCACCTATCCCACAGGATATGGTCGACTTGATTGCCGCGATGCGCGCAGATTTCGAAGAACATAAGGACGATGTTGCCTGGTTATGACCAAGATTATCACTCCTCAGTGGCCGATGCCTGAGAGCGTCGGGGCGTGCAGTTCAACGCGAATAGGCGGTGTCAGCCTGCCGCCTTACGATTCTCTCAATCTCGGCGCCCATTGTGGGGATAACCTGGAACAGGTAGAGGAAAATCGCCGTCGCTTTTATGAAGCGGCAGCGTTTCCATCTCGCCCAGTCTGGCTTGAGCAGGTCCATGGCAACGCCGTGTTGACCCTAACGGGCGGCGAGTACGAATCGAAACGTGCAGACGCCTCTTACAGCAACAAGCCAGGACTCGTTTGCGCCGTGATGACAGCGGACTGCCTTCCGGTGCTGTTCTGTAATAAAGCTGGAACAGAAGTTGCCGCCGCTCATGCTGGCTGGCGTGGCCTTTGCGATGGCGTTCTGGAAGCGACAGTCGGTCATTTTCAGGATAAGCCCGAAAACATTCTGGCCTGGCTTGGGCCGGCCATTGGTCCCACCGCTTTTGAAGTGGGCGGCGAAGTTCGCGAAGCGTTTATGGCTAAAGATCCTAAAGCAGACTCGGCTTTTCGTCCTGTGGGCGAAAAATACTATGCTGATATCTATCAACTGGCACGCCAGCGTCTGGCAAATCTGGGCATTCAGCAGATCTTCGGCGGCGATCGCTGCACACTAAGCGAAAAGGATGATTTTTTCTCTTATCGACGCGATCGGACGACAGGTCGTATGGCAAGTTTCATTTGGCTGATATAACCTAAAGAATCAAGACGATCCAGAAGGCTGGCTTATTTTTCATAAACTCCAGGTCTTTAACCTTGAATAATTGAGGGATGACCTCATTTAATCTCCAGTAGCAAATTTGACCTGTTATGGGAGGAGTTATGCGTCTGGATCGTCTTACTAATAAATTCCAGCTTGCTCTCGCCGATGCCCAGTCTCTCGCACTGGGGCACGACAACCAATTCATCGAACCTCTTCATCTCATGAGCGCACTTCTGAATCAGGAAGGCGGTTCGGTACGTCCATTATTAACCTCTGCTGGCGTTAACGCCGGACAGCTCCGCACGGCCATCGATCAGGCATTAAGCCGTTTACCCCAAGTAGAAGGTACTGGTGGTGATGTGCAGCCTTCACAGGATTTGGTGCGGGTGCTCAATCTTTGCGACAAGCTGGCGCAAAAGAGAGGGGATAACTTTATCTCGTCAGAACTGTTTGTTCTGGCGGCGCTTGAATCACGCGGCACGCTGACCGACCTGTTGAAAACCGCCGGAGCCACGACCGCCAATGTGACCCAGGCGATTGAACAAATGCGCGGAGGTGAAAGCGTGAACGATCAGGGAGCCGAAGACCAACGTCAGGCTTTGAAAAAATACACACTCGATCTGACTGAGCGCGCCGAACAAGGCAAGCTCGATCCGGTGATTGGGCGTGATGAAGAAATTCGTCGCACCATTCAGGTACTTCAGCGTCGAACCAAAAATAACCCGGTATTGATTGGTGAACCGGGCGTGGGTAAAACGGCCATTGTTGAAGGTCTTGCCCAGCGTATCGTGAATGGTGAAGTGCCTGAAGGGCTGAAAGGTCGCCGCGTACTGGCGCTGGATATGGGCGCGTTGGTGGCAGGTGCGAAATATCGTGGTGAATTCGAAGAACGTCTTAAAGGTGTGCTCAACGATCTGGCGAAACAGGAAGGCAACGTCATTCTGTTTATCGACGAGCTGCACACCATGGTAGGTGCTGGTAAAGCCGATGGTGCCATGGATGCGGGCAACATGCTGAAGCCTGCACTGGCCCGTGGTGAATTGCACTGCGTGGGCGCAACGACACTGGATGAATACCGTCAGTACATCGAAAAAGATGCGGCTCTGGAACGTCGCTTCCAGAAGGTGTTTGTCGCAGAGCCTTCAGTGGAAGATACCATCGCTATCCTGCGTGGCCTGAAAGAGCGCTATGAACTGCATCACCATGTGCAGATCACGGACCCGGCAATCGTGGCAGCGGCCACACTGTCGCATCGTTATATTGCGGATCGCCAGTTACCGGACAAAGCCATCGACCTTATTGATGAAGCGGCCTCCAGCATCCGTATGCAGATAGACTCGAAGCCGGAAGAACTTGACCGTCTGGATCGGCGAATCATTCAGCTCAAGCTGGAACAGCAGGCGTTGAAAAAAGAGTCAGATGAAGCCAGTCTCAAGCGCCTGGATATGCTTAATGAAGAGCTGGACGATAAAGAACGCCAGTATTCAGAGCTTGAAGAAGAGTGGAAAGCCGAAAAAGCCTCCCTCTCCGGGACTCAGACCATCAAGGCAGAACTTGAGGAGGCGAAAATCGCCATCGAGCAGGCTCGCCGCGTTGGGGACCTCGCCAGGATGTCTGAGCTCCAGTACGGAAAAATTCCCGATCTGGAAAAACAGCTGGCGATAGCCACCCAGTCTGAAGGCAAAACCATGCGTCTGCTGAAAAACCGCGTGACTGACGTGGAAATTGCTGATGTGCTGGCACGCTGGACAGGTATTCCGGTAGCAAGAATGCTGGAAGGTGAACGTGACAAACTGCTGCGCATGGAGCAGGAATTGCACAGTCGGGTAATTGGGCAGAATGAAGCAGTAGAAGCGGTTTCCAATGCTATTCGCCGCAGCCGTGCAGGATTATCCGATCCGAATCGCCCGATTGGTTCATTCCTCTTCCTGGGGCCGACCGGTGTGGGTAAAACTGAGCTGTGTAAGGCGCTGGCTAACTTCATGTTCGACAGTGACGACGCGATGGTACGTATCGACATGTCAGAATTCATGGAGAAACACTCCGTTTCACGGCTGGTGGGTGCACCTCCGGGATATGTTGGTTATGAAGAAGGTGGCTATCTGACTGAAGCTGTTCGCCGCCGTCCTTATTCGGTGATTCTGCTGGATGAAGTTGAGAAAGCGCATCCTGATGTGTTCAACATTCTGTTGCAGGTGCTGGACGATGGTCGTCTGACAGACGGGCAGGGGAGAACGGTCGATTTCCGTAACACCGTGGTCATCATGACTTCTAACCTCGGTTCCGATTTGATTCAGGAACGTTTCGGCGAACTGGATTACGGCCATATGAAGGATCTGGTGCTTGGAGTGGTAAGCCATAGCTTCCGTCCGGAGTTCATTAACCGTATTGATGAAGTGGTGGTGTTCCATCCGTTGGGTGAGAAACATATCGCCTCCATTGCGAAGATCCAACTGCAGCGTCTCTATCAGCGCCTCGAAGAGCGAGGTTATGACGTCCATATAGAAGATGATGCGTTGGCTCTGCTGAGCGCAAACGGCTATGACCCGGTGTATGGCGCGCGTCCGCTGAAGCGAGCTATCCAGCAGCAAATCGAGAACCCTCTGGCGCAGCAAATCCTTTCCGGTGAGCTGATTCCGGGGAAAACCATCAAGCTGATGGTGAAAGATGACCGTATTGTTGCGGTGCAGTAAGTCACAAAAAAGAAAAAACGGGCCCTTCGGGGCTCGTTTTTGTTTAAAAACCAGGCAAGAATAAGCGTTTACAAGCCATTTTGTATAAATAGTGAGCGGTCGATAAGTTTTTTCGAATTTATACTTGTCACCCCGGAATAACTCCCTATAATGCGCCTCCACTGACACGGAACAACGGCAAGCAAGCCGCCGGGTCAGCAGGGTTTCTCCGGAAATTCTGACA
>NZ_JBJDNI010000017.1:82116-104330 GCF_044900545.1 Scandinavium sp. NPDC088450 | reverse complement strand
TGGCACAAGTGGCGTACGGCGTCCTGAAATCAGGACGCCCGTTCGATGCCACGTTGCACACAGAAAATGCTTGCGTGGCATAACAGTATCTACAACGGATACACCGTAGGCCCGATAAGCGTTAGCGCCATCGGGCTTTTTTTATGCTTACTCGTCCAACAAAACCACTTTGCCCACGTAAGGCAGATGGCGATAACGCTGAGCGTAATCAATCCCGTAGCCGACAACAAACTCATCAGGAATGGAGAAGCCGACGAATTCTACCGGCACTTCAACTTCACGGCGGGTTGGCTTATCCAGCAGCGTACAAATCGCCAGAGACTTCGGCTCGCGCAGGCTGAGAATTTCGCGCACTTTGGACAGCGTGTTACCGGAATCGATGATGTCTTCAACGATCAACACGTCTTTGCCGCGAATATCTTCATCGAGATCTTTGAGGATTTTCACATCGCGGGTGGTCGACATACCGCTGCCGTAGCTGGACGCCGTCATAAAATCGACTTCATGAGAGACGTGCACTTCACGGCACAGGTCTGCCATAAACATAAATGAGCCGCGCAGCAGGCCAACCAGCACCATTTCGCTGCCGCTGTCCTGATAATGTGCGGTAATTTCACGACCCAATTCGGCGATACGCGCTTTGATCTCCGCTTCCGGGATCATCACTTCAACAGTATGTTTCATTTCACTAACCATCTGATTTCAGAGATAAATCTCTCAACCCCGCAGCCACTGGTCTACGGCATTGATCGGCAAGCCATGCAGTATACCAGCAAATCGATTTCTTCGGTGAATGAGATAATAAAGCTCATTTTGTGATTCCGATCACACTTGTTAAATCCTATAATTAATTGCTACTAAAAAATTAACAACTTATAGGTGTGCTTTCTATGGCGGAAACAAAACCACAACAGACCGGGCTTCTGGTGAAGCTGACGGCGCTGTTTGCAGCCTTCTGCGGGCTGTATCTGCTGATCGGGGGAGTCTGGCTCGTCTCGCTGGGCGGCTCCTGGTACTACCCTATCGCCGGGCTGGTGATGCTGGCGGTGACCACGATGCTGTGGCGCGGTAAGCGTGCTGCGCTCTGGCTCTACGCGCTGGTGCTGCTGGCGACCATGATTTGGGGTGTCTGGGAAGTCGGCTTCGACTTCTGGGCGCTGACACCGCGCAGTGACATTCTGGTGTTCTTCGGCATCTGGCTGATCCTGCCGTTTGTCTGGCGTCGCCTGATTGTGCCTTCTGCAGGCGCGGTCGCGGCACTGGTGGTGGTTCTGCTGATTACCGGCGGCATCCTCACCTGGGCTGGCTTCCACGACCCTCAGGAAATCAACGGCACGCTGAGCACTGATGTGACGCCTGCCGCACCGATTTCTCAGGTCGCCGATCAGGACTGGCCGGCTTATGGCCGCAACCAGGAAGGTCAACGCTGGTCGCCGCTCAAGCAAATCAACGCCGATAACGTGCACCAGTTGAAAGAAGCCTGGGTATTCCGTACCGGCGACCTGAAACAGCCGAACGATCCGGGTGAAATCACCAATGAAGTGACGCCAATTAAAGTGGGCGACATGCTGTACCTCTGCTCTGCTCACCAGCGCCTGTTCGCGCTTGATGCCGCGACAGGGAAAGAGAAGTGGCATTTTGATCCACAGCTCAACACCAACACTTTCTTCCAGCACGTGACCTGCCGTGGCGTTTCTTACCATGAAGCCAAAGCGGATAGCGCGCCTGCTGACGTGGTGGCGGATTGTCCACGCCGCATCCTGCTGCCAGTGAACGATGGCCGTCTGTTTGCGCTGAATGCCGATACCGGCAAACTGTGTGAAAGCTTCGCCAACAAAGGCGTGCTGAACCTGCAGACTAACCAGCCAGTGACCACGCCAGGCATGTATGAGCCGACGTCACCGCCGATCATTACTGACAAAACCATCGTCATTGCAGGTTCTGTCACCGATAACTTCTCAACCCGTGAAGCCTCTGGCGTGATTCGTGGTTTTGACGTTAACACCGGTAAGCTGCTGTGGGCGTTTGACCCTGGCGCGAAAGATCCCAATGAAATCCCTAATGACGAACACAAGTTCAGCCTGAACTCGCCGAACTCGTGGGCACCTGCCGCGTATGATGCGAAGCTGGATCTGGTGTATCTGCCAATGGGCGTGACCACTCCAGACATCTGGGGCGGGAACCGCACACCAGAGCAGGAACGTTATGCGAGCGCGATTGTGGCGCTGAATGCCACCACCGGGAAACTGGCGTGGAGCTACCAGACCGTTCACCACGATCTGTGGGATATGGACCAACCGTCTCAGCCGACGCTGGCGGATATCACCGTTGACGGTAAAACCGTGCCGGTCATTTACGCTCCGGCGAAAACCGGTAACATCTTTGTGCTCGACCGTCGTAATGGTCAACTGGTCGTCCCTGCCCCAGAAAAACCAGTGCCACAAGGCCCGGCCAAAGGTGACCGTCTGAGCCCAACACAGCCGTTCTCCGATCTGAGCTTCCGTCCGAAGAAAGATCTGAGCGGAGCGGATATGTGGGGCGCGACGATGTTCGACCAGTTGGTCTGTCGCGTGATGTTCCACCAGTTGCGTTATGAAGGCATCTTCACTCCGCCGTCAGAACAAGGCACGCTGGTGTTCCCGGGCAACCTGGGGATGTTTGAGTGGGGCGGTATTTCCGTCGATCCGAACCGTCAGGTTGCTATTGCTAACCCGATTGCCCTGCCGTTCGTTTCACGCTTGATGCCTCGTGGCCCAGGCAACCCAATCGAGCCGCCTAAAGATGCGAAAGGTTCAGGCACAGAAACCGGTATTCAGCCGCAGTACGGCGTACCGTTTGGCGTCACGCTGAACCCATTCCTGTCTCCGTTTGGCCTGCCGTGTAAACAGCCGGGCTGGGGTTATATCTCGGCTCTGGATCTGAAAACCAACCAGATCGCGTGGAAAAAACGCATCGGTACGCCGCAGGACAGCCTGCCGTTCCCAATGCCGTTTAAACTGCCGTTCAATCTGGGGATGCCAATGCTGGGTGGCCCGATTTCCACCGCCGGTAACGTGCTGTTTGTTGCGGCCACTGCGGATAACTATCTGCGTGCCTACAACATGACCAACGGTGACAAACTGTGGGAAGGCCGCCTGCCAGCCGGTGGCCAGGCAACGCCGATGACCTATGAAGTGAATGGTAAGCAGTACGTGGTCATTTCTGCGGGGGGTCATGGTTCGTTTGGTACTAAGATGGGCGACTATATTGTGGCTTACGCTTTGCCATAAATGCTCAGACAGGGGGAGAGGGCATCAGGCCGCACAGTCTGCTTCTCCCCCTCTCCCTAACCCTCTCCCTCAAGGGAGAGGGAACTCTGTTTCTCCCCTCGCCCTGTGGGAGAGGGGTTGGGGGAGAGGGCATCAGGCGGCTCGGAAATTAAACCGTAAACCCAAGCATCATCCCCGTATCTTCATGCTCCAATAGATGGCAATGCGCCATATACATGTGCTCTTTCGACGCTTCGTGGTCAAACTTCACCAACACTTCGCTCACCGCGCCTTCCACTCTTACCGTATCTTTCCAGCCCGCGCGATGCGCTGCTGGCGGCTTGCCATTCTCGGACAGAATTCGGAACTGCGTGCCGTGGATGTGGAACGGGTGCAGCATCATGTCGCCCTCACCTGATATCGTCCAGCGCTCGAACTGACCGCGGCTGGCGGCAAACATCGGGTTCGCCATATCGAAGGCTTTGCCGTTGATACGGTTGGCATTATGGAAATCAAAGCCTTTGCCACCGTGATTCATATGGCCCATGTTGCCGTGCTCCATCTGCATTCCACCATGGCCCATCATCTGCCCATGATCCATCCCGCCCATGGCCTGATCGCCATACTTCTTCATCAGCGCCTGCATGCCCATCATGTCGAGCATCGGGTCCATCGACAGTTGCAATTTGCGTTGCGTGAGTCCTTCAAGTGTTGGCAGTGCAGGCAGCGTGGCGAGGGTATCCGGCAGCGTCGCTGAAGCAGAAATTTGTACTGGCTGAATACGCATCACCGGATGAGGCTTATCAAACGGCGCAACCGCCATGCCCATCTGATTCACCGGCAATGTCACCAAATCGAAAGCTTTCCCGTCGCTGATGTCCACCAGCACTTCGAAACGTTCGCCCATCAGCATTGGCAGTTCATTCAGCTTCACCGGTTCGGCGAGCAGGCCACCGTCACTGGCAATCACATACAGTGGGCGATTATCACTGGCCGCCAGATTCAGCGAGCGAGCATTACAGCCGTTAAGCAAACGCAGGCGCAGCCAGCCTTTTGGCGCGGCGTGTTGGGGATAAATCGCACCGTTGGTCAGCAAGGTATCACCGAACCAGCCGACAGCGGCGGTCATGATATCAAGCTGGTAATCCACTTCACCCGCATCGGTAAAGCGTTTGTCCTGAATAATCACCGGCACATCATCAATGCCCCACTGCTTGGGCAGCAGCAGCTTATGAATTTGCGGATCCTCAATCAGCACCAGCCCGGCAAGCCCCATCGCTACCTGGTGCCCGGTTTTGCCATGCTGATGGGGATGGAACCAGCAGGTTGCGGCTTGCTGGCTCGGAGTAAACGTCACGCTTCTGGAGCCGCCGGGCTTGATAACCCCCTGCGGGCCACCGTCCACCTCACCTGGGATTTCCAGCCCATGCCAGTGAACGGTTGTCTCTTCAGCAAGCTGATTACGGATATCCACCGTCACTGCCTTGCCCTGCTGCAATTGCAAAGCAGGCCCCAGCAGGTTGCCGTTATAGCCCCAGGTTGTGGCGGTTTTCGTGCCGAATTGAGACTTCCCGCTTTGCACCGTGAGCGAAATGCGACTGCGAGCATCGGGGGTGAGCAAAGTGGGGATCGGTAAAGGTGGGCGATCGGCGGCCAAAACGCTACGACTCCATAACGGTAACGCGCTGGCGACCCCGACGGCGGTGGCTAATTTGATAAACTCACGACGTTGCATCTTCACTCCCTTTTTGACAACTGGCGATTAAATGAGCTTAAACCCTGCCCTTACCGGAAGGTCAAGAAGAATCCCTTAATAAAGCCCTGCGAAGGCCTGAGAAGTGTGCTAACGTTGAATTTCGTGGATGCAATGGTAATTAAAATGAAGACGTTTTTCAGAACTGTGGTACTCGGCGCTTTGCTGGCAATTTCCTCTAATAGCTATGCGTTAAGCGAATCCGAGGCCGAAGATATGGCCGATCTGACGGCGGTGTTTGTGTTCCTGAAAAACGACTGTGGTTACCAGAATTTACCGAACCAGCAAATTCGTCGTGCTTTGGTCTTTTTTGCTCAGCAAAATCAGTGGGATCTCAGCAACTACGATACCTTCAACATGAAAGCGCTGGGTGAAGACAGCTATCGTGATCTCAGTGGCATCCGCATCCCGACCTCTAAAAAGTGCAAAGCGCTGGCGCGTGACTCCCTGAGCCTGCTTGCCTACGTCAAATAAGCCCCCACTGAACTCACCTTTGCTGAAATAACGACCGTGCATCCACGGTCATTGTTAGCTATGATGTTGCGCCCATTTTGACGGGGTGTTAACGAAGGAGGGTTCAACCCATGACCGATAACAAAGTGTGGCATGAAACGCTGCACGACCAGTTTGGTCAGTACTTTGCCGTCGAAAACGTGCTGTATCACGAGAAGACGGATCATCAGGATCTCATCATCTTTGAAAACGCGGCGTTCGGGCGCGTGATGGCGCTCGACGGCGTGGTGCAAACCACTGAACGCGACGAGTTTATCTATCACGAGATGATGACCCACGTTCCCCTGCTGGCTCACGGTCACGCGAAACGTGTGCTGATTATCGGTGGCGGCGACGGCGCGATGCTGCGTGAAGTGACGCGCCACAAAAACATTGAATCCATCACCATGGTGGAGATCGATGCCGGTGTCGTTTCGTTCTGTCGCCAATACCTGCCAAACCACAACGCCGGAAGCTATGACGATCCACGCTTCACGCTGGTTATCGACGACGGCGTCAATTTTGTTAACCAGACGACGCAAACGTTTGACGTCATCATCTCCGACTGCACCGACCCAATTGGCCCAGGCGAAAGCCTGTTCACCTCGGCGTTTTACGAAGGCTGTAAACGTTGCCTGAACCCGGGCGGCATTTTCGTCGCGCAAAACGGCGTGTGCTTCCTGCAACAGGATGAAGCGCTCGACAGCCACCGCAAGCTCAGCCATTACTTTGGCGACGTGAGCTTCTATCAGGCAGCCATTCCGACCTATTACGGCGGCATCATGACCTTTGCGTGGGCCACTGACAACGAAGCCCTGCGTCACCTCTCGACCGAAATTATTCAGGCGCGATTCCATCAGGCTGGCCTGAGCTGTCGTTACTACAATCCAGCGATTCACACCGCGGCTTTTGCCTTACCACAATACTTACAGGACGCTTTGTCCGACTGAGGGGGTGAACCAAATTGAAAAAGCTGAAACTGCATGGCTTTAACAACCTGACCAAAAGCCTGAGTTTTTGTATTTACGATATCTGCTATGTGAAAACGGCAGAGGAGCGCGATGGCTACATCGCCTATATCGATGAACTCTATAACGCCAACCGTCTGACGGAGATCCTCTCCGAGACCTGCTCGATTATCGGCGCCAATATTCTGAATATCGCGCGGCAGGACTACGAGCCACAGGGCGCCAGCGTCACCATCCTGGTGAGCGAAGAGCCGGTTGACCCGAAACTTATCGACACGACAGAGCACCCGGGCCCGCTGCCGGAAGCGGTCGTCGCCCATCTTGATAAAAGCCATATCTGCGTTCATACCTATCCGGAAAGCCATCCTGAAGGCGGTCTGTGCACCTTCCGCGCGGATATCGAGGTCTCGACCTGTGGGGTGATTTCACCGCTGAATGCGCTGAATTACCTTATCCACCAGCTGGAATCCGATATCGTCACCATCGATTATCGTGTGCGTGGCTTCACCCGCGACGTGAACGGCATGAAGCACTTCATCGACCATGAAATTAATTCGATTCAGAACTTTATGTCCGAGGATATGAAGGCGCTGTATGACATGGTGGATGTGAACGTCTATCAGGAAAACATCTTTCATACCAAGATGTTACTGAAAGAGTTCGACCTGAAGCACTATATGTTCCACACCAAACCGGAAGACCTGAGCGAAAGCGAGCGCAAGGCGATTACGAATTTGCTGTGGAAAGAGATGCGTGAGATTTACTACGGACGGAATATGCCGGCCGTATGAGCCACGACCAGCAGCGCCCGCGGGCGCTGTTATTCTGGCTGAACTAACTGAAGCGCGATATCTCGCCGGGCTAACTCAGTTTGTACCGATTGTGGAAGATGTGAATCGGTGATCACGTCGGTGAAGTCTTCGAGCGTTGCCACCGTGAACAGCGAATGTGCCCCATATTTGCTGCTGTCGGCTAACAGGACTTTGCGCTGAGCATTAGCGATGATTTCCTGTTTCAACCCTGCTTTGTCTTCTGTCGGCGTTGTCACCCCAGTCTCTGCGCCCCAGGAGTTACAACTCATGAACGCAATATCCGGGAAAACGCTGCGCAGCATTTTACGGCCATATTCACCAATGCAGGACTGACTGCTGTCGTCAATTCGGCCACCGACAATCGTGACCTCAATTTGCCTGAACTCCGACAGGAACAGCGCAATATGCAAATCCACCGTAATCACCCGCAGTGGCAAATGCGTTAAACATTTTGCCAGTTCGAGCATGGTGGTTCCGGCATCCAAAACAACTGCATCACCCGCTTTAACTAACGAGGCAGCAAAACGAGCGATCGCCTTTTTCTCCGCAGGCGATCGCAATTGCTTTTCATTGGTGGTGGGCTGTACAGGTTCAAAGCGGCGTAGCGCAACGCCGCCATGGCTTCTGCTGATCACGCCCTGCTCGTCCAGTTTGATCAAATCACGTCGGATTGTGGCCGGGGAAGCATCAACAGCCTCGACCAACTGTTCTACCGTAACCAGCGTATGGTTTTTCAGATACGCCACAATATTATCCAGACGGTGTTGTCCTTTCATAACAGGGAATTACGCCAGTTGCATTGCCAGTTTGATCGATACGGCCATGCTCTCAGATTTTGCTTTTCCCGTCCAGGCGATATCAAACGCAGTCCCATGATCCGCGGACGTGCGAATGAATGGCAGACCAGCGGTAATGTTTACGCCGTCGTAAAAACCTAACAGCTTCAACGGAATATGCCCCTGGTCGTGATACATCGCGACCACCATATCGTATTGCCCTTCGTAGGCCTGCAGGAAAACAGTATCTGGCGGGCACGGTCCGTAAACGTCGATACCTTTGGCTTTGGTGCTGGCAATGGCGGGGGCCAGGAAGCGGCTCTCTTCATCACCGAACAAACCATTTTCGCCCGCATGCGGGTTCACCCCGGCGACGGCGATTCTCGGTTTGGCATAACCCACACGTTTGAGAAAAGTATCGGCAATGCCGATAACAGTTTCGACGCGAGGGGTGTTCAGCGTATCCAGGAATTTGCGCAAGGCGATATGGGTAGAGACATGAATGACTTTCAACTTGTCAGTAAAAAGCACCATTGCGTAATCGCGGCTTTCGGTCAGCGTCGCCAACAGCTCGGTGTGCCCTGGATAGTTGTGCCCGGCAAGGTGCAGCGCCTCTTTGTTTAGCGGTGCGGTGGCGATGGCCTGAACGTCTCCTTTCAACGCCAGCGCCGTGGCTCGTTTTACGCAACGATAAGCAAGATCCCCGGCCTGAGCTTGCACTTTACCTGGCTCCAGTGCCTGGGGTTCCGCCAGCGGTTCATCAATCACGTGGATAACACCAGGCGTGAAGCGTGCGGCTGCTACCTCGGTAATCGCGCGAAATTCAACGCCCTTAGCCAGACCGTTAGCCTGTAAACGCTTCAGTGTATGCAGGCAGCCGACCACCACCAGCGGCGCGCCATTGAGGTCATCCTCGGTGAGTGCTTTAACGATAATTTCAGGCCCAATCCCCGCAGGGTCGCCCATGGTGATTGCAACAATCTTAGTGCCCACAGTACATCTCCTCAATAAAATAAAGCGCATCACACAGCGTGCTGTCTGAACCAAATCCCCCGGCCTTGGTGATCACCGGCAAATCGTCCAGTTCGCTGTTGATGAATGTCCCGCAAGGAATGCAGGGTGCGACTTCGCTCTGAATTCGATATCCCTCTGCACCCAGCGCGCTGGCAACAGCAGTGGCAATATCGCCCCCTGTCAGAAACAGGCCGCCGACTCGCGCCTGAGCCAGAATTTTCAGCGTGATTTCCCCGATACGTTGGCTTAAGACTTCCCCCAGCTGCTGACGGCTCATGCCGGCCGCCTGGCATAACTCGTCAATCAACTGCCTGTCTTGCGCACTTCGGCTGGTACGTAAAATCGTATGGTGCTGGCGACTTAGCTGTGCGCACGCTTGCTCTGCAACCGCAGCGATTTCGAAGGAAAACGACGAAGAAATCAGGCGGGATGCATCGATATCGACAACGTCCGCCCGCCCTTCGCAAAGCGCACGATCGACCTGTCTGCGCGTGGCTTCGCTCATCGATCCGGCAACCACCAGCACGGGTAGCGCCTGCTGTTCCTGCATAAAGAGACTGACGGGCAAAGCATTGGCGAGGCCCGCCGCTCCCACCATCAGTGGGAACTGCTTTTGCTCGCAAAGTGCCTGAGCGACCAACATCAAATCGCGATCTTCCACGGCATCGACAACGACCATACATTCGCCTTCATCAGCCCAGGCTTTCAGAAGAGCACTGAGCCGCCCACGTCTGAGATCGTCGAGATGGACTTCATGAACCGGTAACTCACTTTGCAGTGCAACCAGTTCAGCAATGCGCGAAGAGGTGATCGGTGTTTTCGGGTCGCTGGCAAACTCGGTGTCCAGAAGCGGTGTTCCGTTGACCAGACAAAGCCCCTTCTGTGTGGTGCGTCCTGCAGAAGGGATGGCCGCAGCAATGACGGCCAAATGACGACCACTGGCTTGCATCGCTGCCATGACTTCTGCCCCCACGTTTCCCCTGAAGGTAGAATCTATTTTCTTGTACACCAGTGGCGGCGTTGCCCTTTCACACCACGACGCAAGAGCTTCTCCAACGGAGTGTGCAGCTTGCTCTGCGGGCAGGGCTCTGCTTTCCGTATTGACGATCAACACATCTGCACGGCGCGAAGGTTTCTGTGCTGCACTGAGCATCACTTCCGTTCTGGCTCCCTTTTTCGCCAGCTGCACACCGGTGTCGTTCGCTCCGGTGAAGTCGTCGGCGATAACGATCATTTTCATGCGTTTTTCTCCTGAGCTACCTGTCGTTCCTGTTTCTTCGCAACCCATGAGGTCAATATCGGTGTCAGAATAGCGGTGGTGATAACCGACGCGGCAATTAACGGTGCAGCCGCTGCAGCAACCGTGGCCAATGATGGGTCGGCCTGGGCGATAGCAAGCGGCGTTGCCACCGCATTCCCTGCCGTACTTGAAGCAGCGGCCCCCGCGATACCGCTTCCGCCCACTAAGCGGTCGGCGCGAATGTTAAAGAAGCCGCCGATAAACGTGGTCAGTACGCCGAGCAGGATGCCCGCCAGCCCCCCCTGCAAAAGCATTTCAAGGTTAATTCCGGCACCAAGAGCGAAAGCGAAGAACGGAATCAATAACGGCCCGCCTTTGGTCAGGAAGTCACGCATATTCGGGTCAAGATTCCCCAACGTCATGCCAACCAACAGAGGGATCAGCACCGCCACCAGCGCCATAATTGGAATGTTAGCCATACCCGCCGCGCCCAGCGCGATCATGGTGAAGAAAGGTCCATCGTTCAGCGATAAAATAGAAATTGCGCCCACATCGCGCTCATTTCCGAACTCGCCAACCAGCGCTGCATAAAGGCCGCCGTTGGAGTTGCTCATCGCGGCAATGATTGCCACACCACTTAAGCCAAAGATCCCTTCAGCACCAAACAGATGCTCTACGCCCAGCCCCAGAGCAATGGCGATGAGGAGTTTGGTGAGAGTGATTGTGCCGCCTTGCAATAAAGCCTGTGGCGCTGCCTTGACGCTGATCCCAGCGCCCATGCACAGAAGGAAAGCACCAATTAAAGGCGCGGCGCCATTTTTAAACAAAGCGGTGGTAAAGCCGCCAATCTCCAGCGCCTGAGGCGCAAACGTATTGATAATTGCCCCAATGACCAATGGCACGACCATCATGCCGCCGGGAACTCGCTCAATTGCTTTTTTGATATTCATGTCGTCCCACCCGTCTTAACCATGATTAAATAAAATCATATTGATTATATTTAATCATAGTTAAGACACAATCGTCCCAGATCACAGCTTTAAAATGATTATATAAAATCAATTAATCATTTTGGTTAAAAAAAAGCCGGGAAAGAATCCCGGCCGTCCGCGTGGCTGACGATCACTTTTTACTGACGAATTCCCGATACGCCGTCACCACCTGGAGAAAATCCTCTACGCCGCACATCGACAGGCTCTCTTCATCGTAATAACTCATGCCCTCTTCCATCTCATCGCCGGAGAATTCCAGCTGGTTGGCGCGCACCATCACCTCTTCTCCGTCCAGCCAGACGGTATATTCGTGCCCGGCTCGCTGCCAGGTGTTCTCAGTACCTTTTACGGCCTGCGCCGCGGCTTCCACTTCGTCGAGCAGTGAGAGGTTCTCTTTCACTTCTTCGTTAAACCAGTGCCCCACCACCTCGTGGCCCATCGACATACGCACTTTCACCAGCCCGGTGATGTCGCGCAGAAATTCGTAATCCATGATGTTTTCCTCTGCAAAGCCATTGGCGTAATTATCGCAGATAGAAGGGAGATAAAAAGCGGGACGGGTGTCAGGCGTGGAAAATAAAAAACCCCACGTCGAAGGAAGTGAGGTTTTGTCTTTTGTAGCCCGGATAAGCGTTAGCGCCATCCGGCAAGGAATTGCCGGGCGGCACTGCGTTTGCCCGGCCTACATTTTTAGCGCTAGCTTTTACACAGCAGTCTGGAAAATCACACCATCCGCTTTCTCAGTGTACTGAGAGAGCTGGTCGAAGTTCAGATAGCGGTATGTGTCTACAGCGGTCTTATCAACCTGCGCCACGAACGTCTGGTACTCATCCGGCGTTGGCAGTTTACCGATCAGCGCCGCAACGGCCGCCAGCTCTGCAGAGGCCAGGAACACATTCGCGCCCGTCCCTAAACGGTTCGGGAAGTTACGGGTCGAGGTGGAAACCACCGTTGAACCGTCCGCCACACGAGCCTGGTTACCCATGCACAGTGAACAGCCCGGGATCTCAATACGTGCCCCGCTCTTGCCGAAGATGCTGTAATAGCCTTCTTCGGTGAGCTGAGCAGCATCCATACGGGTTGGCGGCGCGACCCACAGGCGAGTTGGCAACTGGCCTTTGTGATTATCGAGCAGTTTACCCGCCGCACGGAAGTGGCCGATGTTGGTCATGCAGGAACCGATAAACACTTCGTCGATTTTCTCGCCCTGCACATCAGACAGCAGACGCGCGTCGTCCGGATCGTTTGGCGCACACAGGATTGGCTCTTTGATATCCGCCAGGTCGATGTCGATAACTGCCGCATATTCTGCGTCAGCATCGGCTTCGAGCAACTGCGGTTCAGCCAGCCATTTTTCCATGCCCTGGATACGACGTTCCAGCGTACGACGGTCGCCGTAGCCTTCAGCAATCATCCACTTCAGCAGCACGATATTGGAGTTCAGATACTCTTCAATCGGCGCCTGGTTCAGTTTGATGGTACAACCCGCTGCTGAACGCTCAGCAGACGCATCCGTCAGTTCGAACGCTTGCTCGACTTTCAGATCCGGCAGACCTTCAATCTCCAGAATGCGGCCAGAGAAGATGTTCTTCTTGCCTTTCTTCTCAACGGTCAGCAGGCCCTGTTTGATGGCATACAGAGGGATCGCATGCACGAGGTCACGCAGGGTGATGCCCGGCTGCATTTTACCTTTGAAGCGCACCAGTACAGATTCCGGCATGTCGAGCGGCATAACGCCTGTCGCAGCAGCAAACGCCACCAGACCAGAACCCGCCGGGAAGGAGATACCGATTGGGAAACGGGTATGAGAATCACCGCCCGTACCAACGGTATCTGGCAGCAGCATACGGTTCAGCCAGGAGTGGATAACCCCGTCGCCCGGACGCAGAGAGACACCGCCACGGTTCATGATGAAGTCTGGCAGGGTGTGGTGAGTGGTCACGTCAACCGGCTTAGGATAAGCGGCAGTGTGGCAGAAAGACTGCATCACCAGGTCAGCAGAGAAGCCCAGGCACGCCAGGTCTTTCAGCTCATCACGGGTCATTGGACCGGTGGTGTCCTGTGAACCTACAGAAGTCATCTTCGGCTCGCAGTACGCGCCAGGACGAATACCGGCTACGCCGCAAGCGCGGCCCACCATTTTCTGCGCCAGGGAGTAACCACGGTTGCTTTCGGCAACGTCTTTCGCGTGACGGAATACGTCGCTGTGCGGCAGACCCAGCGCTTCACGCGCTTTGGTGGTCAGGCCACGGCCGATGATCAGCGGAATACGGCCACCGGCGCGCACTTCGTCAATCAGCACGTCAGTTTTCAGCTCGAAGCTTGCCAGCAGTTCGTTGGTTTCGTGGTTACGCACTTCGCCTTTGAACGGGTAAACGTCAATCACGTCGCCCATGTTCAGGTTGTTGACGTCCACTTCGATAGGCAGCGCGCCCGCATCTTCCATGGTGTTGAAGAAGATTGGCGCAATTTTGCCACCGAGGCACAGGCCGCCACCGCGCTTGTTTGGCACGTGTGGAATATCGTCGCCCATGAACCACAGCACGGAGTTGGTTGCGGATTTACGGGAAGAACCGGTACCGACAACGTCACCCACGTAAGCCAGCGGGAAGCCTTTTTTCTGCAGGGCTTCGATCTGTTTGATCGGGCCGACAACACCTGGCTGATCGGGCTCAATACCTTCACGGGCGTTTTTCAGCATCGCCAGCGCGTGCAGTGGGATATCCGGGCGAGACCACGCATCCGGCGCCGGAGACAGGTCATCGGTGTTGGTTTCGCCAGTCACTTTAAAGACGGTGACGGTGATTTTCTCAGCCAGAGCTGGACGGCTCTGGAACCATTCGGCATCGGCCCAGGACTGCATCACCTGTTTCGCGTAGCTGTTGCCCGCTTTGGCTTTTTCTTCCACATCGTAGAAGTTGTCGAACATCAGCAGCGTGTGAGACAGGGCTTTGGCGGCGATGGGGGCCAGCGTAGCGCTGTCCAGCGCGTCAATCAGAGGATGAATATTGTAACCACCCTGCATGGTGCCCAGCAGTTCGATTGCTTTTTCAGGGGTAACCAGAGGTGAAGTGGCTTCGCCTTTGGCGATAGCAGCAAGGAATCCGGCTTTCACATAGGCGGCTTCATCGACGCCTGGCGGAACACGGTTGATTAAAAGGTCTAACAGGAATTCTTCTTCGCCAGCAGGCGGAGCTTTCAGCAGCTCGACGAGTGCGGCCATTTGGGTTGCATCAATGGGTTTTGCAACAATTCCCTCGGCGGCACGTTCAGCTACGTGCTTACGGTATTCTTCTAGCACGACGGTATCTCCTCACTCTCATTGTCATTTGCGGCCGGCGTTCTCTTCACTCGTGAGACAGCAGTTTGTAGGGTAAATGCCCGATACCGCGACGGGCAGCATAGCAGGATTTCCGGGGGGTGTTAATCTGTTTACAAAAAAGCAACATTAAAAGTTTGCTGAATCGTTAAGGTCAGAATAAAGCGGGTTAAAAGGCTTTTTTTAAACATAAAAATCTTATCTGCTTACACACTTCCCGCCGCGATCCCAACTAAAGTCAAAAACGAAAAATAAGTCCGCCTATACTCCCGTCATCGTTGCTATTTTCGGCAATACTCTCTGAATCAGGCCAAATTTTTGCGCCAGGAGAAAATAATGAAGTTGCCCTTTAAGCCCCATATTCTTGCGCTGATTTGCAGCGCCGGGTTGCTCGCCGCTTCGGGAACGCTGTATGTCCAGAGCCGCGCGGCAGATGCACCGCCCCAGCCAGCCCCTGCAGTCGCACAACCGGTAGCCCCTGCGCAACCCGTAACCCCTGTCGCGGCACAGCCAGTAGCCCCCACTTATACCGATGCACAAATTGATCAGTGGGTCGCACCAATTGCGCTCTACCCTGACAATCTGCTGTCGCAGGTGTTGATGGCCTCGACTTATCCGAGCAACGTGCTGCAAGCTGTCCAATGGTCGCAGGATAACCCTTCTATGCAGGGCGATGCCGCCGTGCAGGCCGTGGCGAATCAACCGTGGGACCCAAGCGTAAAATCGCTGGTCGCCTTCCCGGCGCTGCTGTCCCTAATGGGTGAGAACCCACAGTGGGTGCAGGATTTAGGCAATGCGTTTCTGGCGCAACCGCAGGACGTAATGGATGAAGTGCAGAAGCTGCGTAATATCGCCCAGCAAACCGGCACCTTAAAATCCTCACCACAGCAGAAAGTCACCACCACCACAGTGGCGGCACCGCCACCGGCATCTGGCACCACAACCACGACGACGACCACCACAACCCCAGCTCCAACGACGCAAGTCATCAAGATTGAGTCAGCCGACCCGAACGTGGTGTACGTCCCAACCTATAACCCGAACACCGTGTACGGCACCTGGCCGAACACCTCGTATCCGCCAGTGTATTTGCCTCCGACTCCGGGCCAGCAATTCACCAACAGTTTCGTCAACGGCTTTGGTTACAGTCTGGGTGTCGCGACAACCTGGGCGCTGTTCAGCAGCATCGACTGGGGCCATGACGATTATTATCACCACCATGATGATGACTGGGATCACGGCGGCTGGCACGGCGGCGGGAACAACAACATCAACATCAACGTGAATAACTTCAACCACATTACCGGGCAGCACCTGACGGGCAATAACGTGAACTGGCAGCACAACCCAACGTTTCGCAGCAATGTGCCGTACCCGAACAACAATGTGGCGCAGCGCTTCCATCAGACCAATGTGGCAGGTGGCCTGAGCGCGACACAACACGCGCCAGTCAATCGGGACAACCAACGCCAGGCGGCGCTGAACCAGTTCCAGAAGAGCACGCATAATGGTGCGGCAAAATCTGTTGTGGCGGGCAGAGCGGCCACCGGTGGCACCCACGATGCTCAGCGGCAAGCGGCCTCGCGTCAGCTGGATAAAGTCACTCAACGTAACAACTACCGTGGCTATGACGGCACCGCCGCCAAAGAGAAGCTGAAAAACCCAACGGCACAACAGCAGCAGCGTCGTGAAAATGCCAAATCTCATGTGCAGAACCCAACCGCGCAGCAGCAGCAACGTCGCGAGCAGGTAAAAGAACATCACGCTTCCGTGACACCCGCGCAGCATCAGCAGCGCCAACAGCAGGTGCAGAACGTGCGAGCCAA
Organism: Scandinavium sp. NPDC088450; assembly: GCF_044900545.1. Lineage (NCBI taxonomy): Bacteria > Pseudomonadati > Pseudomonadota > Gammaproteobacteria > Enterobacterales > Enterobacteriaceae > Scandinavium > Scandinavium sp. NPDC088450. The sequence goes on along the minus strand of NZ_JBJDNI010000017.1, from coordinate 87,890 downwards.
TGCTCTGAGCGGCAATGACAGCCGCTCGCCATCCTGGGAGGCCCAGCGCCAACGCGGCACGCAAAGCCGCAACTTGTCCCAGACCCACAGCCGACCACAGATCGAACGTGGTTCTCAACATCGCGAACTGCGTCATCGCTAAGGAGAAGCCATGAAAAAAATAACGATCGCTGGTCTGCTCGCCCTGTTCACCCTGCCCGCTTTTGCGCAGCAGCATTTTGACACGCCAGACAAAGCCGCCACGGCCCTGGTCGACGCCATCTCCACGCACAACGAAACCGCCATGAACGACCTGCTGGGCGATAACTGGCGGCAATATCTGCCACCAGAGGGAGCCGATCCTGAAGCCGTTGCCCGCTTCCTGCGAGACTGGAAAGTCGGTCATAAAATAGAGGAAACCGGGGATGTTGCGCACCTGAACGTCGGCGCAGGGGAGTGGCAACTGCCCATCCCGATGCTGAAAACCGCTGAGGGCTGGCATTTTGATATGGCAAGCGCGGAAGATGAAATTCAGACCCGCGAGATTGGCCGTAATGAGCTGTCAGCCATTCAGGCGATGCACGCCTATGTCGATGCGCAGGAAGACTATTACCAGCGCTTCCAGGTTTACGCCGCCAAACTGCTGAGTAGCGAAGGCAAAAAAGACGGCCTGTACTGGCCAACACAACCCGGCGATGAGCCAAGCCCGTTAGGGCCAGCCTTCAGCCCCACCGTGCCGGGCATGGGCTATCACGGGTATCGCTTCCGCATTCTTCCCGATGCCAAAAAAGAAGGCTTTGCCCTGATTGCCTGGCCGGTGAAATACGGCGAAACAGGGATCATGAGCTTTATGATCGACCAGAATGACACCGTTTATCAGACCGACCTGGGAAGTGAGTCACAGCAAAAAGCCCAGGCTCTGGAAGCCTACAGGACCGATAAAGCCTGGCAGCCCGTGCAGTAGGAGAGTTAAGCGGCCAGGTGGTTTGCGACTGGCCGCTCGATCATTCGGCCCACTAACTTAGCGCTGCTTCCCTACGCTATCGAGCGCTTCCATCACCGGACTTAACAGATAGCTTAAGATGGTTCTCCGCCCCGTTTTTACTTCAGCGGTTACCTGCATCCCAGGTTCGAGCGCCATTTCTCGCCCATCAATAATTAAATGCTTTTGCGACAATTCAATGGTGGCTTTATAGATAAGTCCCTGGTCTTTATCTTCAGTAGCATCAGCGGAAATTTTACGCAATCGGCCAATAACCCATCCATACCGCGTGAAATCAAAGGTATCGATTTTGAGAGTAACATTTTGTCCTGGACGTAAAAATCCCACATCCTGATTACTCACAATGACTTCAGCACTAAGTATTTCATTATCAGGAACAATTTTAAGAAGTTCTTGTGGCGCATCCACTGCGCCTCCCGCATCCCGAAAAACCAGTGCGTCAACGACCCCCTCAACAGGAGCCACTAAGGTATATTGTGCAATTTGCCCGGTTAATTCTTTTAATTGTTTTTCCAGCACGCTGTTTTCTAGCGTTTTATCCGCAAGCTGTTGCTCCACGCTTTCTAGTTTAGTGGTTATTCTGGCCTGATATTCGGATTCAGCCTGATGATAACCTGCCCCTATCTCCACCACTTTTGCTTCAGCGCTTTTCAGAGCAAATTCCGCTTCGGTAAGTTTCTTCTGGATTTCAAGAACACTGTCCCGGCTGGTTAAATTCTTTTTATATAGCGACGATAAGGCACGATGCTGTTCAGCGTAGATAGGGAGTAAACGTAGCGATTGTTCCTTTTGAGAAAGATAGCCGGTTTTTTGTGCATTAAGAACGACCATGCTGTCCCGAAGTACCACCTTTTCCTGTCGATCGTTATTGATCTCAGCAGCCAGCTGTTGAGACACTTGCTTTCCGAATAAGGGGTCTTCACTAAAATAGTCTGCAGGCAACTCTGCTGGTGCTTCAATATCCTGATAATGCTTACGCAACAACTGAAGCCGGGCGATATGAAAACGATTCGTTTTTTGCCGCAATACATTTTCTTCATATCGGGCCTCAAGGGCTTTACTGTTGAGGCGGATTAACACATCCCCTTTGCGGACGTGCTGCCCATCGCTTACCGCAACCTCAATCACCTGGGCCACCACAGAACTGCTAACCGGACGAGAGAGATCGCTCACAACAATTTTACCTCGCGTTACCGCAACGATATCCACACGCCCACAGGCGGCCCACAAAATCGATACAACAAAGAGGATGATAATGCTCCATGTAATCATTCTGCCTGCCGGAGAAGGCGGTGTTTCCTGAACTTCCAAAACTGCAGGTAAAAATTCCCGGTAGTGAGTATCTTTCATACAACGGACTCCTGCAGGTCGTGCAACCTGGAGTAGATACCTTTCAGTTCAAGCAATTGTTTATGGCTGCCTTGCTCGGCTATCTTCCCTTTTTCCATCACTAAAATTCGACTCGCGGTGCGTAAAGCTGACAAACGATGTGCAATAATAAACACTGTACGGCCGCGAGAAATTTCAGCCATATTACGTTGTATGATGTATTCAGATTCATAATCTAATGCACTGGTTGCCTCATCAAATATGATGATCCGCGGATTTGTAATTAATGCTCTTGCAATGCCTATTCTCTGCTTCTGCCCCCCAGAGAGTCGCCCACCATGTTCGCCCACCGGCGTATCATAACCTTGTGGAAACTCGCTAATAAATTCATGCGCCCCCGCGAGATTGGCTGCCTCAATAACCTGCTCAAGAGAGGCTTCCGGCAAGGCAAGCGCGATATTATCGCGTATTGTGCCATTAAACAGTTGTGTTTCCTGAAGGACGACCCCAATCTGTTTTCTGAGCCAGTGAGGATCCGTTTGAGCAATATCTATCCCATCTATATAAATTTGACCGCTCGTAGGAATACATAAGCGTTGTATCAGTCGCGTAAGCGTGCTTTTCCCTGAACCTGAACGTCCTGCAATACCAATGATCTCTTTCGGTCGAATTGTTAATGAGATATTATCCAGTACTGAAGCCCCCCCCACTTGCCACGAAAAAGAAACCTTAGAAAATTTTATAGCCCCTTTTACTTCAGCCAGCGTCGCAGTACATTCTTGATGTTCAACGGGCATATTCAATATATCCCCAAGTCTCTTCACGGACACGGAGACTTGCTGGAAGTCTTGCCATAGCTGAACCAGACGTAAAACTGGCGTTGTCACCTGTCCGGCAAACATATTAAAAGCGATTAATGCCCCCACTGTTAATTGAGCTTCAATAACCAAATGTGCGCCATACCAGAGAATCGATACACTAGTAATTTTACTGACAAACCTCGATATCTGACTGGCTATATTGCCAAGGTTCTGTGTTTTGAAACAACTGGTGACGAATGACGCGACCTGTTCATCCCAACGTCGGTTCATTAAGTTTTCTACAGACATGGCTTTTACCGACTCGATACCGGTCAGGCTCTCCACCAGAAAAGCCTGATTTCTCGCCCCCTGTTTAAACTGCTCGTCCAGACGTTCTCGTAATATCGGAGTAATCGACATCGATAACAATATGTAAGGAACCAGAGAGACAATAACGATGAGTGTTAAGGGAATGCTGTAAAAAGCCATCACGATAAAAAACAGTAAAGTAAAAAACAAATCAAGACATAAGGACATTGCGCTGCCCGTTAAAAACTCTCTGATCGTTTTAAGCTCATGGACTCGTGCGACTATCACTCCGGCTTGTCGTTGCATGAACCACGTCAAGGGTAATGCCAGCAAATGCTTATAAAGCAGCGAACTGAGCGTTACGTCGATGCGCTGAGATGTATGAGCCAATTGGTAGTTCCGTAAGCCATTTAAAATAACATCGAACAGTGAAACCACAACCATACCTAGCGCAAGTACATCTAAGGTCGTCAAACTTTGATGAGTAAGCACTTTATCTACCACCACCTGGAAGAAGAGAGGGGAGATCAATGCCAGGACTTGTATAAAGAAAGATGCCAACAAAACCTCACCAATAAGTTTTTTATAGTGCCAAAATGCATTTGCAAACCAATTCAGATTGAATTCGCTTTTGATCTCCCCCCAAGAAAAACGGCGCGTAAAAAGGAATAAATGATAGTGGTCATTTTCGTCTGGATGAAACACCGTGGGTTTATCATGACTTATTGGCTGGATTAACCACTCATCATCCTTTACAGCCAACAATATTACATAACCTGTTTCTGGAAGTTCAATTATAGCTGGAAGGGGTAATTTTTTTAAGGCAGCCATATTGACCCCCTCTACACAACGGCATTTTAAACCAGTCTCACGTACTGCGCGAACAAACTGAACCTTAATATCGTGATGATTATCCGTAGCATATTTACCTTGCAACGCCATTGTATTTACCGCCATCCCGTAATGACGAGCAATAATTGAAAGGCAAGACCATAAACCTTGTTCTAAAGAAATCAATTTATACATCCCTGTCATTTTGGCCACCGAGCAACCTCAGTGGCCAATATAATTACTGTACAAGCTCGACTGTAGTTGTTCTGGCCGACGCCAAAGAATAGCCAACCGAGTCCATATTTTCATCATTAGCATTATCGGATGTAAACTGGCAAATTTGTTGTTGCATTAAATTGAGTGAAAAAGAACTATCGCTCGTTTCTGCCAGCGGGAGAGGAATATTATCTTCAATATAATTAAAGATATCTTCCGGCACCCAGTCAGTTCCATCTGCAAATGTAATGTGTTCCACTTGATAGTTTGTTGAGATGAAGAAATTACTAATCGTGATACTGTCTGCACCGTCGGCAAAAGATAACACTAAATTATTCGTAGACCTTGAAACAAGCGTTTCTGATGCAAGAATATTCTCGTCAAATAAAATTGCATCAGAATAATCAATCATTGAACCCTGCTCATAAATACTATCTTTTCCATCACCAGCACGATAAATATATCTGTCGCTACCTTCCCCGCCACTCAGACTGTCATTACCCGTACCGCCATCCAGAACGTCGTTACCGCGCCCACCATTCAGCGTGTCATTCCCGTCATAACCCACAAGCGTGTCATCATTATTCCAGCCGCTGAGGCTGTTGTTGCTTTCATTACCGTAAACCGGGAATCCCATCCCCGCCAGGTCGCTGGCCGTCAGCGTGGTGTCGCCGAAGACCATATCGAATTGACGATATGCCTCTGAAGTAAAATAGCCAGGGAGTGTAAGCGTGTCGCTGCCCCCCCATGCGTGAATAAGCAGGTCGTTTCCTGATTTCTCTATCAACGCCTGAGTGAGGTCGGCCCCTTCGAATACGAGGGTATTTACCCAGTTCATGTTGACATCATTCACCCGGTCCTGACCATCGCCGACGCGAAAAATATATCTGTCGCTACCTTCCCCGCCACTCAGACTGTCATTACCCGTACCGCCGTCCAGAATATCATTACCTTTCCTACCATTCAGCGTGTCATTCCCGCCATAACCCACAAGCGTGTCATCGTTATTCCAGCCGCTGAGGCTGTTGTTGCTTTCATTGCCGTAAACCGGGAATCCCATCCCTGCCAGGTCACTGACCGTCAGCGTGGTGTCGCCGAAGACCATATCGAATTGACGATACGACTCTGAAGTAAAATAGTCAGGGAGTGTAAGCGTGTCGCTGCCCCCCCATGCGTGAATAAGCAGGTCATTTCCTGATTTCTCTATCAATGCCTGAGTGAGGTCGGCCCCTTCGAATACGAGGGTATTTACCCAGTTCATGCTGACATCACTCACCCGGTCCTGACCATCGCCGACGCGAAAAATA